>JAFSSR010000017.1 GCA_017450885.1 Clostridia bacterium | reverse complement strand
CTGCGCCGGGCTGATCGAAAAGTATCTCGAAAAGGATATGAAAGCTATCGACGTCGGCTGCGGGAGCGGCATACTCGCCATCATCATGGCGAAGCTCGGCGCGGGACGCGTCGACGCCTGCGATATCGACCCCGTCGCCGTGCGCGTCGCCCGCGAGAACTGCGAGGCGAACGGAGTAAAGGTCAACTGCTTTGTCTCCGACCTGCTCCGCGACGTCCGTCTCGATCCCAAGGAGCCGCTTTACGATTTCGTTTCGGCAAATATCGTCGCCGATATCATCATGCGTATGGCACCAGACCTCGGCGCAATAGTCAAGCTCGGCGGCTCGGTCGCCGTCTCGGGCGTCATCAACGAGCGCGCCAACGAGGTCATCGACTGCATGGACGAGTGCGGCTTCGGCATCGCCGACATACAGACCGACGGCGGCTGGAAGGGTATGCTGTTCAGAAGGGTAAGATAAACGACGCAAGGGCGGGGAAGGATCCCCGCCCTTTTTCGGCGCAAGCGTTAAGCGATAAGCAGGCTGCCCGGCGCCGTTCGCGGCAAAAGGATCGGAATACAAGTCGCTGATCGACATGATCGGCGACTTTTTTCACACTTTTGTAACCTTTTCGCGGCAAAATGTGTTATAATGATTGAAAGGCGTGGGATATGTTTCACACGCTCCGCGAGCTCCTCATCCCAGTCGCTGTGCGACCGACCTTCCCCCGAGGGGGAAGGCGAAACGAGATGTCGCCTGCGGCGACGGATAATAACGAGATTTCACCTTCGGTGAAACGATGTTCGGCTCCGCCGAAAAGCGCGCAAACGACGCACCCAACCTCATTGCGGACGGACGATCTCGGAGGCGGCGGGGGATACAAGCCCCCGCCCTACGGGGTTGGGTGCGTTCACCCGCGCGTCAGCGCGGATATCACCCGACGTAGTCGGATATCACTTGCCGCAGGCAAATATCACTTTCGCCGTCAGGCGAAAATAACACTGCGAGCGAAGTGAGCCTTGCCCCTCCCCTCAGTCAGCTAACGCTGACAGCTCCCCCTCCCCGCTGACGCGGAGGAAGGAGCTTTCGGCGGGGGACAAGCTTCCGCCCTACGGTGCGCCGAACGTCGTTTCAGCACCAAGCCCTTCTGCTAACTGCAAACCGCAAACTGCAAACTCGTCTTTGAACTTTGAACTTTGAACTCAACAACCATGTACATCAGAAACGGCATCAAAACCAATATCAGATCCCGCGGGAGAACGGCTTTGTTCTTCGCGCTTATTTTCATGCTCACCGTCGTCATGACAGCGGCGGCGGGAGTGCGCGGATACTGCGTATCGGCGATAGAGAAGTGCGACGGCGAGTTCCGCTCGGTCGCGCTTATCGAATATCTCGGCGCGGAGTATCCCTCGCCTGACGAGGCTGACGCCGACGCGCGCGCCGCGTTCGGAGAACTCGATCTCGGAGCCGTCGGATCGGTAAAAGGCGTCAAGACGGCGTCGCCCTATGCGCGCAGCGTTTTCTACTTCGACGGCTTCATACAGCAGAAGCGCAACGCGCTGTATAAGGACCTCGGCGTCGTTGTGATAAGCGGCATAGGCGATCCGCATTACTCCGAGTGGTTCAAGACGGTCAGATCGTCCGATCTCAAGGGCGACGAGGAGGTCGTTTCTTATATCACCGTCGACTCGGATTGGATGTTCGCTATCGACGGCGAGGAAGTGCCCCCCGGCACCGAGCTCGCCACCGTCCGCTACGTCGATTATAGCAAGGTTTTCTACTATTCGTCGCGTATAAGCTATTCTTTCTATTCGTCGGCGGGCAAATCCGAGATGCTCGTCAATCTCCTCCCCGGCAGCTCAGGTTTCGTACCCGAACCGGGAAAGAGCTACGTCATGCAGGGCGTTTTCCTCGGAAAGAACTCTTCTTTGGGCCCGCACAACGGCAGGGAGAATTTTGAGATAAACAAGGTGGAAGACGGCGCGCCTCTCTACGAGGAGTTTGACGGACTTGATACAGTATCGCAGCCCTTCCTCGACGCGGCTGACAAATTCCTGCGCGCAAACAATTACGTTTTCGCCGAATACGCTTACGATATTCGAGACCTCCTCGTTTTCCAGCAGGGCGAGCTCTATCTGAACGACGGCGCCTTTCCGGAGCCGGGCGACGAGGGCGGATGCGTGGTCTCCGCCGATCTTGCAAAGCAGCTCGGGCTGAAGGTGGGCGACGTGGTGACCGGAGAGCTCCTTTCCTCCGATCCGTCGAACGTATACGATCTCTCTCCCGCCGGAGAGGACCGCGATTTTCACGTCCGCGGTATAGTCAAAGAGTCGAACGACTATACCGGCCGCATATGGGCGGTCGGAAAGGGCGGCGGCGCTCCCCTTTACGGCTACACGCTCGCGACGGTCTCTCTCGAAAACAGGTACGCCGAGGACGCGGTCGAAACGCTGCGCGGTGTACTTCCCGACAATACGCGAGTTTCGCTCTTCGACCAGGGGTACGGTGAGACGGTAAAGCCCTTCCGTTCGATCGCTTCCGCGGCGTCCGACATCCTTTTTGTATGCGCCGCCGGAGCCGCCGCCTCGCTGACCCTGTTCGCTTTCGTCTTTATCGGACGGCAGAGCTATTCGGTAAAGATAATGATATCCCTCGGCACGCCGCGCAAAAAGATCGCGCTCTGGCTGCTGTCCGGCGCGATGATGATCTCCGGAACAGCCGCACTGCTCGGCGGGACGGCGGGGTGGATCGCCCTTCCCAAAGTGTATGAGCTCGTCGCGTCCGGGACCGATTTCGCGTCGTCCGCCCGGAGGTACAGCGAGACCTCGCTCGGCGTGACGCATACCGTTACGGCAGAGACCGGCTTTTCTCCTTTGCCGGTCGCGGTGTGCGCCGCCGCGGTGATACTCTTCTCGCTTGTCCTCTGCGTCGTGTTCCTGCGTTACGCGCATAAGGGCGCGACTCCGAAACGAGGCGTCACGCGGGTGCGCGTCCCGGCGGGCAGAACGTCCGCGGCTCTGCGCGGGAGCGCGAGATTTGCGTTCTTATCCGTACGCCGCGGAGGGCGCGGATCGCTTGTCGTTCCCGCCGTATGCTTCGCGCTGACCGCCGTGATCATCGTTCTCGGCGGTGTCTACTCCGGTTGGCAGGATCAACTCGACCGGGCGTATGAGGAGACCGAGATACGCGGTCACGCGGTCAGCACCGACGGGCGTTACTATTCGGGACTGCTCATCGACATAAACCACGTCCGTACCCTGAAAAAAGCGGAGGGCGTGGGCAGCGTATGGGTCTCCTACTCAAGCAAATACTACGTCCCCGGCGAGGAGCCGAAGACAGGCTCCTCCGGCTTCGGGCAGGAAAGGCTGAACGACTGGAAGCTGTCCGGCTCCGACGTCGTCTCGCTCAACGACCTGCACGCGGCGAAGGATTTCTTCTACAAAGAGCCCGTGGTCAAATGGCTTGAAGGCTGGGACGAGGGCTTCCTCGCCGAATACGAGTGCGCGCAGTTCAAGGACTGGAGAGCCTACGGCAAGGACGGAGCGATCCCCGCCGTGTTGAGCGAAAGGTTCATGGAGGAGCACGGCATCGCGCTCGGCGGCGAGTACAGCGTTATGCGGACGGAGGAGACCGAAGGCGGTCACGTCTTCGATTATCCGATGACCGTCAGGGCTGTCGGAAGTTACAAGCAGATCGGCGGCAAGGCGAACATCTACGTTCCGCTCACCTGCACCGTCCCGCTCGACGCGCTCGCCGACGATTACGATCCGTCGCTCCATAACAAACGCGACGTATGGGGCAACGTGATATCGGAGGATTATTATCTGTACGAACGGGTCTACTTTTCCTCCTGCCGCTTTACCGTTTCGTCCGCGGACGCCCTCGAGACGCTTCGCGCCTCGCTCGCCGACCACGGCTTCAGCCGCGTGGGAAGGCTCGGGATGATCCGCACCACCATAGTGCTGGAGGACGGATCGTTCATCAAGCTGACCGAGACTCTCGGGCGGTACATATCCATGGGCAAGGCGATGATGGCGCTCATAGCGGCGGTGGTCATGCTTATCGGATTTATCGTGTCCTGGCTCATGGTCAACGGCCGCAAGCGCGAATTTGCGCTGATGCGCGGTCTGGGAGCGAAAAAGGGAAGGATATTCTTCTCCTTCTTCCTCGAACAGGCGGCGCTCTGCGCCGCGGGGTGCGCCGCCGGATGTCTCGTCCTGTCGGTCACGGGCGCGTTCAGCCTGCTGCAGCTCGCCGCAGTCGGCGTGTTCATACTGCTGTACCTCGCGGGATCGGTCATCTCGACCGCGATAATAGGCAGGACAAAACTTATGGAGCTTTTCGCTGTGCGCGAATGAGGTGAAAAATGTCTGCTTTTGAACTGAATGACGTAAAATACGTTTACAAGACCAAATACCGCGACGTCCAGGCGTTGAAAGGCGTCACCTGCGCCTTCGAGGAGGGCAGGGTATATGCCGTCATGGGCGCGTCGGGAAGCGGCAAGACGACGATGCTCTCGCTGATGGCGGGGCTCGATCTGCCGACCTCCGGCTCCGTTCTGTGCGAGGGAGTCTCCACCGCCGACATAGATCTCGAAAAATACCGCCGCGAGAGGGTGGCGGTCATATATCAGGACTTCCGGCTCTTCCCGCTGCTCACCGTGGCGGAGAACGTCATGTACCCTATGGAGCTTCGCGGGGTCAAGCCGCGTGAGTGCAAACCGCGCGCCGCTGAGCTCGTCGCCCGCGTCGGACTGCCGGAAACGGCGCTCGACCGCTTTCCCGCCATGCTTTCGGGCGGCGAACAGCAGCGCGTCGCCATCGCGCGCGCTCTCGGTATGGATACAAAGGTCATCCTCGCCGACGAGCCGACCGGCAACCTCGACGAGGAGAACACCGGCAAGATCTTCGATATCCTCGCCCGCCTCGCGCACGAGGACGGATACTGCGTCGTGATAGTCACGCACGACGAGAATATCGGCGCGCGCGCCGACGAGGTCTTCCGCATACGCGACGGAAGGATAGGGTAAATAATAATATAACGCAAGCGGCTTCACCGTGAAGCCGCTTGCGTTATATTATTGCGTTATTTATAAACTCACTTTGTAAGTCTGTCGTATATCTCCTGGATAAACGTCGTTCCCTTCGTCTTGTCTCCGACCTGACCGGTGCAGAGGGCATAGTCGAACATCATCAGTCCGCGGACCTCGCCCTCGCGGATGAGGTCGATCTTATAGGTGATCGACTCGAGGTCGTCGTAGGAGAGGAAGGTCTTCGTGGTGGGATTGTAAAGATACGGGGCTTTTGCGTTGTCGTCCCAGTAACGGGTGTAGCCGTTGACGCCCTTGCCGCGGGGACCGATGTATTGCGAGACCAGCGTGGAATAGTGGATGTTTGAGTCGTCTATCGTGCCGGGCTGGTAGAGGCCGTCGCCGTTGGGACCGGGCTCAACGTTTGTCCATCTGCGGGAATACGTGCCGCAGCCGGGGACCACCATCGAGGCGGGGATGCCCTTCTCCTTGTAAAGCGCGATGTCGGACGCGGTGGACGCGCCGGCGATCGTGGCGTTGTCGTAGGGAGAGGTGTGATGGAGGGTCATCCCGCGGTTCACATAGGTATCGTAGTTCATTATATTGAAGTAATCCACGATATTCTTCAGGGAGTCCATGTCGTACAGATCGAAGGTCCAGGAGCCTCCGGGGACCGCCATCGAGAGGGTGTAGGTCTTGCCGGTCTTTTGGCTCAGCGCGTCCAGACCGTCGCGGATCCTCTGCATACACTTCGTAAAGTAGCCCTGCTTGAGCTCTTTCGCCTTGCCGTAAAGCCCGGAGACCTGCGGGAACTCGTAGTCTATGTCCACGCCGTCAAAATCGTACTCCTCTACGCGGGAAACTATCGCGGAGGCGAGCGCCGGGTTGACCATGGCGGTCTCAAAGACCCCGATGTTGTTGCTCGCGAGAGTGAATATTATCTTGAGGTCATCGTTCCCGTAGTCCTCGGCGGCGCGTTCACGCAGATCCGGGACCTGATAGCTGTATTCGTCGTTGACGAAGCCGGAGGAGGAGGGATCTGAGGAGTCGACTCTCGCGGGATGGAAGTTGATGACGTCGACGTAACGCAGCTCCGCCTCGGGAGGTCTGACCAGCGCGTTATAATAGGCTATTAACTGGGGCTTTCTCGCGCTTTCCAGCTTTTCTGCGAAGTTCTTTATCATAACGACAGCCATGTTGCGAAGACACTTGCCTTTAGGGTCGAGATTGCCCGCGGTGTCGCCGGAGATAAGTCCGCATCCGACCGCCTTCGCGACGGCTTTCTTCGCCCATTTGCTTATCTTGCCGGAGTCGTTGAACTCCTTGCCCGTCACGGTCTCGTCGATTATCAGATTTTTATACTTGAGATAGGCTACGAGCATGACGCAGACCTGCTCGCGGGTGACGGGATCGTTCGGCGCGAACGTATCGGCGGTCTTGCCGGAGACAACGCCGCTCTCTTTCGCCCAGTTTACCGCGGCGGAGAACCACTTCCCGGCGGGAACGTCCTTGAAGATGACCTTGTTTTTATATTCCGATTTGTCTATGCCCTCTATCTGCGAAAGGACGGTGACGAACTGCGCCCGGGTGAACTCGGTCTTGGGGGAGAAGGTGTCCTTCGAGGTTCCGGAAAAGTACCCCTTTTCCACGCACCAGTACACCGCCTTGGTATACCAGCTTTTTTCGGGGACGTCCTTAAACTGCTTATCGTCCGCGGCGCCGGCGGCGACGCAGAGCGGGATAAGCATAAGTACGCAGATCAGGATGCTGACGATCTTCTTTGTCATGACTGTGCTCCTTTTCGAGTCGATATGACTTTTCTCAATAATATTTTATCATATATTTGTGAATAATCAACAAACATTTTGCAAAGAAAATATGTAAAATACGGCAGTTTTAGATCCCGACAAACTGATAGTTGTACAGTCCGGCGTAAATGCCGTCCAGCTCGATCAGCTCGGCGTGCGTGCCGCGTTCGGCAATGCCCTCGGAGGTGAGGACGATTATCTCGTCGGCGTTCTTTATGGTCGAGAGACGGTGCGCGACCACTATCGAGGTGCGTCCGACGGTCAGCTCTTCGAGCGACGCCGCGACCTGCATCTCGGTCTCGTTGTCAAGGGCGCTGGTCGCCTCGTCGAGGATGAGTATCGCGGGGTCTTTGAGGAATACGCGGGCGATGGAGATGCGCTGCTTCTGTCCGCCCGAGAGCTTGACTCCCCGTTCGCCGACGTTGGTGTCGTATCCGTCCGGAAGGGTCATGATAAAGTCGTGTATCTTCGCCTTTTTCGCCGCGTCGACGATCTCTTCACGCGAGGCGCCGAGCCGTCCGTATTCGATATTCTCGGCGACCGTTCCGTTGAACAGGAAGACGTCCTGCGCCACCATGCCGATATTGCGGCGGAGGGCGGTCCTCGTCATATGCCGCACGTCGACGCCGTCGATGGAGATGGACCCCTCGTTGATCTCGTAAAAACGCGGGATAAGGTGGCAGAGGGTGGTCTTTCCGCCTCCGCTGGGACCGACCAGGGCGATCTTTCTGCCCTTGGGTATATCCAGCGAGAGCCCGGATATGACTGGTCCTCTGGCGCGGTGGGGCTCGTCGGTCTGATTGTAGGTGAAGCTGACGTTGTCGAAGACGATCTCGCCCGCCAGCTTTCCGGGATCGACCGCGTCGTCCTCCTCCTCTTCGGAGGGAACGTCCATAAGCTCGATATAGCGCTTCAGACCGGTCATGCCGTCCTGATACTGCTCAAAGAACTGGATCAGCCTCTTTACGGGATTGATGAACATGGTAACGTAGAGTATGTACGCCACGAGCTCTCCGTTGTCGATAAGGTCGTTGTATCTGAAGATACCGCCTGCGACCAGCACCGCGAGATAGAGAAAGTCGGTGAGGAAGGTCATTACGGTGCTGAACTGCCCCATCGCCTTGTACGCCTTGCGGCGGGCGAACTTGAACTGCTTGTTCGACTCGTCGAAGCGCTCCATCTCGTGCTCGGTCGCGGTGTAGGATTTAACCACCCGGATGCCGGAGACGGACGCCTCGATATTCGCGTTTATCTCGGCGATCTTTTCGCGGGAGAGCCTGAACGCCGTGTGCATCCTCGTTCGCATTATTATCGCGAAGATGATGAGCAGCGGGAGTATGGCGAATACGATGAGGGTCAGCCATATGTTCATCCTCGCCAGCATTACGAAGGAGCCGATAAGCATCACGGTAGAGATGAAGAGGTCCTCCGGGCAGTGGTGGGCGAGCTCGGAGATCTCCATCAGGTCGTTCACTATCCGGGACATGATGCTGCCGGTCTTGTTCTCGTCGAAGAACGAGAAGGGGAGGGTCTGCAGGTGGGCGAAGACGTCGCGCCGCATATCGGCCTGGATGCCGACTCCGAGGAGGTGTCCCCAGTACAAGATGACGTAATTCGCGGCGGCCTTGAGGAGATAGATCCCCAGGAGAACGCCGCCGAAGGTCAGCACCATACGGATGTTCTTGTCCGGGATGTAGATATTGATGACGTCCTTGGCGAGCATCGGGTAGAAAAGGTCGGCAGCCGAAACGACAAGAGCGCAGAACAGATCAATAAAGAAGAGTTTTCGGTATGGTCTGTAATATTTGATAAATCTTCTTAAAACTTTCATAAGGCACCAAAAAATAAAAATCCAACTGATTATAACATCCGCCGGCACGGCTTTCAAGCCCGGCGGCGATCTTGTCCGGTCAGAATTTGCTGACGATCCGCGCGATGGCGGGGCGGTGCACCTTCAGGGCGCCCTTGGGGCAGAATTCCTGACAGCAGAAGCAGCGGATGCACTTTTTACGGTCGATCGACGGCTTGTTCTTCTTCATGGTTATCGCCTTCGCGGGGCAGATCTCGAAGCATTTTTTACAGCCGACGCACTTTTTCGGGACGAGACGGGGACGGGAACAAAGAACTTTTCTGAGAAAGCTGCCGAACGCCTTGCCCCATATGCCGGGCAGCTCGTTCATGAACTCTATGCTGTTCGGTCTCTCGATGTTCTCGAAATCGGTTATCCTCACGTCCGCGCCGTTCCCTTTGACCTCGATAAGCTCGCGCGGAGGGCAGAGCCCCCTTTCGCGGGCGAGGGCGAGGGTCGGCACGTTTTCCTCCTCGAGTCCGATGATCTCGG
>JAFSSR010000117.1 GCA_017450885.1 Clostridia bacterium | reverse complement strand
AATTGAGTGTCAATATTTATTTTTATTTTTTACAACAAATGTCTTTGGATCTTTCCGCTTATCGTTTTAGGCAGACTGTCGCGGAAGACGACGATACGCGGATACTTGTAGGGCGCCGTATGGGTCTTGACGTAATTCTGTATTTCTTTCTTCAATTCCTCGGTGCCCTCCTTGCCGGGTACGAGGACGATGGACGCCTTGACCACCTGGCCGCGCACCTCGTCGGGGGCGGCGGAGACTCCGCATTCGAGGACGTAGGGGAGCTCCATGATGACGCTCTCTATCTCGAAGGGTCCTATGCGATAGCCGGACGACTTGATGACGTCGTCCACGCGGCCGACGTACCAGAAGAAGCCGTCCTCGTCGCGCCACGCCGTGTCGCCGGTGTGGTAATAACCGTCATGCCACGCCTCGGCGGTCTTCTCGTCGTCGAGGTAGTAGCCCTTGAATAGCCCGCAGGGGGTGCGCTCCGACGTGCGGATGACTATCTCGCCCACCTCGCCGTCCGGGAGCGGGACGCCGTCGGGATCGACGATGTCCACGTCGTAGAGCGGGGAAGGACGTCCCATAGAGCCGACCTTGTGCTGTCCGCCTATGAAGTTGGCGATGGAGAGGGTGGTCTCGGTCTGACCGAAGCCCTCCATGATCTGCAGTCCGGTCGCCTGCTCGAAGAGGCGGTATACCTCGGGGTTGAGCGCCTCGCCCGCCGTCGTCATATGGCGGACGGAGGAGAGATCGTACTTTGAGATATCCTGCCGTATCATCATGCGGAGCATGGTGGGCGGCGCGCAGAAAGAGGTGATGTTGTATTTTGCGAACATCGGGAGAATGTCGGCGGCGTCGAAGCGGTCGAAGTCGTAGGTGAAGACCGCCGACTCGCAGAGCCATTGACCGTACAGCTTGCCCCAGAGCGCCTTGCCCCAGCCGGTCTCGGAGATGGTGAAGTGCAGCCCGTCGTCGTCCACTCCGTGCCAGTATTTGGCGGTCAGGTAGTGACCGAGCGCGTACTTGAAGCTGTGCGCCGCGATCTTGGGGTAGCCGGTGGTGCCGGAGGTGAAGAACATCAGCATGGTGTCGTCGCCGCAGGCGGTGTCGCGGTCGCGGTAGAAGTGGGTGCTGTAGAGGGGATATTCGGCGTCGAAGTCCTTCCATCCCTCGCGGCTGCCGCCGACGAGGATCTTGGTCCTGAGGGTCGGGCTCGTCTCCTCCGCCTTCTCGACGTGCTCGGCGACGTCGCCGTCGGCGGTGCAGAGTATGGCGGAGACGCCCGCCGCGTTGAAGCGGTATTCAAAATCGTGATCTTGGAGCTGATTGGTCGCCGGGATGACCACCGCGCCGAGCTTGTGCAGTCCGAGGATGGCGTACCAGAACTGGTAGTGCCTTTTGAGCACCAGCATCACCCGGTCGCCCTTCTTTATACCTAAACTCTTGAAGTAGTTGGCGCACTGCGCGGAGTTGCGCTTCATATCGTTGAAGGTCAGGCGGCGCTCGGTCTTGTCGCGCGAGATGTGCAGCATGGCGAGCTTGTCCGGCTCGCGCTTGGCGATGGCGTCGACGATATCGAAGGCGAAGTTGAACTTGTCCTCGTTTTTGAACTCGATCGAAACGGGATAGCCGTTCTCGTTCTCGGCGCAGGTGACGAACTTGGACGAAACGAGATTTTTGTCGCTCGTACGCGCCGGGATGAGGGTGTCGCGGACGGCGGTCTCCGCCTGATCCGCGCCGGGGAGGACGACGGCGACGAACAGACAGTCGCGCCCGTCGACGGCGATCATACCGTGCGGGGTCGAGCTGTTGTAGTAGATGGAGTCGCCCTCGCTCAGATATTCGATATTCTTGCCCACCTGCACCTTAAGGCGTCCGGAGATGATGAGGTCGAATTCCTGCCCGGAGTGCTTGGCGAGGTGGATCGGCTTGTCCTGCAGCGCGGGATCGAACTCGTACTTGACCCAGTACGGCTCGGCTATCTTCTTGCGGAACATCGGCGCGAGGTCGCGGATCTCTATGCCGTCCTCTTTCGCCGTCTGCTGACCGTGTCCCTTGCGGGTGACGGTGTAGGACGAAAGGTGGGCGCTTTCGCCTTCGAGCAGATCGGTGATGCCTATCCCGAACGCCAGGGCGCATTTGTGTATGAAGGTGAAGGGGAAGTCGGTGCGGCCGTTCTCGTAGCGAACGTAGTCGTCTAACGACACCTCGACCTTCTCTGCCATTTCCTCCTGAGTGAAGCCGGATATCTCGCGCATCTCGCGGATACGCTGCGCGACCTCCAGCATTTTTTGAAGCTCTGCGTTTGCCATAGAAACCTCCGAAAAAATATAACACCCGTCTCATATTTGAGACGGGTGAAAAACACTCGCGGTACCACTCAAATTGCAGCTTGCGCTGCCTCTCTGCGGGATCAGTCAATCCCTATGCCTTGACGCGGCAACTACGGAAGCGCCTACTCGGTCGACCCTTTCGGACTTCGGCTCGGAAGCGATGGGCCATACGCGATCCCCCATACCGGTTTGCACCTCCCACCGGCTCTCTGTAATGGAAACTCGCGGCCGTCTTCGTCACAGCCTTTATTATTTGATTATTAGAAATTATATCACCCCCCGCGCGGTTTGTCAAGGGGGTTTGGGGGTAAAGTTCAAAGTTCAGAGTTCAAAGTTCAAAGCTCAAAGAATATACCGTTCCGCCGTAGGGGCGGGGTGCCACCCCCGCCCTAAAAAGCCAAACCGTTCCGCCGTAGGGGCGGGGGCCTAGGACCCCACGAACCTCGAGGGACCTCGGTTCGCCGGGGACCCCGGCAAGCTT
>JAFSSR010000116.1 GCA_017450885.1 Clostridia bacterium | reverse complement strand
CGGCGTTTACCGTTGCCTTCCCCCTCGGGGGATGGTGGCTCGCGGTGCGCGGAAACAGAGTCGGTTGCTGCCTGTACCCTTTAGGGCGGGGGTGGGACCCCGCCCCTACCGGTTGAAACGGCGTTTGGGCGGGACGACCTCGAAGGCAGGATCACGGATTGCCGCGTCGTACCTTCGGTACTCCTCGCAATGACAGCGTTCGGGTGCGAAAACGGAGTTACAGTACCTTACGTTTCCGATTTTTTCGTCGCCGCAGGCGACCCCGAAATTCCTCATTCCTCATTCCTAATTTTTCGGGTCCGGCCACGCCGGCGTAAAATGAGTCAAACACTATGAAAACCCGATTCCGTGCCGCAGGTGAATAAGTATGAACCGACCTCGAGGCGCGTTTGGGTCCGGCGCCCCGCCGGCGGCGGATTACCTTTCCGCGGCTTCGATTATCTTGGCGAATTCTTCCGGCTTGAGGGAAGCGCCGCCGATAAGTCCGCCGTCTACGTCCTTCTTGGAGAGCAGCTCCGCCGCGTTGCCGGCGTTCATGGAGCCGCCGTACTGGATGGTGAGCCCCTCCGCCGCGCCGCTGTCATACAGCTCGGCGACGACTCCGCGGATGAACGCGCAGACCTCCTCCGCCTGATCGGCGGTCGCGGTCTTGCCGGTCCCTATAGCCCATACCGGCTCGTAAGCGATTATCACGTTCCCGAGCATCTCGCGGCTGACGTCCGCAAGTCCCACGCGGGTCTGGCGGGCGATGACCTGCGTGGTCACGCCGCTTTCGCGCTCGGCAAGCGTCTCGCCGACGCAGAGGATGACCTTCAGTCCGGCGTTGACGCCCGCAAGAAGCCTCTTGTCCGCGGTCTCGTCGGTCTCGCCGAAATACTGGCGGCGCTCGCTGTGTCCGACTATGACGTACTCGACGCCGCATTCGGTCAGCATTTCAGCCGAGATCTCGCCCGTGTAGGCTCCCTTGGGAGCAAAATGTACGTTCTGCGCGCCAAGCTTCATTTCGCTGCCCGTCACGCCTGTTTTCACCATCTCTATATCAACGTAAGGCACGCACAACACTATCTCGCAAGCGCGGCGCTTGAGCGGGATGGCGGTCTTGAGATCAAATGTAAGCTTCGCCGCCTGCGAAGGGGTCATGTTCATCTTCCAGTTGCCGGCGATTATCGTCTTTCTCTTGGTAGGATCCATTTCAGTCGTTCTCCTTTTCTTCCTCTGTTTCTTCTTCGGGATCTTCTTCAGGCTCTTCTTCGGGCTCTTCTTCAGCCGCCTTTCTCGCTGCGGCTTCCTTGTTCGCCGCGACGGTCGCCTTGACCGACATCACGGCGCATACGGCGATAAATCCGACGATGAGCAGTGCGATGAATTTTTTCATGGTTTACCTTCCCTTTATGTATTTTCCGGGGGAACTTTTCAGAGAAAAGCTTCCCCCGCTCCCCCTCAAAAGCCTTTGCCCTTTGGTTAGGCGCTGTAACTCGGGAGAAAGCCGATCGACCTGCGGTCGAGCGGTAGG
>JAFSSR010000115.1 GCA_017450885.1 Clostridia bacterium | reverse complement strand
TCCGGCACGTAGAGGTCGATTATCCGGTCGGGCGGCAGGACGCCGCGCAGGTGGGAACGGATCAGCCGTCCGGCTCCGTCCGGGTCGGTGAGCAGTATCACCGGTCCCTTTTCCGCAAGCCTGCGGAAGAGAGCGCGCTTTTCGGCGGCGTTGAAAATGCCGAAGCCGTCGGTGGTGAGCACCCGCGCCTCGGCGACGCTCTCGATCTTTATCTTGTCGTACCTGCCTTCGACTATGATCGGCAGGGAGATCTTCAGTTTATCCTTCATCCCGTTCATCCCGTTCACAAGGCGGCAAGCGAGGCGAGCAGACGGTAGATTATGACGTAGCCGTCTATCGAGGTGAACTTCAGCTTGCGGTCGGCGTCGGAGCAGAGCGCGAGCGCGCGGATCAGCTTGTCCTGACCCAGCCGTCCGGCGGCGGTCAGGCAGCAGCGGACGGGAAACTCGTGCATTTTCAGCTTCTTCGCTATGTCGGCGGCAGACATACCGTCCTCCGCGAGGGCGGAGACCGTCTCCATCCGGGCGTAGCAGCGGAGTATGTCGGCAAGCACCGGGACCGGCTCGGTCCGGCGCTTTTTCAGCTCGGAGAGGATGTAAAACGCCCGTGAAAAGTCTCCGTTCTGGACGGCGTTCGAGAAATCGTAGGCTCCGATCTCGGCGGACGCGGCGCACATGGACGTCACGTCCCCGGCGGTCACCGTCCCGCCGCCCGACGCCTTGGCGTAGGCGGAGAGCTTGGCTATCTCGCCCGAGAGGGCGTACATATCGCATCCGACCCGGTCGATCAGCGCGCGCACGACGGCGGGATCGCAGGAGACCCCCTCGTGGGCGAAGTGGGCGGACGCCCATTTCGCGAGCGCGGCGGGCGTCTCGCGCGAGAAGACCACCGGGACGATAAGTTCGGAGAGCCGCGTGAACAGCTTGGACGGCTTCTTCGGCAGTCCGGAGACGTCGAACTCGTACGGCGTGGCGCAGATGACCAGCACCGTCTGCGGATTGTCGGCAAGCAGGGCGAGCGCCCCGCACAGCTCATCCAGAGCGTCCGATCTCATATGCTGTATATCGAGGCCGCGCAGATCGACCAGCCGCCTGTCGGCAAAGACGGGGAGCTGGGTTATCGCGTCGGCGAGGTCGACCCCCCGCTCGGACGCGGCGTCGAGCTTCAGATAGTTGAACGCGTCGTTCCCGCTGTCGCCGAAGACCGCCTTTTTGAGCGCGGCGAGCGATGCGTGCAGGAGATAGCTCTCCTCACCGCAGAAGAGGTAGCCGCCGCCCGCCTTTCCCGACTTTATCTCGGCGCGCAGCCCGGCGTAATCGAGCGTCTTCACGGGCGAGCCCCGCTTTCGGGAGCGGGGGTGACCTTCATGCGGAATATGTTGCGCTCGGTCTTGACCCCACGGAATTCGATGAGGTAGTCGAGCTCTATCTTGCCCCCGTTTTCAGGTGTGACGCAGTTTTTGACGCTCCGCGTGCAGACGCAGAACTCCAGCCCCGCGACCCCCGCGTTGACGGCGCAGTTCTGACGCGGGACCTCGGCGTCGAAGGTCAGTCCGGCGGTCACTCCGCCGCTCCGCGCCATGTTTATGAACCCCGGCTTGTCCCGGTCGAATATCAGTGAGGTGGTCGAGTCGTCCATGCCCAGTCCCGTCGGCTCGTCGTATGTGATGCGGACCCGCCCGCCTTCAAGCACGAGCCGTCCGTCGGTCGAATACTCTATGACTCCCGCATCCTCCGGCGCGGGCGCGTCGTCCTTGAGCAGATCTATCGTCTGCGATTTTATAGACACTCTCACCGGCGTTCCCGGCGAGCCGCCGGTCCCGAAATCCGCAGTTTTTACGGAGTGAACCGCTCGTTCTGTCGCCCGCTCCGCCGGCGAGCCGCCGGACCCAAGATCCGCAGTTTTTACGGAGTGAACCGCTCGTTCTGTCGCCCGCTCTGCCGGCGAGCCGCCGGACCCGATTTTCAAAGTATCATTCGGCGCGAGATCGCGTTCCGGAATTATTTTATTTTTCTTTTCCATTCGCCCGCCTCCTTTCGCAAAACGGTGGGTCGGTCAAACTATTACATATTACTGCAATTATACAGTATACCACGAAGGGGAGCTTTTGTCAAATGCAACAGCTCCACTTTGCCGGGGGACCCTTTCTATTCCGCTCGCGGCTTCGCCGCGAATCTCGCTTGCGCCGTAAGGCGCAAATCTCGTTAAGTTGGTCGCCAGTCGCCGGCGTGGCGCCGGACCCGAAACGCGTATATCGACTCGTGCGAACACAAACGCCCGGTATAATATATACAGTCGCCAGTCGCCAGTCGCCAGTCGCAAGAAGGGACGGGTGCTGAAACGTCGAAAGACGCTCCCAACCCCGTAGGGCGGGGTTTTAACCCCGCCGCCTTTGAGGTCGTCTCACCCAAGCGCTGTCATTGCGAGGAGTACCGAAGGCACGACGCGGCAATCCGTGATCCTTCCTTTGAGGTCGTCCCACCCAAGCGTCATTTCAACCGGTAGGGGCGGGGTGCCATCCCCGCCCTAAAGGATACAGTCAGCAATCGACTTCGTTTCCCCTCCCCTCACCCGGCTCCGCCGGGAGCTCCCCCTCCCCGCTTCGCGGGGGAAGGAACTTTGCGTGAACGCCGTTCGGGCGCGACGACAACGAAGACGGCGGGGTTAAAACCCCGCCCTACGGCGTTTGGCGCGTCTTACGACGTTTCAGCGCCCAAACGCTGTCATTGCGAGGAGTACCGAAGGTACGACGCGGCAATCCGTGATCCTGCCTTTGAAGCCGCAGCACACAAACGCCATTTC
>JAFSSR010000114.1 GCA_017450885.1 Clostridia bacterium | reverse complement strand
GTCCTCGTACCCGGCAAGGAGGGCACCGAGGAATTGAAGAAAGAAATACAGAATTACGTCAAGACCCATACGGCGCCCTACAAGTATCCGCGTATTGTCGTCTTCCGCGACAGTCTGCCTAAAACGATAAGCGGAAAGATCCAAAGACATTTGTTGTAAAAAATAAAAATAAATATTGACACTAAATTAAAGTAGTGATATAATAGTGTATCATTAAAGGCGACGACGGAGAGTTCGCCGGGATGAGACAGGCAAAGAGAGCCGGCGTAAGGTGTAAGTCCGGCGTTGTCCTCCCCGCGATGTAACTCCCGAGCCGGAAAGAAGAAAGGCTTGCGCCGAGTAGAACTTTCCCGTATCTGCCGCGTGAAGGCATAGGGGTTATAAGACCCTGAAGTGACGGCGACGCCGTAATTTGAGTGGTACCGCGGGTAGAATTGTTTATTCACTCGTCTCAAAGTCATTACTTTGGGACGGGTTTTTTCGTCCCCGGCGAAAGGAAGTGTTTGTTTGGAACAGATATCCGGACTGGATTTCAAGATCAAGGAGATGGCGCTGCGTATCCGCGAGCTGCGCGAGATAACCCGCTATACCCCCGCCGAGATGGCGGAAAAGACCGGCGTTTCCGTAGACGAATACCTTAAATGTGAAAACGGCGAAAGCGATCTCAACTTTGCTTTCATATATCGCTGCGCTCTGGCGTTCGGCGTGGACGTCACCGATATCATCGAGGGCGTCAGCCCCACGCTCACCTCATACACCCTCACGCGAGCGGGAAAGGGACAGCGCATCGACCAGGCGCACGGGATGGAATATTACAACCTCGCCGCCTCCTTCCTCAACAGGATAGCCGAGCCGCTTTACGTCCACTCGACCTACAGCGAGGAAGCCCAGCATAAGGATATCCAGCTCACCACCCACACGGGTCAGGAGTGCGATATAGTCATCTCCGGCCATCTTATGGTGCAGGTCGGGCATCACAAGGAGATCCTCGGGCCGGGCGACTCGATATACTACGACAGCTCGACCCCCCACGGCATGATCGCCGTGCAGAACGAGGACTGCTATTTCTACGCCATAGTCCTCAATCCGACGGGCGAGCCGATACCCGAGCTCACCCCCTCGAAGCTCATCCCGGAGGGAGAACGCATCGTCAGGCGGGACGACAGTCTGCGCCTCTACCGCGACTTTATCGACGTCGAGGAGAACGAGAACGGGACTCCGGTGTCGATCGCGTTCAAGAACGAGGACAAATTCAATTTCGCCTTCGACATAGTCGACGGCATCGCGAAAAAGGAGCCCGACAAGCTCGCAATGCTGCACGTTTCCGCGGACAAGACCGAGCGGCGCTTCACCTTCAAAGATATGCAGAAGGCGTCAAACCAATGCGCCAACTACTTCAAGAGCCTCGGCGTGAAGAAGGGCGACCGCGTCCTTCTGTCGCTCAAGCGGCACTACCAGTTCTGGTTCGCCATGCTCGGACTCAACAAGCTGGGAGCCGTGGCGATACCCGCCACCAGCCAGCTCCAGAGCCACGATTTCGAGTACCGCTTCAACGCGGCGGGGATAAACACCGTGGTCTGCACCGCCGACGAGGAGACCGCCGAGCAGATAGATATCGCCTGCCGGAGCTACGGCGGACTGAAAAACAAGCTGATCGTCAACGGCGAGCGCGACGGCTGGCGTTCCTTCGACGAGGAGTACAAGCTCTACAGCACCCACTTCGCCCGCACCGACGACTCCCCCTGCGGCGACGATCTTATGCTCATGTATTTCACCTCCGGCACCTCGGGCTATCCGAAGATCGCGGCGCACAACCACAAGTATCCGCTGGGTCACTTCCATACCGCCAAATACTGGCACGCCGTCGACCCCGCCGGGCTGCACTTCACCATCTCGGACACCGGATGGGCGAAAGCCATGTGGGGCAAGCTGTACGGCCAGTGGATGTGCGAGGCGGCGACCTTCGTTTACGACTTCGACCGCTTCGACGCCGCCGACATACTCCCGATGTTCGCAAAATACCATATCACCACCTTCTGCGCTCCGCCCACCATACTGCGCATGATGGTAAAACAGGATATTTCCAAATACGACCTCTCCTCGGTCGAGCATATGACGACCGCCGGCGAGGCGCTCAACCCCGAGGTCTACCGCCAGTTCGAGCGCGCGACCGGGCTCCAGATCATGGAGGGCTTCGGTCAGTCGGAGTCGACTATGATAATCGGCAATCTCATCGGCGCGCCGCATAAGATCGGCTCGATGGGCAAGCCGGCGCCGATATACAACGTCGATCTCGTCGATATGGAGGGCAACTCCGTTCCGGTCGGCGAGGTGGGCGAGATAGTCATCGACATTTCAAAGGGGCTGCCCTGCGGACTTGCCGTCTGTTACTACGGCGACGAGGAAAAGACCGCCGAGACCTGGCGCGACGGGCGCTATCACACCGGCGACACGGCGTGGCGCGACGAGGACGGCTTCTTCTGGTACGTCGGCCGCGTGGACGACGTCATCAAGTCGTCCGGCTACCGCATAGGACCCTTCGAGATAGAGAGCGTCATCATGGAACTCCCCTACGTCCTCGAATGCGGAGTCTCCGCCGCCCCCGACGAGGTGCGCGGTCAGGTGGTCAAGGCGTCCATCGTCCTCGTACCCGGCAAGGAGGGCACCGAGGAATTGAAGAAAGAAATACAGAATTACGTCAAGACCCATACGGCTCCCTACAAGTATCCGCGTATCGTCGTCTTCCGCGACAGTCTGCCGAAGACGGTGAGCGGAAAGATACAGCGCAACGCTCTGTGAGGTGACGGCATGAAGATCACCTGCATACAGATGGATATGCTTTTCGGCGAGCCGGAAAAGAATTTTTCCCGCGCGGAGGAGCTTATAGAAAAAGCGGTCGCGGAGACCGCCCCCGACACGGTGACGCTCCCCGAGACCTGGAACACCGGATTTTTCCCGCGCGAAGGACTTGAAGCTCTCGCCGACAAGGACGGCGCGGAGGTGAAGTCCCGAATAGGCGCGCTTGCTAAAAAGCACGGCGTCAATATCGTCGCCGGAAGCGTCGCAAACCTCAAAAACGGCGGTGTCTTCAACACCTGCTATGTCTTCGACCGCGCCGGGAAGACCGTCGCAGAGTACGACAAGACCCACCTCTTCGCCCCGATGGGAGAGGACGGTTACTTCAAAAAAGGCGATCATCTTTCGACCTTCGACCTCGACGGGCGCAGATGCGGCGTCATCATCTGCTACGACGTCCGCTTCCCCGAGCTTACGCGGACGATGACGGTCGGCGGGCTTGACTTTCTCTTCGTCGTTTCGCAATGGCCGAAGGTACGCATACCGCATCTGCTCGCGCTCACCAAGGCGAGGGCGATAGAGAACCAGATGTTCGTCGTCTGCTGCAACTCCTGCGGAAGCGCCGGAGAAACGGTATACGGCGGCGCTTCGACCATTACCGATCCGTGGGGCGAGACGCTCGCCGCGGCGGGGCCGGACGAGCAGTTCATCACCGCCGGATGCGACGTCTCGACCCTCAAAAGCATACGCGAGTCGATAAACGTCTTCCGGGACAGACGCCCGGAGCTTTACAATATCAACCGATAATAATTCAAAGGAGCATAGAAAAATGAAAAACAGATTTCCGGTAACGAGAACGACACATCCGAAAGAGAAGCCGCAGGACGAGAACAATCTCGGCTTCGCAAAGGTATTCACCGACCATATGTTCGTAATGGATTACGACGAGGGTCAGGGCTGGCACGACGGCCGCGTCGTCCCCTACGAGCCGCTTCAGATAGATCCCGCGTCCTGCGTCCTCCACTACGCGCAGATGATGTTCGAGGGCATGAAGGCTTACCGCCGTCCCGACGGCGTCCTCCAGATCTTCCGCCCCGATATGAATATCAAGCGCATGGCGCGCACCGCCGAGCGTATGTGCATACCCGAGCTGCCCGGCGATATCCTCATCGACGGCATCGAGGCCGTCCTCCGCGAGGACGCCGACTGGATGCCCAAGGCTCCCGGCACCTCCATGTACATCCGTCCCTTCATCTTCGCCGACGAGGTATCCTTCTCGGCTCTCTGGGCTAACCACTACAGGTTCATCATCCTGCTCGCCCCCACCGGAGCTTACTACGGCTCCTTTACCGGCAAGCTGAGCGCCTCCCGCATCTACGTTCAGGATAAATACATCCGCGCGGCGCGCGGCGGCACCGGCTTTGCAAAGGTCGGCGGCAACTACGGCGGCGCCATGAGAGCGGCGAGAGACGCCGCGGAGTACCACTGCAAGGACGTTCTGTGGCTGGACGCCGCGGAGCACAAGTACGTCGAGGAGATAGGCACGTCCAACGCCTTCTTCCGCATCAACGACGAGGTCTACACCGCTTCTCTCGACAGCGGCACCATCCTCCCCGGCATCACCCGCGACTCGGTGATCCGGCTCCTCAAGTCCTGGAATATCCCGGTACACGAGGGCAAGCTCGAGTTCGCCAAGGTGCTCGAAGCCGCAAAGGACGGCTCGCTCCAGGAGATCTTCGCCTCCGGCACCGCCGCCGTCATCTCCCCGATCGGCTCCCTCACCTTCGAGGGCGTGGATTATCAGGTCGCCGACGGAGAGGCCGGACCGCTCGCCACCAAGCTGTACACCAACCTCTACGGTATGCAGACCGGCACGGTCGAGGACACAATGGGCTGGACCTACCCCTTCGACATCGTCGTAAAGTGAAAAGAGTTACCCTTTTCTGCGGCCATTACGGAAGCGGAAAGACCAATATCGCGGTCAACTACGCCCTGCGCCTTGCGCGCGAAGGCAAGAAGACCGCGCTTGCCGACATAGACATTGTCAATCCCTACTTCCGCTCCGCCGACTCGCGAGCCGAGCTGGAGGAGGCGGGGGTCGAGGTCGTCGCCCTGCCGTTCGCCAACACCAACGTCGATCTGCCCTCGCTTCCGCCGGAGATATACGGACTGGTCGAGCGGCGCGACGTATACGCGGTGATGGATATCGGCGGGGACGACCGCGGGGCTTACGCCCTCGGGCGGTATGTCCCGTACATCCTCGAGGAGAACGACTATGAGATGATCTTCGTCGTCAACTTCTACCGTCCGCTGACTCCGGACGCCGCAAGCGCGCTTGAGGTGATGCGGGAGATAGAAGGCGCCTGCGGGATAGCCTTCACCGCGATAGTCAACAACTCCAATCTCGGCGCCGAAACGTCCGCCGCGGACGTCGAAGCCGCCTTCACGAAAGCGGACGAGCTTTCCCGCGCGGCGGGACTGCCGGTGCTGTTCACCTCTTACGACGAGCGGCTCGATCCCGCGCCGGAGTGCGTGTCGCCGTTTCCGATGAAGCTGCAGAAAAAACCATTTTAAAAGGAGAGCCAAAATGCCAAAGGTTACTTTTAAAACCGATCTTTGCAAGGGCTGCGGACTTTGCGTCAACGCCTGCCCCAAAGGTATCATAGAATTAGCAAAAGACGTGATCAACAAAAAGGGTCACAATCCCGCGCGCATCACCGATCAGGAAAAGTGCATCGCCTGCGCCTTCTGCGCCACGATGTGTCCCGACTGCGTGATAACCGTCGAGAAGTGAGGTGAAAGCATGGCAAACAAGGTTTTGATGAAGGGCAACGAGGCGATCGCCGAGGCGGCTATCCGCGTCGGCTGCCGCCACTATTTCGGATACCCGATCACCCCCCAGACGGAGCTCGCCGCCTATATGGCGAAGCGTATGCCCAAAATAGGAGGAACGTTCCTCCAGGCGGAGAGCGAGATAGCCGCCATAAATATGGTCTACGGCGTCGCCGGCACGGGACGGAGAGTCATGACCTCATCCTCCTCCCCCGGAGTTTCGCTCAAGCAGGAGGGCATCTCCTACATAGCGGGAAGCGATCTTCCCTGCCTGATCGTCAACGTTCAGCGCGGCGGTCCCGGACTCGGCGGCATCCAGCCCTCCCAGTCCGACTACTTCCAGGCGACCAAGGGCGGCGGTCACGGCGACTATCATCTGATAGTCCTCGCCCCGTCTTCCGTTCAGGAGATGGCGGACATGACCTCCCTCGCCTTCGATCTCGCCGACAAGTATCTTATGCCCGCCATGCTCCTCGCCGACGGCACCGTCGGTCAAATGATGGAGCCGGTCGTGCTCCCGGAGGAACGTCCGGTCGAATTCACCGAAAAGGAATGGGCGGTCACCGGCACAAAGACGGCTCGCCCGCATCACATAGTCAACTCCCTCTACCTCGTCCCCGAAGAGCTCGAAAAGAAGAACTTCGCCCGCTACGAAAGGTACGCCGAGGTCGAGAAAAACGAGGTCCGTTACGAGAGCTTTATGATGGAGGACGCGGAATACTGCGTCGTCGCCTTCGGTATAGCCGCCCGCGTTTCCAAGAACGCGGTAGCCGCCGCCCGCGCGGAGGGGGTCAAGGTCGGACTTATCCGCCCGATCACCCTCTGGCCCTTCCCGAAAAAGGCGCTCGCGGAAGCCGCCGATAAGGTAAAGGGCTTCCTTTCCGTCGAGCTTTCGATGGGTCAGATGATAGAGGACGTCAAGCTGGCGATCGAGTGCCGCAGACCGGTCGAGCTCTGCCGCAGAGCCGGCGGAATGATACCCTCGCCCGACGAGGTGCTCGAGGGAATTAAAAAATTGCAGGGAGGACGCGCGTAATGGTAGTTTTCGATAAACCCAAAAGCCTGACAGACGCCGAGCTGCACTACTGCCCGGGATGCACTCACGGAATAATCCACCGCCTGGTCGCCGAGGCGATCGACGCCCTCGGCATCGAGGGAAAGGCCATCGGCGTGGCTCCCGTCGGATGCGCAGTCATGGCGTACAACTATTTTGCCTGCGATATGGTCGAGGCCGCTCACGGAAGAGCTCCCGCCGTCGCCACCGGCATCAAGCGCAGTCTGCCCGACAACATTGTATTTACCTATCAGGGCGACGGAGACCTCGCCTCCATCGGTATGGCGGAGACCGTCCACGCCGCTACAAGAAACGAGAACATCACCGTCATTTTCGTCAACAACGCCATTTACGGCATGACCGGCGGTCAGATGGCTCCCACCTCCCTGCCCGGTCAGGTCACCCAGACCTCCCCTTACGGCAGAGACGTGAAGACGGCGGGTTATCCGGTCAAGATAGCCGAGCTGCTCTCCGCGCTCGACGGTCCCGAGTTCATCGCCCGCGTCGCCGTCAACAACGTAAAGAACGTCCGGAACGCCAAGAAGGTCATTCAGAAAGCGTTTGAGAACCAGATAGCCGGAAAGGGCTTCTCGCTCGTGGAGGTAATATCCTCCTGCCCGACCAACTGGGGCATGACTCCGCAGAACGCGCTCAACTGGGTGGAGGAAAAAATGATCCCCTACTATCCTCTCGGAATATATAAGGACAAGAGCGCGGAAAAGGAGGGTGAGGCGAAATGACCACACAGATACTTATTGCAGGCTTCGGCGGTCAGGGCATACTGTTCGCCGGCAAATTCCTTGCCAACAAGGGACTGCTTGAAGGCAGACAGCTCAGCTGGCTCCCGTCATACGGCCCCGAGATGCGCGGCGGGACCGCCAACTGCTCTGTCGTGCTGTCGGATCAGCCGATAGGCTCCCCGATAGTCACCAAGCCCGACGTGCTTATCGCAATGAACCTCCCCTCTCTTGACAAGTACGAGAGCGCGGTCGTTCCCGGAGGCGTCATCTTCGTCGACTCCGCGCTGATAGAACGTAAGGTCAGGAGGAACGACGTCAAGGCGTATTATATCCCGGCGACAAAGCTCGCCCAGCAGAACGGCATCCCGACGCTCGCAAACATGATAATGCTCGGCAAGGTGATGCGCGAGTGCGATTTCGTCTCGTACGAGGGGATAGAAGACGCCGTGCGCACCGTCGTTTCCGCAAAGCACGCCGATCTTTTCGACGTCAATCTCCGCGCGATAAACATAGGCCGCGAGATCGAATGACGTACGCCTTGTGTTACGATTATGAACGCTTTGATCTATATAATTAAATGATATAAATATATATTTTCGGAATATTTTCGGAGATTATAAAGTATCCAAACCGTACAGCGATCAATAAAGGACGGATCTACGACAACGATGAAAAAAGCAGAGAAGAAAGAACACGGTATCTTGCTCGAAGCGATCAACGACAAGGGTCTTCCCCTGAAAAAGCTGAACTACCTGATGGCAGGCATCACGATATTCATTTCCGCCGTACTGCTGTTTACCATAATCGGCACCATGCGCGGATACCGTGAGATGAAGCAGACGACCGACAACTACATAGACTGGCATCAGAGCGCGAACGATCTGCAGATGAGCTCGGATTACCTTACCGAACAGGCGAGGTGCTTTGCCGAAACGGGGTACAAGATCTATCTCGACAGCTACTTCGAAGAGGCAAACGTCACCAGACGCCGCGACAAGGCGCTTGAGCATATAAAGTCCGCAGTCTCGGATGACTCCGAGATCTATCTTTCCCTCCAGTCGGCAATGAAGGAATCGCTCGAGCTGATGAACAGGGAGTATTACTCGATGAAGCTCACCGCCCTTGGCTTCGGCATAGACCTCTCGACCCTCCCGGACGAGGTGAGGAACGTCAAGCTGCGCGACACCGACGCTGGTCTTTCCCCGGAGGAGATGAAGGACCTGGCGCGTACCTACGTCTTCAACGACGAGTATCACGCATATAAGCAGAAGATCTCCAACGGCACGCAAAAGTGCCTCTCTCTTCTCATCAGCGAAACGGAGAAAAAGCAGGAGGAAGCCGCCGAAAATCTGCATAAGCTGCTTCGTAATCAGCAAATACTGATAATCATTCTTATCGTCATAGTCGCGGCGATAATCCTTCTTACCTCCTTCCAGGTCATCGCTCCTCTTCTCCGCGCCATACCCCATATCAGATCGGAAAAGCCGATACCGCTCATGGGTTCATATGAGTTCCGCTTCCTTGCAAAGACCTACAACCAGATGTACGAGGCAAACAAGGAAACAAAAAAGAAGCTGGTCTACGAGGCGATCCACGATCCGCTCACGGGCCTTTACAACCGCAACGGCTATGAGGAACTCTGCAAGGAGCTGAATATCGGGACCTCCGCCCTGCTGATAATAGACGTGGACAACTTCAAGAACATTAACGACACCTACGGGCATGACGTCGGCGACAGCATCCTCTGCGTGGTCTCGGAGTCGATCAGGAAGTCATTCCGCGCGGTCGACTTCGCCTGCCGCATCGGAGGCGACGAGTTCGCGGTGATCATGATCGGCACAAGCGCCGACCATATCGAGCTCATACAGCAGAAGATCGAAAAGATCAACCGTGAGCTCGACGAATATATGGAGGGCAAGCCGGTCACCACGGCGGTAAGCTGCGGCATAGCCTTCGGAGAAGACGGCATGCACTACGATGAGCTCTTCAAGAAGGCGGACATCGCCCTCTACTATGTAAAAGAGCACGGCAAAAAGGGCAGCGCCTTCTACACCGACGAGCTCGCAGGTCTTATAGGCGAACACGAGCACGAGTACAGAGACTGAATAATTCGGCGGTACTGTTTATAAAAGCATATATCCCGCGGCAAAAGCCGCGGGATATATGCTTTTATAATATGAAACGTGCGCGCAAAACCGTTTATTTTGCGCTCTTTTTATCTTGAGACTTCTTTTGCTTCTTCATGAGATCCTTCAGCTCTTTCATAAAGGTCTCGACGTCCTTGAACTCGCGGTAGACCGATGCGAAACGGACGTAGGATACCTCGTCGAGCTCGCGCAGCTTGTCCATTACAAGCACGCCGAGATCGGACGACTCGTACTCGCTCTTGAGCGAATTCTGCATCTCGGCTTCGATCTCGTCCGCCGCCGCCTCTAACTGCGCGTCGGTGACCGGCCGTTTGTAGCACGCCTTGATCATACCGCTCATCAGCTTGTTGCGGTCGTAGATCTCGCGCTTGCCGTCCTTTTTGATAATGTAAATGGGGATGGTGTCGATTATCTCGTATGTGGTGAACCTGCGTCCGCAGACCTTGCACTCCCGGCGCCGGCGTATGCTGGAATTCTCGGTAGGACGTGAGTCGATGACCTTGTCGTCATCGTTTCCGCAGTTGGGGCACTTCATATAGTTAACTCCCTTCGATATTTACACTTTCGTATATATTATATCACATTATCGAAAAATTGCAAGTGCGAATTAAAAGCCCCCGGCAGGCCGAGCTTACCGGAGGTGTCGCCGAAGGCGACGGATGAGGAGCTCCCGGAGGGCGGAAACAAAATCGGTTGCTGAATTATCGTTCAGGGGAACGGATTGCCACAGCCCCTTTGGGGCTTCGCAATGACAGCGTTTGAGCGCGGAAACGATGTGTCGGCTGCGCCGACGCTATCGAAAAGCTCCTTCCCCCGCGGCGCAGCCGTGGGGAGGGGGAGCTGTCGCCGTAGGCGACTGAGGGGAGGGGAAAACAAAATCGGTTGCTGATTTATCGTTCAGGGGCACGGATTGCCACAGCCCCTTTGGGGCTTCGCAATGACAGCGTTTGAGCGTGGAAACGATGTGTCGCTTCGCTCCTCGCAATGACAGAGGAAAGCGTTTCTCGGGGAAGTCCGAAATGACGTGTCGGCTTCGCCGACGATCTTAACGAGATTTCGCCTGCGGCGAAACGAGATTTTTGCTTCCGCAAAAGCGAGATTTGCGCCTTGCGGCGCAAGCGAGATTCGCGGCTTAGCCGCGAGCGGGCGTCTGTTGCGAAAAAGCATATAAAAAAGCGGGGGACACGTCCCCCGCTTTTCGGTTTCAGAGATCAGTTGGAAATGGTGTTTGCGACCTGGTAGAGTTTGTCGAACCAGTCGGAGCGCATCTTGCAGAAGGCTTTCATATCCTCGATCTCCGCTTCGGAGAAGCGGTCGAGATCGCCGTCTTTAAGCGTGCCCTTATACATACGGTCGAGCATCTGTCCGTAGGTGATATCCATCGCGACGATCTTGGAGTCGCGCTCGCAGACGACGAGATTGCTCTTGCCGTCGAGAAGGAGATTAACGGCTTCCTCACCCATACGGGCGGCCATCAGGCGGTCGCGGAGCGTCGGGCTGCCGCCGCGGACGACGTGAGCGAGGCGGGCGAACTTGGTCTCTATGCCGGTCTCTGCCTGGATCTTCTTGGCGAAGCCCTCGGAGTAGTTTTCGACGCCCTCGGCAACGATGACGATGAAGTTGCGCTTGCCGGTGGCTTTGAGAGCCTTGATCTTTTCGAGCGCCGCCGCCTCGTCGAAGGGGCACTCGCGCAGGACTATGGCGGTCGCGCCGACGGCGATACCGGTCTCGAGCGCTATGTAGCCGGCGTTGCGGCCCATGACCTCGACCACGTTGCAGCGGGCGTGAGACTCGCAGGTGTCGCGGAGACGGTCGACCATCTGGATGACGGTGTTCATGGCGGTATCGAAGCCGATGGAGTAGTCGGTGGAGGTGATATCGTTATCTATGGTGCCGGGGATTCCTATCGTGGGGATGCCGCGGGCGGTCAGATCGGTAGCGCCGCGGAAGGTGCCGTCGCCGCCTATCGCGACGATGCCGTCTATCATGTTCTTCCTGCAGGTCTCGATCGCCTTCCGCATACCCTCCTCGGTCTTGAATTCCAGACAGCGGTCGGAATAGAGGATGGTGCCGCCGAGATTGATTATGTTGGAAACGTCGCGGTCGCCGAACAGCTTCATATTCTCGTTGATGAGACCCTTGTAGCCCTCGTAGATGCCCATGACCTCGACGCCGTGCGCTATCGCGGTGCGGGTGACGGCGCGGACAGCCGCGTTCATTCCGGGCGCGTCGCCGCCGGAGGTGAGTACGCCTATTCTTCTGAATTTCATGCTCATATTTTTTATCCTTTCAGATCGTATTCCTTGTTTTTTTCAAACCTTAAATATAATAATACTTTTCTTTCCGAAAATCAATACCGAGTTGACATTTTTTGTCGAAAAATCAATACTTGTCTATCTCGACGTAGCCGACCCTGCCGTTGAGCGGCATACCGAGGAAGCGGGACGCCAGTCCGGCAAAATGCTCGGTCGAGTCGCTGACAAAGTATTCGGCTCCGCCGCTGTCCTTCAGCAGTCCCATATCGCTGAGCCTGCGCGCGGACTCGGCGCCCGAATTGATCAGCGTCACGCCGGGGAGGGCGCGGCCTATCGCCTCCGCCATGACGGGATAGTGCGTGCATCCGAGGATGAGCGTGTCTATCTCCTTTTCGCGCAGTCGGGCGAGGTAGTGCTCCGCCGTGAGGCGGGTGATGTCGCAATCGGCGGAGAAAAGCCCCTCCTCGACAAGCGGAACAAAGAGCGGACAAGCCTGCGAGAAGGTCTCTATCGAGGGATCCACGGCGTTTATGTAATTGACGTAGGAGCCGCTGTTAACGGTCGCGGGCGTGCCGATGACGCCGACCCTGCCGTTTTTTGTCGCCTTTACCGCCGCCTCCGCCGTCGCCTCGACCACACCGAGGACGGGGATATCGAGCATCTTTTTCAGCTCCGGCATCGCCGTGGAGCTGACCGTGCCACAGGCGACGAGAATGGCGTCGACCCGCTTCGACGCGAGGAAGCGGGCGTCCTGGAGCGCGTAGTTGATTATCGTCTCGCGCGAGCGGGTCCCGTAAGGGACCCTGCCGGTGTCGCCGAAAAAGATGAGTCCGGCGTCCGGCTTGAGCTTCAGTATCTCTTTTACGGCGGTGAGCCCGCCCATTCCGCTGTCAAATACGCCTATCATTTCTTTTTTACCGCCGCCGCCTGCGCGATAGCCTCGCAAAGCTCGCCGTAGCTGATACCGACCGCCGCCGCCTCCTGCGGGAGCAGGCTGGTGGGCGTCATTCCGGGCAGAGTGTTCGCCTCGAGCACATAGAATTTCCCGGTGCTCTCCTCGAGCAGGAAGTCGATGCGCGCGTAGGACGAAAGTCCCAAGCATCCGAAAACCCTGAGGGCTATCCTCGACATTTCCGCAGTCTTTTCGGGCAAGATCTCCGCGGGTGTGACCTCGCGGGTCGCGCCGCCCTGATATTTGTTCTTGTAATCGTACCAGCCGCTTATCGGTATGATCTCGATGGGCGGCAGAGCCTTTCCGTCAAGTATGCCGAGCGAAAATTCGCGCCCGGTGATCTTGCGCTCGACAAGCACTTCCCTGCCGTATTTCCCCGCGTATTCGAGCGCCGCGGGGAGCCCGGACGGGTCCTCGACTATCGAGACGCCGCAGCTCGATCCGCAGCTGTACGGCTTGATAACGCAGGGGAAGCCGACCGTCTCTTCGATCATTATTCCCGCGTTGCTGTCCACCGGGCAGCTTATCCATTCCGCGGTCGGGATGCCGTCGGCGTCCATCAGCCGCTTGGCGAGCGCCTTGTTCATGGCGAGCAGACTGCCTTCATAGCCGCTGCCGGTGTAGTGGTTTATACCGAACGCGTCGAGCGTCGCCTGGAGCTGTCCGTTTTCGCCGAGCGCGCCGTGGAGCGCGAGAAAAACGACGTCGGCAAAGCGCGCGAGTTCTATGATTCCGCGACCGATCTGCGATCCGCGGTTGTCGCAGGACGCACGCACCGCGTCGAGATCCGGCTCGACCTCGGTTATCCTGTATTCGTGATTTGCATTGTTGGTAAACAGCAGATCGTAATCAGCTTCGTCGCGCGGAAGCGGTCCGTTGTACCCCTTGTACAGATCGAGCAGCAGTACGCGGTGACCGCGATCCACAAGCGCGTTCGATATGAGCGCGCCGGACGAGAGCGATACTTCTCTTTCGGGGCTGAGGCCCCCTGTAAGTACGAGGATGTTCATCTATAGTGTCCTTTCAAAGGTATATGCGGATTTTTATGGAATGTCCTTCGGAAAAGCTCTTCCGGCGGGACGCGACGTACGCGCTGCGGCGCGGGTCGTAAAGCCGTCAGCCGTTTGCCGTAAGGACGTAAGAAAGCGCCGTTTGAGTTTAGACAGACGATCTCGAAGGATGCCCGTTCAAGGGCGTTTGACGACCGCTACGCGGTCGTTGCCGCCGTAGTCGCGGAAGATCTCGCAGGAGAGACCGCGGTCGGCTGAAAGCCGGCGAAGGTCGTCCGCCTGATCGTATCCTATCTCAAATATCATATGCCCGCAAGGGGCGAGATGTGAAAGGTGGACGTCGAGTATGGAACGGTAGAAATCGAGACCGTCCGCCCCGCCGTCGAGCGCGAGGCGCGGCTCGCGTCTGACCTGCTCCGAAAGGGTCGGGACGACGCCGGAGCGTATGTACGGCGGATTTGATATTATCGCGTCGAGAACTTCGCCGGCAGGAAGAAAGTCCGCGCGCATATCGGCGAGGACGAATTCGGCGCGATCGGCGACTCCTATCGCCTCGGCGTTGAGCCTCGCCATTTCAAGCGCCCCGGAAGAGACGTCGCAAAGAACGGCGCGGAGGTCCGAACGCTCGTTCAGTATCGAAACGGCGATACATCCGCTCCCGCATCCGAGGTCGGCGAAGCAGGCTCCGTGCGGAAGGAGCGCAGCGGCGCGGTCGACGACATGCTCGGTGTCCGGGCGCGGGATAAGACAGCTGCGGTCTAACTTGAAAGTCAAGCCGTAGAAATACCACTCGCCGATGACGTAGGCGAGCGGCTCTCCGCTCTCGACCTCCGCGACGGCGGCTTCGAGCTCCGCTCCGGAGAAATGCTCGGATAGAAATCCGAGTTCACGCCCGGTCAGCATCGCCGGTGTTTTCCGTTTGACCGGAAACGGGACAGTCGGCTTCCGCCGCTTCGTCCGGTCCTCCGACAGACTCCGCCGCTTCTCCCGCGGCGGCTTCCGCTTCCGCCTTTTCAGCCGCCTTCTTCGCCTGATACTCCGCCTCCATCGCCTCGGCTTCCGCCGCGGCTTCCGGGAACTGATCCGGAAGGGCGTTCTTGAGGGCGGTTATCGCGATCTCGAGCTGTTCGAGATCAGGCTCGCGGGTGGTGATGCGCTGCATCCAGCGTCCCGGCGCCGAAAGCGCGCGGGTCAGCCAATTATTATGCTTGCCTGTCAGCATGATGAACTCGAAACCGATGCCCATCACTACCGGAATGAGCGGCAGCTTGACCAGCATACGCAGCCAGATGTTGTCCCACGGGACAAAGGGCAGCGAGAAGATCAGGATACTGATTATCATAACGATAAACAGGAAGCTGGTGCCGCATCGCGGATGGAAACGCTTATATTTGGCGGCGTTTTCGGGGGTGAGCTCCTCGCCCGCCTCGTAGCAGAAGATCGACTTGTGCTCCGCGCCGTGATATTCAAAAGTGCGGCGGATGTCCTTCATAAGCGATACGGCTTTGAGGTATCCGATAAAGATGAGGATCTTGATGACCCCCTCGATGAGATTGCGGGTCCAGCCCAGACTGTCACCGGAGGCGTCGTTTATCAGCTTGGTGATAAGACTGGGAAGAAAAACGAAGAGACCGATGGCGAGCCCGACGCCGAGGACGCCGGCGACCACCATGACAAAATCCATGATGCTCTTGCCGAAGTGGCGGTCGAGCCACTTTTCGAACCTGGAGGGCTCCTCCTCCGCCTCGCCTCCGTAGACCTCGGCGGAGATGTTGAGCACCTTGAAGCTCAGCACCATCGACTCGATCATACTTACTACTCCGCGTATGATCGGCAGATTGAGTATTTTATGCCTTTTGCGCACCGACTCCCACTTCTGTGTGGTGACGGAGATGCTCCCGTCCTCCCGCCTGACGGCGACCGAGTACTGCCCGGTACCGCGCATCATAACGCCTTCGAGGACCGCCTCGCCGCCCACCTTGCCCACTCTGTCGGGGAGCGGGTTATGGCAGTCTATGAGCTTGGGCTTTTGTGTATTTTTATCCTTCATATCGTTTCCTCTCTGCATTCAAACAAAAAAACGCTATACATAGATAGTATAGCATATTATTATTTATAATGCAATATTTTGACAAAAGATTAACAGAAAAGATGCGCGGCCGCCGGAAGCCGCGGACCGGGATCGGTGATCCCGATCCCGATCCGCTATCCGCGTAATACTATTAAGCGGTCACGACTCGAGCTGGCGCCCGAGGAAGCCCGCCGCAGTCTGTATGACCTTCTGCTCGACGTCCCGCTTTGCCCGGTCGGATGTCGGCTCGTTCTTGACAAGCGACACCACCGCGCCGACGAGGTCGCCCTCGGTGATCATCGGCATGGCGCAGGAGACGAAATACTCGCTTGTCATCTCGGCGGTGGCGGGGCACTTGCGGTCGCCCGAATTGTAGACGTAGAGGCGCCGGGTCTCCAGTATCGCCTCCAGCTCGGAAGAGATCGGCTTTTCGGCGAAATCCCTGCGCGGCAGCCCCGCGTAGGCGATGACCGTGTCGCGGTCGCATATGAGCACGTCCAGCTCGCAGGTGCGGTGGAGGGTCTCGGCGTATTGCCCCGCGAAGGCGTTGAGCTCGCCCACCGGCGAGTATTTTTTAAATATTACCTCCCCTTCGCGGTCGGTGTATATTTCAAGCGGGTCGCCGTCGCGGATATGCATGGTGCGGCGTATTTCCTTCGGTATGACAACGCGCCCGAGATCGTCGATCCGGCGCACAATTCCCGTTGCTTTCATTTTTTTCTCCTTTGAAATGCAGATTTTTACGGTAATAGTATGCGCAGGAAAAAGAAAAATATTATCGTCGTAAAGCTTTGATCGTCTTTTCCGGGAAAAAAGCAGGTGAAACCGTTTTTATGGTTTGATCTGTTTCTTTGATTTAACGAACGAAGGATTTGAGTTCCCCGGGGCGAAATAAACGTAAAACAAACGCGAAATCTATGCGGAATTACGCGAAACCGCATTGACAAATCTCGTTCGCCGTTGTATATGAGAAAACTGTGATAGGTTGCAAAAATCCAAGATAGAAACCGGCTGAGAAATACTTTTTCGGAAAATGGAGAGAAATCATGGGGAGAACTCGACATTTGCCGTCACGACTAAAATTTACAGACGATTTTATTATACCCCGTTGACAAAAACACTTAAAGGGGGTATAATGGGTATAACAGATGGCGGAGGTGCGAAATTGGCATGCACGGATAAAACATTTGAGACAGAAGAACTCGAACGGGAGATCGCTTTACTGCCGGCAGGCGGAATTGCGACTAAGAAAATTCGAGGAAAAGTATATTATTATCACCGCGTCACCATTAACGGTGAGCGAAAAGAAACATATATCGATTTTGACAAGGTGGATGAACTGCGCGCACAGATCGAAAAGCGCAAAGAGCTTGAGGCGAAGGTGAAAGAATTGAAACGTTCCGTAACCGCAGAAAAAAAGGCGAAAAACACGATGCAGGTAAGCAAATTCAAAACCTACGTCCGTATCGGCGATGAGCTTGTCAGAATGGCGTCGCCTGTAAAGAAATTCCGACGCCGTGAATGCTGCAGCGCTTTGCATGACTATGTTTTCGGCGGGCAGCAGGATAAGGTTTTTGTTCTTTACGGTCTTCGCCGCACCGGCAAAACGACGATGATCCGCCAGATCATTCTCGAAATGACGCCAAAGCAGCGTGAGAAAACGGCTTTTCTTCAGCTAAATAAACTGAACACGCTTTCTCAGGTAAACGCCGATCTGCGCCTTCTCGAAGAAAACGGATTTGAATACGTGTTTATCGATGAAGTGACTCTGATGAAGGATTTCATTGAAGGCGCGGCGCTGTTTTCGGATATTTACGTTGCCAGCGGAATGAAGATCGTTCTGTCCGGCACCGACTCGCTCGGCTTCGTATTTACAGAACAGGATCAGCTGTACGACCGCTGCATCATGCTCCACACCACGTTTATCCCTTACCGTGAATTTGAAAATGTTTTGGGGATCAAAGGGATCGACGAGTATATCCGTTACGGCGGCACGATGAGTGCAAGCGGCGTCAACTACAATGAGAACTCGACGTTCGCATCAAAAAAGAACGCCGACGTTTATATCAATACCGCCATCGCCCGCAATATTCAGCACTCACTGGAGTATTATCAGGAAGGCGGTCATTTCCGTCTGCTTTATGATCTTTATAAAAAAGGCGAATTGACGAGCGCGATCAACCGCGTCGTTGAGGATATGAACCATCGCTTCACGAAAGAGGTCCTTACGCGCACGTTCCGTTCCGGAGATCTGTCGGTCACATCACGAAATATGCTGAAAGACAGAAAGAACTCTTTCGATCTCGAAAGTAATATTGACCGCGAAAAGGTCGAGCGCTCGTTGAAAACAATGATGGACATCCTTGATAAAGAGGAGCAGACCGTCGAGGTCGACGAAGCGCACGCGAGCCAGATCAAAGAGTATCTGTCGCTTCTCGATCTTGTAACGGATATAGATCAGATCTATCTTCCGGAAACCGGCGCGCGCACAACAAAGCCGGTATTCAGTCAGCCCGGTATGCGTTACGCGCTCGCAGAGGCGCTTGTGAACTCGCTGATCCTTGACGAAAAGTTCAATTATCTCGATATATCGGATCGTCAGAGCGTTCTCGACCGTGTGCTCGATACCGTAAGAGGGTTCATCATGGAAGAGATCGTCCTGCTTGAAACAAAGCTTGCGCTTCCGCAGAAAGGAGTTTACCACGTGCAGTTTGCGGTCGGCGAATTCGACATGGTCGTTTACGATCCGGCAACTCTGACCTGCAGTATCTATGAGATCAAGCACAGCAAAGAGCTTGTACCGGATCAGTACCGTCATTTGATCGACGAAAGCAAATGCGCCGCCGCTGAACACCGCTTTGGAAAGATCACGGGTAAATATGTGATCTATCGCGGCGCACCCGGAGAGTCGGCGGGTATTCATTATCTGAATGTAGAAGAGTACCTGAAAAGTCTCGCCCCATAACGGTATTATGATTCTTATGACTCGAAATTATAGATAGCGTGATACCCTGTGGGTTCGAATTTAAAGAATAATAAGCGGAGGAATAAAAAATGATAAGAGCAGACATTATTTCTACGATTGGACGAGAATGTCTCGTAAACAATATCGAAAACGATGAATTCAGTTATCCGAAGGCATATTCTCAAGCGTCGCTACCATTTACGCCCATAAGAAACAGCGCGGGGCGCGCTTTTGAAAAGCTTGATATCAGATTTGCGAAAGATAATATTTCCGTTTTGGTTGAAACAAAACAGAATTTCCATACCGGACTTGACGATGCAAAAGAGCAGTTGTCCGCTTACGTAGAATATGAAAAAGCATTAACCGGTAATAAAATCGTTGCCATTTTAGCCAACACGACCAACGACGATGTTATGGTATGGCGCGGTGTCATTTCCGATGGAGATTTTATGCCCAAAGAAACTGCGTTGCGCACAATGGGTGAATACATTGATTTCTATACCTCGAAAATTAACGATAAAGAAAAGGTGATGCAAAACACCTATAAGCTGAACGAATTGCTTCATCGTCATAGTAATATAAGAGAATACTTTTCTCCAGAGATTGTATGGGAGAAAACTATTTATGATTTTGAAGAAAAAAGATATGGAATCATATATACATATTCAGCGACAGAAAAGCCTGTTACATTAAACTATAAACGGGGTAACAGATTATGCAGATAAAAGAAATCGAAGTAAAAAACGTGATGACGAAATCCAACCTTCCGGTATCGGATTATTCCGTCAATCCATATGTGGGTTGTTCCCATGCATGCAAGTATTGCTATGCGTCGTTTATGAAGCGGTTTACCAATCATCCCGAGCCGTGGGGAG
>JAFSSR010000113.1 GCA_017450885.1 Clostridia bacterium | reverse complement strand
TATAAATAAACGATACCGACAAAAACGCCGGAGATCCGGCGTTTTTGTTTTACGTCCGTTCAGTCGTCCCTCAATTCGCACAGAGACGGAGGGGCGAACTTGTGCGTCGGAAAGCTCATCCTTCCGAACACGGTGCAGGGGTCCTCGTCGCAGGTGTCCATGCACTGCTTGTCGGGGACGCTGTATTCCTCCGCGGAAACGAGTATCTGCGCCGGCCTTTCTATGCGGATGACCGAGAAGAAGCCGAGGGTGCAGTACAGTCTGTTGTCGTCGTTGTCGTCCGGGCAGATGTTTCCGTCAAGGCAGGCGAGAACGCTGTCCGGGATATCGGACGCGCAGCAGCAGCAAGGCCGTCTGTCCTGCGCGACGCAGCAGGAGAGCACGATGGGATCGACAACCTCGCAGACCGCCGTCGGCGCGTTGGTCTCTATATCGCCGCCGCAGACGTCGGCGCAGCAGAAGCTGTTGTTCTCCGGGTCGCTGCGAAATATGCTTACCTCCCCTTCGCTCCCGTAAAGGATGACGCGCTTCTCGCAGACGGCGATCCCTTCGAACTCCTGGGCTCTTCCGGGCGCCACGCATCCTTCAAGGCAGAGGCGGGTGTAAAAGCGTACGTAAACCTGGTAAAATCCGCGGTTAAATCTTACCGGCTCGACGGTGATGCAGGTCCCGACGACCTTGGTGTTCTTGACCCTTACGGTCGAGGTCCTGTTTATAATATCCCGGCCGGGATCGGTCAGATATACGCGGGTATTTTCAAAGCAATCCTTGTCGCGGCAGCTGTCGAGGATGCGATTGCAGTCGATAGCCACTCGGCCGCAATTCCCCGTCCCCCGCGAGCAATTTCTGTTTTCGGGCATAGGATATCCTTCCTCCTGTTTTTTATTAGACATATGTCTTCTGTACCATTGTATGCAGGAGAGAAAGAAATGCAAACAGCAGCAGGGCGAGCCCCGGATCCCGGGACGCGCCCTGCTTTGTCTTTGCTGTTCAATCGTGGTCTACTGCGCCCTTGTTGCGGAAAAGAAGCGATATGCACCAAAGCGAAGCGATGCCCACTATCGCGTAAATGATGCGGCTGACTACCGCGTCCTGACCGCCGAAGATCCATGCGACGATATCGAACTTGAAAATGCCTATGCTTCCCCAGTTGATGCCGCCGATTATCGAAAGGATCAGCGCTATTTTATCGATTACCATAATATTACCTTCCTTATTTCTGGATTTCGGTATTATTATGGTCCTATTTTTTCATTTTATTCGCCGACGGAGGCAAGTTTGATCTTGATATCGCCGAGTTTGACTCTTCCGACGAACATACGCGAGGCCGCCTCGACTTCTCCGGACGAGGGATCGTCTTTTTTGCCGTCTTTTTTGTCGTCCTTTTTATCGTCTTTTTTCGTTTCCTCTTTTTTATCGTCCGCCTTATTCGTATCCTCCGCGCTGCCGCTGTCTGCGGGCTCCGCGGTGTCCTCGGGCTCGGGCGCTTCTTTGCGTTCGAGCGCCTCGGCGGGATAATTTCCGCTGAAATCCGATCCGCTCTTTACGGAATCGAGGTATACTCCGCCCGAAACGCACTTGAGAGCGAAGGAATACTGCATATCTATCTCACATTCGATATCGCCCTTCTCTGTGACCTCGGCGTTGGTATCGCTCATCATACATTTATCGAAAATGATGTTGCCGGTGCCGCAGGTGACCTTGACGGTTCCGGGAGACGTGAGATCGGTCAGCTTTACGTCGCCTTCTCCGACGGCGAGAGCGCAGTCGGTGCGGACCTGAAGCCCGTCGATGGTAACGCTTCCGTTTTTGACCGAGATATCGACCGAATTGAGAATAGAGCCTTTGGTCAGATAGATGGTGACGCGGCGGGGCATATCCTTATATCTGCCGAGGGCAAGATAATGGCGAAGGCCTGTAAAGCCGAAGCCCGACTCATTGATCCGTATCGAGGTGAAAATGCTGAGAGCGTTCGCGTCCTTGATGTTGATCGACCCGTCGGTCACCCAGTAGTCGTACGCTTTGGTCGGATAGTTCTCGACCTTGATATATGACCTGTCTGCGCCGGTTATTATTGCGACGTCCGCCCTTTTTATATCTATCTTGACGTCGGTCGCTTTTTTGCCCGACAGGTCGTGCTCGACGACCGCGTTACCGGCGTCGTCCATATAATCGACGTACAGTTCGATACCGTCGTTCTTTGCTATGACGCCGGCGATGACGCAGATGATTATACCGCTTATAATCAGTATTGCGGAGAGTATCAGAAAAATAATCGAGGTAGGTTTCATTTTCTGCCGCACTCCTTTTTGATCGTATAGTAGAGATCTATCAGCTTATCGTTGACGAAACGGGCAAGCAGCTTGACCGGCTTGAACAGTTTGGTGATGAGCCTGACGGCGAGATTGTAAAGAAGAATCGAAACAAGCATGGTCACGCCCGCTATGACGATCCCGAGGCCGATCTCAAAAAGTCCGATGGGCATCTGCGAGAACAGCTTGACGACGCCGTATATGATATCGACAAGCGAAAGCGCGGCGCCCGCGCCGATGACGGCGACCATCGCGGCGATAAAAGCGACCATCAAAGCGGCGACGGCAACAAATACGGCGCCTACGAGCACCCATACCGCGATATACAGAGGGATCCAGACGGGAGCGAACAGGATAAGCAGAAGATAAAACAGCGGGCTTCCTTTGATATACTGCCTCTCGGTCAGCTTGCGCTCTCTTGCGACCCGTCTGAGGCGGTCTCTGTCGACGATAACGAGATCGTCACCGTCCGAGACGTCAAAGATCTGCGTATCGCCCAGCTCTTCGCCTCCGGGGAGTCCGACGTCGCCCAGGTATACGGGAAGATCGTCCTGCGAAAACTCCGCGTCTTCCGGGATGAAGCCGTTTTTGTCCGCCGCGGGATCGTCGGCGAAAACCGCGTCAAGCACACCGTCGACGGAAACATCGTCTTCGATCTTCATTTCTGCGGGCTGTTCCGTGGGCTGTTCCGTGTTCTCGGCGGTATATCCCTCTTCATTCACGGGCTCCGGATAGTCCGCCTCGGTATGATCGTTTCTCGGAACTCCGCGGAATATCTCGTCAAGCGCTGTATCCGGGCTGGCTATTATGCGGCTGATCAGCTTTTCGACGGTGAACTCATCGTATTTTTTATCGAATTCGGAGTCGGGTATAAGACTTATATATCCCGACGCCGCTTCGACCCACTCCCTGCAGAGTTCGTCGTCGCAGCCGAGTCCGGCAAGCGAGGTCCTGAATTGCGTATAGAATGATTGTTTGTTCATCTGCTTCTCCCGGCGCAAAATTTACAATTTCACGCTTTATTTATCGAAATGTCATATAGTATCATATATGCAAAGGATAAATCAATTATAGTATATCATATAACGGAGCAAAATTCAATATGCGAATGCGAAAAAAAAGAAACGGTGTCGGAAGGCTGGAGGCGGCGGGCGATCTGATCGTCAAAGACCGCGCTTCCCTGCCGCCGACGCCGGTCACTATTGAGATCGGATGCGGCAAAGGCGGCTTTATCTGCGAAGCGGCAAAACGCGAGCCGGACAAGCAGTTCGTCGCGGTCGAGATCTGTCTCGACGTCGCGGTCCTCGCCGCCGAGCGCGTCGAGCGCGAAGGAATAAACAACGTTCATTTCATAGTCGCGGACGCAAAGACTCTCCCCGATTATTTTGATAAAGGCGACGTTGATCGCATATATCTCAATTTTTCGGATCCCTGGCCGAACTCCGGACAGCATAAGAGAAGACTTACATACCGGTCTTTTCTGACCGTTTATAAGTCAATTCTCAAGGACGGCGGATCTGTGATATTCAAGACCGACAACGAAAAGCTGTTCGACTTCTCGCTCGAAGAATTCACGTTCTGCGGATTTGAGCTGCGCGGAGTGACCCGCGACCTCCACGGCAGCGAATACAACGAAGGCAATATCATGACCGAGTACGAGCGCAATTTCTCCTCCCGCGGATTTAAGATCAACAGGGTCGAAGCCGTTCTTCCCGAAAGCGCCGGCTTTACCCTCCGGCTCGCCTCCGCGGACGAATTGGACGGACCGGTACCCGCGATGTTCGACGACGCCCGCGCCTATATGAAAAAGAACGGGATAGATCAATGGCAGGACGGATATCCGACGCCCGAAATACTCCGTGAAGACGTTGAAAAAGGACGCGCATACGTCCTTGAGACCTCGGGAAAACCGGTGGCTTACGCCGTCCTCTGCTTCGGGGAGGAGCCGACATACCGCGAGATCAGCGGAAGCTGGCCGGACGATCTTCCTTACGCCGCGATCCACAGAATAGTTGTTGCAAAAGAGCATAAGGGTATGGACCTCGCGCGTAAAATGTTCAACGGATTTGAGACCGTCTGCCGCGGTAAAGGCATAAACGAGATACGCTGCGACACACACGCCGACAACCGCTCGATGCGCCGCGCGCTTGAAAAGAACGGGTTTACGGAATGCGGTACGATCCGCCTTGAAAACGGAGCTCCGAGAGTTGCGTACTGTAAACATATATAAAACATGAAGATCCCGCGCCGCTTTGCAAAAAAAGCGGCGCGGGTCTTTATCCGATTTTATATTCTGAAAAAAGTATCCGGGTCGCCAAGCGTAGTGAACCACCTCATCATATATTTTTTTAACCGTCCGAAGCCGTCGCACGAGAGCCCCGGATGATCCTGCGCGTACGAACGGGTAAGCTTTTCAACGTGATCCCATTCCGCGGCAGAAAAATGATCGGTCCGATCTCTTAACCTTCCGTCGTCCTTTGCGAGAAAAAGATGTATAAACGGAATAAAGTCGCAATAGTCATAAGAAGCGTTTTCACCCGGAAAAAGATCGTCGGGGACGTCCAGCTTTCTCGGATCATACATACAAGACGCAGTCATCATAGTCGTTTCTTTAAGGGAGTACCTTACGGCAAGCTCGTCTGGAAATCTGAAAAACCTTACCGCGTCAAATTCGTCCGAATATACGGAAATGATCAGAGGAGAAGTCGAATAAACGACCGCGGGCTGCGTATCTCCGCCGCTTAGCGCATCTTTGAACGTCCTCTTCGTTCCGAACGTAAATCCTATCCGCTCCCTCCATTCCGTACAGATCAGTCTTCTGATATATCGAAGCTTTTTCGGATCGGGCTTCAGTAGGGCGGGATCGTATCTGCCGAACATATGTCTATACCTTTCATAAGTAATAATCATCAGAAAAACCGCGGCGGACGGAAAAACATCCGCTATGTCAGTTATTCCATCCGATAATGCGTATCAGCCGGAACCGCGTATATCCGTATATAGACATCGGGCTGTCCACCTTGTCGGTCGTATTCGAGTTTATAAGCAGCTCCGCGACGTCTCCGTTATCGTCGTAAACGACGCGAGAAACGATGGCCGAGTGTACTCCCCTGCCGCCGTCGACGTATTGAACGATATCTCCGGGGCGGGCGCAGTAGACGTTATCCGTGATCTCCGTGACCATTCCGAAGCCATCGTTTGTCGAGCAATAATTATAAAACTCCTCGACCCCCGCCCAGCTCATCGAGCGTCCGTACGCCCTGTTATATCCGGAAACGACAGGTCCGTAGTATTTCCACTGGTTATAAATATCGCCGCGATAGTCCATGGGTATCCCGCCGGCGCAGATGCATTGGGAGGTGAAATTGTTGCAGTTGCCGCCGTAATTATCGTATTCTGGATAGGCGGGATTTCTCTTCATATCCGCCTTTCCCGCCCACTCGTACGAATATTCGACCGCGGAATTTGCGTCGTACGGGTTATCGGCGGTCTTTTTCGGCTCGAAAGATTTTTTTGAAGAATTGTATTCCGATTTTTGTTCATACAGCAAGGACAGCCCCTCGTCGTTCTCTTTGACGAGCTGTTCGTTCAAGGCGGAAAACACGGAGGAGAGCTGATTTGCCGTCATCGTCGAAAGAGTCAGGCGCTTTTCCTTACAGATCAGATCAAATTTTTCGGAGATAAGGGAATATACGCCGGATATCTCCGAATGTGAGATTATGTACCAGCCCGTCTGGGCGCGTTCGAGCCTGAAAACGTGCTCGACTCCGGAGGTATAAGAGGCTATATCCCCGGCGAAAGCGTATTTTTCGCTGTGGTTTACATACAGCTTGACCTCCGCCGTTCTCTCCGACGGAAGGTATTCAAGGAAGGTGAGACCGACCGAACATTCTCCGAAGGAGAGATCTATATCCATATTTCGGCGAATGAGTATCTGATAGTCGATCATCGTCTCGGCGAGCCTGCGCTCGTAATCGGTATCGAAGGAATATAAGGAGGAGATATCCCCCGCCTCGCAGCTTCCGAGGCTTTGGTAGTATACCCGGAAGTATTCGGCGATCGTTTCCGCCGTGCCTTCGTCGATCCCGAGCTCTTCAAGCGGCGTGCGGTATTCTACCTTTACCGAGGTTTCGCGGTATTTGATGCCGGGTAAGCTCTCCGTTTCCGGCGGCTCCTGCAGCTCCGAGGTCTCGCAATAGGTCGCGGGAGAGTTCCTCTCCGGGCTGTCAGAGCAGGACGGAAGAACAAAAAGAAGCGCGGCGGCACCAATTATCGCAGCGATCCGTCTTACGTCCATATCTTTTCCCTCCCCGCCCTTTTCATATACCGGCGAAATTGATTATACTATATTTTTCTCGTTCATGTCAATAATCTTACACGATAATAAATTGACAGATATAAATTGACAGATATAAATAAATATGATAGAATGTTATCAACCAATTTTTAAAACGGAGAAGCGTATGGATAAGCTTGTTTCCCACATCAAAAACAACGCCGCCGAGTACGGCAGCATCCCCTTCTGGAGCTGGAACGACGATCTCGATCCCGCCCATCTTATCGAACAGATAAACGACATGCACGATATAGGCATCAAAGGTTTTTTCATGCACGCGAGGAGCGGCCTTGAGACCGAGTATCTGAGCGATAAATGGTACGAGTGCATCAAGGCGTGCGTCAAGCGGGCGAAGGAGCTCGGCATGGAGGCCTGGGCTTACGACGAGAACGGCTGGCCGAGCGGATTTGCCGGAGGCAAGCTGCTTGAAGATCCGGCGAACTACTCTCTGTATCTTAAATACGAGGTCAAGGACTATTATGACCCGGAGGCCTTCGCCGTTTACGTAATGGTGAACGGCAAGCCCATGATGGTCGGCGGAGCTTTTGACGATAAGACCGAGTATCACACGATATACCGCCGCGCCGACGACTCCTACGTCGACACGATGGACGCAAGCATCACCCGCAAATTTATCGAGGCTACGCACGAGCAGTACAAAAAACTGCTCGGAGACGATTTCGGCAAGATAATGCCCGGTTTCTTTACCGACGAGCCGCAGTATTACAGATGGGCGACCGTCTGGAGCGACACACTCCCCGCCGAATTCAAAAAGCGTTTCGGATACGACGTTATGAGCGGGCTCCCCGCCCTGTTTATCGACTACGAAGGCGCGGAGGAATTCAGATACGATTATCACCTTATCTGTCACGAGCTGTTCTTATACAACTTCGTAAAGGTGCTCTACGACTGGTGCGAGGAGAACGGCGTCAAGCTGACCGGCCATTTTGTAGAGGAAAAATGTCTCCACGGTCAGATGTGGTGCTGCGGCGGAGTTATGCCGATGTACGAGTATCAGCAGTATCCCGGAATGGACAATCTCGGCAAGGTGACGGAAAACGACTACTCCGCAAAGCAGCTCGGCTCCGTTGCCGCGCAGCTCGGCAAAAAGCGCGTCCTCTCCGAAATGTTCGCCTGCTGCGGATGGGAGGTCACTCCGCTCGAGCTCAAGCGGACCGCCGAACATATGTATTACGGCGGAGTAAACCTTATGTGCCAGCATCTCTATCCTTACTCCGAACGCGGACAGAGAAAGCGCGACTACCCCGCGCATTTTTCCGAGCACAACTCCTACTACCGTGAATTCGCTCCGTTCAACGAATATTTCAACCGTCTCGGCTGCGCTTTATCCTACGGCAAAGAAAAAGCCAACGTGCTCGTTATCCACCCGATGCATTCGGCTTATCTCAACTACAAGCGCGAAATAGACGCGCCGACCATAGCGGAGCTTGACGTTTCGCTGCAGCGTCTCCACGACTGTATGTCGCAAAATCAGATCGCCTTCCACTACGGCGACGAGATAATCATGCAGAAGCACGCGAGAGTCGAAGGAGCGAAAATAATCGTAGGCGAGTGCGAATACGACACAGTCGTGCTCCCGCTGATCTACACGATCGACTCCTACACCGCAAAGCTGCTCAAAGAATTCCTCGAAAACGGTGGAAAGCTCGCAAACTACGCGGACACCCTTCCGACGAGGATCGACGGACGGATCGCCGATCTCTCCTGGCTAAAGCCCAATATCAGCATGGCCGACGTCGCCGCCTCCTCCGACGTGATCGCAAGGATCGACGGAAAAGAAGCCCTCCACGTCCGCGTTATGGAGCGGATCACCGACGAAGGCAGGATGTTCTACGTCTTCAACTTTGATAAAAAGCCGCTCAACCGCGTCAGCTTTACCGTCAAGAACTGCGGACATCTCGTTTCTCTCGACCTCGAAACGCTTGAATATAAAGCGATCAGAGGCGAAAAGAACGCGGACGGATCGTTTACCGCGGTTATGGATTTCGAGCCCAATCAGTCATTTATTATCCTCGACAAAGAGGTAAAGGCGGAGCCCGCTCCCGAAGCGAGACCCTTTACCATAAAGAATATCAAACTCCTTGAGATACCCGAGAACGCCATGCCCCTCGACTATGCCGAGATATCTTACGACGGCGTAAACTACGGAAAGCTCTCCCCCTTTATGCAGATAAAGGATAACCTGCTTTCCGACAGGTACAAGGGCATGATCTGGATCAAGTTCAGATTTGACGTGCTTTCGATGCCGGAGACTCTGCTCTGCGTCGTCGAGCCGCTCGACTATAAGTCGCTCACCCTCAACGGTCATCAGCTCACCGACGTCAAGGGATACCGTATAGACCGCACCTTCAAGGCTTACGACGCTCTTCCCTACGTCAAGGCCGGAGAAAACGAGCTGGTCATGAGCCTCGATTATTGGCAGAGCGACTACGTATACCACGTCCTTTACGGCGGAGTATCGGAGTCTCTGCGCAACTGCCTCAACTTCGACACCGAGATCGAGATACCCTATCTCTTCGGCAAGTTCTGCGTTAAGACGGACGGAAAATTCGAGGATATCTATCACGAATACAACATATACGACGGCGGTTTTGCCATCGAAGCTCCCCACGAGCCTACCGACCGGTATAACGTGGTCAAGGGCGGGTACACCTTTTTCAACGGATATTTTGACCTGGAGATCGAACGCGAAAACGACGGAACCGTTCTCGAACTTCCCGGAAGCTATCCCACCGCGCTTGTCCGCGTTAACGGAGAGATCGCCGGCAGACTCATGTTCACAAGGAAGATCGACCTAAGGGACTATCTCAGATCTCCCGACGACAGGATAACCGTCCGCATCTGGGCGACCAACAGGAACCTTCTCGGACCGCATCACTTTATCGAAGCCGAATGTTACGCAACGCCTGAAAAATTCTGCTTTGAAAAGGGCTGGAACGGCGACAAGTGCGAGTATTATCTTCCCACCTATTCGTTCAAGAGGCTCGGACTCGACGTATGAAGTATCAGAAAGAATACGACGCGATCTACCGTCTTATGGAGGAGGGGGACTTCCCCTCCGCCGTGAGAAGGCTTGTCAGACTCGCCGACGACGGAGAAGCTCAGGCGGCGTATCTTTTGGGCTATATGTACTATACCGGAAAAGGGGTCGAGCCTTCGCACGAGATAGCCGTGGGATTTCTTGAAGCGTCCGCAAAAAAAGGGTTTATTCCCGCGGTAAAGCTGCTCGGCGGCATAAAAAGAAAAAAAGCGTCGCTGTCCGACGGGGAAATAAAAGTCCTAAAAGCGGAAGCGGACGGCGGCGACGCGAAAGCCTGTTATAAATACGCCGTACTTCTGATGCGCGGAGAGGGCGTGGAGCGTAACAAAGAGCTTGCGGTCGAATACTTCGACCGGGCGGCGAAGAAAGGACATTTCCTTTCAATGATCGCTCTCTTCGACCGCTTTGCGATCGACGCGGATATCGAAAAGCAATGGACGCGGGCATACTTCTGGTTCAAGCAGGCGTGGGTCATCGACCGCGACAGGCTGAATATAGTTCATCCGAATATAATCGACGGAGAAAAGCTCTTCCTTGAAGCGGAGGACGAAAGACTTCCGGTCGAAAAGCGCAAGGAGATGCTTGAACAAGCGGCAAAGCAGGGTTTTCACGGAGCGTACGCCGCGTACGGAGACCTTTGCGATCCCGCGCAAGCGATCGACTTTTATGAAAAGGGCGCCGAGTTCGGAGACTGCGAGGCTCTGAAGCGTCTCGCCGAGGCTTACGAAAAAGGCGACGGAGTTGAAAAGGACGAAAACAACGCCGCGTTTTACGGCAACGAATACGAACGCCTCTCGGCTTTTATTGAATGATCCGATAACGTTGCGTACCGCCCCGGAGATCGGGGCGGCACGCGCGTTTTATTATCGCCGTTCCGACTTTTCCCTATTAAGGAACTCTCTCGCTTTTAAGGCGCAAAGCTGAGTCTTGGCGTCGGGGATCTTATTGTTCATAACGTCGTCGATAAGATCGTCGAGAGGCATTTCAAAGACCTCCATGAACTCGTCGTCGTCATAATGAGTTTTTCCTTTATGCAGTCCACGCGCAAGATACATGGTGATATGCTCGCGAAGAAGCGCGGGGGATCCGTAATAGTCTCCGATGACGATCATCTCGTCGGCGGAATACCCTGTCTCCTCTTGAAGCTCCCTTTTCGCACATTCGAGCGGATCCTCTCCCGGCTCCAGCTTGCCCGCCGGTATCTCGACAAGCACGTCCCCGACGGCGTATCTGAACTGACGTTCGAGAATGACTTTTCCGTCGTCGGTAATCGGGATTATACAGACCGCGCCGTGATGCAGAAGTATCTCGCGCGTCGCCGTCCCGCCGTCGGGCAGACTGACGGTGTCCTTTACAACGTGGAGCACCTTTCCCTCGAATATCTCTTCGCGCGATATCTTTTTTTCTTCAAGATCCATTTTGAAACCTCTCAAACTGTTTTGTTAAATTATATCACCCGGCTTGACTATTTTCAATACAAGCGGTAAAATATAAAAAATTATATTTCGGAGCAGGATATGAAAATCGTAATTCTTGACGCGCAGACGGTCAGCCGCAACGGGGACGTAGACCTTGATATATACAAGCGGTACGGAGACCTCACGGTATACCAACTCACCGCGCCTGAGCTGACGGCGGAACGCATAAAGGACGCCGACATAGCCATCTGCAATAAAGCGGTCATCGGCGAAAACGAGATGAGGGGCGCGAAAAATCTGAAGTTCATCACCGTATTTGCGACCGGATACAACAATATCGACGTAGAATACGCCGCAAAGCGCGGGATCGTCGTTTCCAACGCCGGGACCTACTCGACCGACGCGGTGGCGCAGCACGTTTTCGCTCTGATGCTCGAGCATTTCAGCCGCGTGGGAGATTACTCCCGCTTTGTCGCCGAAGGCGGATGGATGGAGTCTCCTTCCTTTTCGCCCTTCGTTTTTCCCGCCGACGAGATAGCCGGCAAAACTCTCGGCATATTCGGCTTGGGCACAATCGGAAAAGCGGTGGCGGACGTCGCGCTGGCTTTTAAGATGAGAGTGATCGCCTGCTCCAGAACGCCGAAAAACTACAAAACGGTCGAAGACGTCGACTTCTCCGCCCTTCTCCGCGAAAGCGATATATTATCGCTCCACTGCCCGCTGACCGCCGAGACGAAGCACACCTTCAACAAGGATGCGTTCGACAGGTGCAAGGACGGCGCGTATCTGATAAACACGGCGCGCGGAGCCGTCACCGTCGAGCGGGATCTCGCAGACGCCGTCCGCTCGGGAAAGCTGTCGGGAGCCGCGATCGACGTTCTCGACGGCGAGCCGATGAAGCCCGGATGTCCGATCTACGGCGTTCCCGGAATAACTATTACCCCGCACGTCGCCTGGGGCCCGCTTACGACCAGAAAACGGCTTATCAAAATCATCTGCGGCAACATCGAAGGCTTCCTTGCCGGAAATCCGATAAACAAGGTCAATTAGCAGTTGATCTCCACCGTACGTCCGAGCCCGAACGAATACAGTTCGGTGCGCGAAACGCGGTCGCCGGTCAGCTTTTCGAGCGCGATCTTATAGTATCCGAGCTGCATGGAGTGCTTTTTGCGAAGCATATCCTCCGCCTCCTCGGCGCTCAGCCCCTTGACCGAGTCCGTCTTATAGTCGATAAGTACCAGCCCGCCGGACGTATCGCGGAAAACGCAATCCACAACGCCCTGAACGAGGACCGTTTCGCCATCGAGCGAGCGGTCTTCTTTATTTGCGGTAAAATCGCGCGCCGGCAAAAGAACATTAAATCTGCGCTCGCGCCAGACCTCCGGCGAACGCCGGATCTCGGCGAAAAGCCCGGAAGAAACGAACGTGTTTATATTGTCGAGCCTGACTTCGGCGGCGGCTTCCCCGGACAGGAACTCCTCCTCTCTCAAACGCTTAAGCTCATATGCGGCGCCGTGCTTTTCGAGATTGTCAAAGTCGCAGAACTGCATAAAGAGATGCGTCGCCGTACCCGCGAACGAGCCCCCGCGTTTTCCCGACCTGTTCCTGAAGGACGGAACGGCAAGCCGAGGGGCTTCCGGCTTTGCGGCGCCCGGAATCATATCGTCTATCACTTCGGGATAAAGCGCCGACACGGAGAGCTTCGCGGGGATCGTTGTGGAGGCGGCGTAAGGGTAAACGTAATCGAGCTTTTCTTTTATCAGGTCGGCGTACCTTTCGCGCTCGCCGGCTATCTCATCCCCGTCCTCGCCGGCAATACCTTCTTCGATATCTTCTTTGTTTTCCGCCGACGCGCCGACGCGTCTGTCGAGCTCTATGATCTCCCAGTCCGGCGAACTTCCGTCCGCCGCAAGAGCCGCGAGGACCCAGTCGCCGAAGTTGTCGCTTTCATAAACGAACTGGTCCGAAAGGTATTTTCCGAAATGAGTGTAATAATCTACCGTCTTGTCGGTCTTCGTGCGTTCCGTGACGATATACAGCCTCTCCATCGCGCGTGTCAGCGCAACGTAGAGGATGCGGAGCTCTTCCGCACTCTCGTAGACGTAGTTGTCCCTGATTATCGCCTGCCGCACGGGAGTATCGTATCTTATAGGAAGTTCTCTGTCGCGGACCTTCGAAGCAAAGCCGAGACGTTTAGAGAATACGATGTTCCCCTTGTCCTTCGAGCTTCTCAAGGAGCGGCTGCCTGAGAAAAAGAAGCAGTTTTTGAACTCAAGTCCCTTTGACTGATGGACGTTCATTATCTTTACCTGATTGTCCTTTTCGCCGGACGGGATATCGAGCGAGAGCTCGGATGAGGCGAGGGAGTCGGCGTACTCGATAAAGCTGTAGAGTCCTTTATACGAGTTGGCTTCATATTTCAAAGCGAGATCATACAAATAGCCGCAGTTGATCTTGACTATTGCCGAACGTTGCGGATCTCTCCCCTTGCAGCAGGCTCCGATAAGCGAATACTTGTCGTAAAGCATATGGATCACGCGGTGAGCCGGGACTTTTCTCGCATACTCTCTCCACTCGGTAAGATCGGAAAGAAATCTCCTGACGCGCGGATCGTCAGACGCGGACGCTATCTCCCAAAGGGGCGCGTCGCCGCCGTCGAGCCGCATTTTTGTTATATCGTCCATGGATAATCCGCAAAGGGGGCTTGTGAGCACGGCGGAAAGATGAACGTCGCGGGTCGGATTGTTTATTACCCGCAGTACGGACATGACGAGCAATATCTCCGGAAAAGCGAAGAATTCCTCCTTGACTACGGCGTCGTAAGCCACTCCGTATTCGGCGAGAGCTTTCGCCGCCTTGCGCACCATATTGTTAGTCCGGACGATGACGGCGCAGTCATTCGGCGATTCGCCGTCAGCTATAAGAGACGCTATTGTGCTCGCTATATAGTCGAGCCCGACGCCTGCGGCGGAGGGGTCTTCTCCCTCTTCAAGACGTTCGTTGAGCGGGGTGACGACCACCTTTACTTTATCGTGCGTCTCGTCTTTTTTGAATTCAGGTACCTTGAGCGCGTCATCCGGCTTGTAGCCGATCCTTCCGGACAGAGGAAAGAGCTTGTCAAAAACGGCGTTCACCGTGCGGAGTATCTGCGGAGAGGAACGGAAGTTTTCAGAGAGGAAAACGGTGCTCGCCGTGTTCCCGTCGCCCTCCGAATACTTTTTCCAGGCGTCGCGGTACCCCGAAAACAGCGCCGGCTCCGCCGAACGGAACGCGTAAATGCTCTGCTTCACGTCGCCGACGAGAAATCTCGAGGACGGGCGCGCTATAGCGCGGAAAATGCTGTCCTGGAGAGCGTTTGTATCCTGATATTCGTCTATGTATATCTCTTTGTATTTTTCCCTGTATTCGAGAGCGAACTCTGTCGGTCCGCCGTTTTTATCGGTGAAAAGCTCATAGGTATACCGTTCGCAATCCGAAAAGCTGACTACGCCCAGGTCTTTTTTCTTTGCCGTGAGACGTCTTTCGAATTCTTCAAGGAAACAGCCAAGGTCAAGGACGGTTTGTGAGGTCATCGACGCGAGACGTCCGATCTCGGAAGAAGGCATCGAGTAAAGCGATCCGATAAGCTCCTCGTGCGCTTTTTTGAAATCGTTCCTCTGCGCTCTGTAGAAATAGAATTCGGAGGTCTTCTCGTCTTCGGATATACGTTTTGAGCCGAGTTTGGGAAAAGAATACCCTACGAGATTATTTCTGACAAAGTCGTAATCGGGATCTTTTTTATTGAGTATGCGATCAATATGCTCGACGGCGTCCTCGCAGGGGACTCCGTAATTGAGATACTGCTTTTCGCTGCGCGAAAAGTACGCCGCGGCGTCGGCGAGCAGCCCGCGGTAATGATCGAGCATATCGAAGGTCTGCCGCTTGACAAGCGAGCCCCAGCCGGACTCAAAAAAGGTCTCTCCGTTGACGCCGGTCAGCTCCTCGGCTTTTTTCTTAAGTATACCCACCCCTTCCGGAAGCGTCAGCAGCTTGCTGTAAATATCAAGAAAAATGTCAGCCAGCTTGTCGTCCCGGTCGTTTATGAAATTTTCGATGAACGAAGGAAAGTCGTCTATCCCGTACCTATGTGAGTTCTCGAAAAAGCTTTCGAGAGTTTCCTCCATGGTCTCCTCGGATATAAGCTCGTCCTCCGCCTCGTCCGCTATCCTTACCGAAGCGGGAAGCCCCAGCGCGGCGAACGAGCGTCGGACGACGTAGTAGCAAAATCCGTTGATTGTGTAAATATTTGCGTTCCCGAAATCGGCTATAGCCTTCTTGACGCGCGGGTCGCCGGTCTCGGCATACCGTTTGCGCAGTCCCTTTGAGATACGCTCGCTCAATTCTCCGGTCGCTTTGACGGAAAAAGTGACTATCAGCATATCGTCTATATCGCAGGGATCGTCTGGATCGCAAATGCGGTCGATGATGCGTTCTTTCATAACGCTCGTCTTACCCGATCCCGCGCCTGCGCTTACAAGAAGATCCCGCGCTCGCAGTTCTATCGCGCTGCGCTGATCCTCCGTCCATAACACTTTGTTCTCTTCGGACACTGATATGCCTCCTTTCAGTTGTTTTCCCGTCTGCAGACCGACTTGAAGCGGCAGCTCCGGCAGGCGTTCCCCGCGCGGACGGAATTGTCCCCGCTCTTGATCCTTTTTGCTACTTCGGTCAGTTCTTCCCGCACCACGGCGTCGAGCTCAGCGAACTTTTCGGGCTCTATCAGCACCTTGCTTCCCTTCTCGTTTACAGGGAGCCAGCTTCCCTTTCCGTCCTTGTCCATCGCAAGAAGGAAGCGTTCCTCATTCAGCGCGTAGCCGCTGCGCTTTATGACGTTGATGCGCTCGGGATCGAGCAGCTTGTTAAGATCCTCGGCGTTATCCACGTCGGTCACCGGATCGCTTGCAAGATAATATTCGACTCCCGCCGGGATGAGCTTTCCTTCGCACCCGAGGTCTTTTTTGAGCGTGCCGTCGGCGTCGTCGCAGATCGAGAAAAGATAGAGGAGCATCTGGAGGTTTTTACCCTTTTCTGCGTCGCTGACGGAAAGAGCCTTCTTGCCGGTCTTATAGTCTACTATGCGGATATACGCGTCATCCCCGCTTTTGAAGACGTCGACGCGGTCGATTACCCCGCCCACCGAGACAGACGTCCCGTCGTCGAGGGTAACGGTCAGCGGCTTTACCTTGGGGTCGTCGCCAAGCCCGATGGGAAGTTCAAAGTATTTCGGTTTGAAATCGGTCTCTCCGATCTCGCGGAGGATGTCCTTTATGAGATATGCCGTCGTCCTCCCGAGGCGCGTAAAAAGCGCCGCGGTGCGCGCGTCCAGCTTGTCCGATCCGCCGATACTGCCGTCCATATATTCGTTCGAAAGGACGGCAACCGCCTCGTCTACGTCTTCGGGCAAACGCGGCTCCGGCGACATGGCGTCGCTGAAATAATTCTCCAGTATTTCGTGGACAAAAACCCCGATATCAGACGGGTCGTATTTTTTCTTTCCCTCGTCGGAGAGCTTGAGAATGTGTTTGCAGGTATATGCGAACGGACAGTCCATAAAGTTTTCGATCCTGGTCTGAGAAAGCCCGAGCCGTTTGCCGTACATCCGCTCAACGATCTCGGCGGAAAAACGGCCTTCTCCGTATGAGACCTCTCCTCCACCGGAAAGTTCGGGGTCGACGCCGAGATGCTTGAAAACGGCGTCTCCCGCGGGCGTTCCGATATATTCGTATGAATGGCGGAGCGCGTTTTCCCTGTTCTCGATATATACCGAGGGATCGAGCTCCTTTACGACCGTTTCCTGTTTTCCGGGAATAAGATCGAGAAAGCGCCTGCATCCGTCGGATCTGACTGTATTTTCTCCAGCGGTGCGGTAAGAGACCGTGAGATACTTCGAAGCGGCGAAGGCGGCTCTGTAGAAGTAAAGCAGCTCGTCGCCGGCGCGCGTTCCGTGATCGTCGCCTATATCGAGACCTGCCTCGGAGAGCTTGCGGAGATCGGAGTCGTCGAGCAGATCGCCGTCATTGACGTACGCGGGAAATACGCCCTCGTTCGCGCCGCATATATACACCTTGACGGGCGAGCCGAGGCGGGCGTTCGGCGCGCCGGAAACAGTCACCTCGTCGGTCGAATTGGGTATAGAGCCGAAATCGGTATGACGGAAGACGCAGGAGAGCAGCTTACTGCAGGAGGAAATATCGCATTTTTCGTTTCCTCCGCAGACCGCTATGTCGTCGAGAGCAGAGCAAAGCGCGTTCCAGACGGCGGCGTCGTTATCTGTAACCGCTTTTTCGGGGATCTTGCCCGCAAGAAGAAAATCATAAACCGCGGACGCGGCGGCGAGCGCGCTGTCCGCAGAGTTCACCGCGTCGATAAGCGTCTCGAGAGGAAGGGTTATCCTCTCCCTTATATCGTTGAGCCTGTCGAGGATCTCCGCGTCCTCCGGCCTGCGGTCGGTCGTAAAGCCCCGCGGGTTCATGTTCCACACTCCGCACCACGCTCTGCGCGAATTTATATCCCAGAGCGAAGCGTAGTTCTCGATAAGATCGGCTTCCTCGACGGTCACGTCGGCCATGCCGGTCTTGATAAACGATATGACGTCCTGAAGCTTCCACCCGCGCTCCGCGATAAGGAGAGCAAAGATAACGTATCTCACGATCGGATAAGAGGTGATGTCCTCGCGCCGGGACATATGATAAGGGACACCCTGCGAAGCAAACGCTTCGTCAAGTATGCCCTCGAGCGGGGAGACGTCGCGCGCGACCACTGCTATATCACGGTACCGCAGGCCCTCTTCTCGCACCGTGCGTCTCACGTCCGCCGCGATCCACGCAGCCTCGTTATATACGTCGCCGCAGGCGACCACAGAGACCGCTCCGTTTTCATCCGGCGAACAGGGCTGTTCTCTCACGAAAAAATCGCGGACGAGTTCTTCGAGGACCTTCTCTTTAAAACGTGGAGCGCCGTTAAGCTCGACCGTATCAACAGCCGACCCGCTTTCCTTCGCCAAACGGGAGAGCGTCTTTTTGGTCATCTCGACCCGCTCGAAATTGACGGCGCCCTCAGAATTATCCCACATCAAGGACACGGTCGTATTCTCCGCTCCGTTGAATATATCCGAAATAATATCGTATTCGTCGGGAGTGAACCCGTAGAATGAGTCGATATATACTTCAACGCCGGGGAAAAAGCCGTATTCAAGAAAGAGCTCGTGGGTCGCGTAAACGTCCTCCGAGGAGTCGTCGTAGCTCTCGTGCAGCATCCTGTCAAAGGTCAGATAGACAGCAGCGAGATCGTCCGCCTTGTCAGCGAGAACGGACGGCTCAAGCTTTGCGGCGATAGACGAGAACCTCTCCGCCGAGATCTTATACGCTTTCATTTCGTTGACAAACGAAAGCAGCTTGTCGATCAGAGCCGGATCGGAAGAATCGGCAAGTGAAAAGTAGGACAAGCTGCCTGCGAGCGCACGGAGAGAACGCCACATCAGCAGCGCCTTCCCGCCCGCCGTTATGTAATTCCTGCAAAGCCCGCCGTACTCGCGGAAGACGCGGTTGCAGAGTCTCCGGAAGCTGACGACTTCCAGTCCGAGCGAGTTGACTCCGTCAAGGCGGGAAGCGCATTCAAGCTCGGTTTTAAGGACCTCCTGCTCAGGAACGAGCAGGAGGACCTTTTTTCCTTCTCTTATATCGCGGCAGACGTTTTCATAAACGTACCGGCTTTTACCGCTTCCGGTGATGCCGTAAACAAATCTAATCATAAAAGACCTTCCCGATCAGATATCGGCGGCGGAAACATACTGCGCTCCGTGGAGCGCGATAAATTTCTTTCTCGCCTCAACGTTATCGCCGAGCATCGTATCAAACATAAAGAAGGTGTCCTCTTCGTCGGCGGGGCTGACCTGTATGAGCCGTCTCGTGGCGGGACCCATGGTGGTCTTGCGCATCATTTCCGGCTCGTTTTCACCCAGTCCTTTAGAACGCTGGAGAGTGTACTTCTGACCTTCGAGCGACTTTAAAATATCCGCCTTTTCCGCCTCGTTATACGCAAAATAAGTATCGTCCTTGGTCGTTATCTCGAACAGCGGCGATTCCGCGATAAACACCTTTCCCTCGCGGATAAGCGTCGGGAGAAGCCGGTAGAACATAGTAAGGAGCAGGGTCCTAATATGAAATCCGTCCTCGTCGGCATCGGTACAGATGATTATCTTGCTCCAGGTGAGCTTATCGAGATCGAACTCCGCAAGATCGCTTTTGACCTTGCCCTTGAGCTCTACTCCGCAGCCGATGACGCGGAGAAGATCGACGATGATATCGCTTTTGAAAATACGGTCGTAGCCGGTAGTCAGGCAGTTGAGCGTTTTTCCGCGGACAGGTATGATAGCCTGAAATTCGGCGTCGCGTCCGAGCTTGCAGGAGGTCAGCGCCGAGTCGCCCTCAACAATATACAGTTCTCGTCTCGTCACGTCGCGGGAGCGGCAGTTGACGAACTTTTCGACCCTGTTGGCTATGTCTATCTTTCCGGTGAGCTGCGCCTTTACGCGAAGTCTTGTCGTCTCGGCGTTTTCGCGGGCGCGCTTGTTCGCGAGCACCTGACCGGCGATCTTTTCCGCGTCGAGCGGGTTTTCGATAAAGTAGATCTCAAGACTGCGCTTGAGGAAGTCGGTCATATACTTGGCTATAAAAGTATTGGTTATCGACTTCTTGGTCTGGTTTTCGTACGAGGTCTCGGTCGAGAAGCTGTTCGAGACGAGCACCATAACGTCCTGTATGTCCGGGAAAGTGACCTTCGATTCGTTTTTATTATATTTGCCGCTGTCGCGGAGATATTTATCTATGGCGAAAGTGAACGCGGCGCGGACCGCCTTGTCGGGAGATCCGCCGTATTCGAGGAAGCTGGAGTTGTGATAGTACTCGATCATATTGACTTCATTTGAAGCGCAGAACACTATCTCGAACTTGAGCTTATAACTGTCCTTGTCCTCTCTGTCGCGCCCTTCCGTCTCGCCGGACCATTTTACCGGAAGGGTAAGTCCGCTTTCTCCCACAGCCTCCCTGACATAGTCCTCTATACCGTTCTGATAATAATACTCGCTCGTTTCAAAGCCGCGGTCGGCTTCCCATTTGAGTATAAAGCGGATGCCGGAGTTTACGACCGACTGGCGTTTAAGCGTCTCCTCAAAATACTGCTTGGGGATGTTGATATCGGTAAAAACTTCGAGGTCGGGGCGCCATTTTGTGACCGTGCCGGACAATTTTCTGTCCTTGCCGTCAAGCTCGGACTTTCGCAGCACCTCGCCTCCGCGCGGCTTTACGGGCTTGCCTTTTTTGAAGTCGATCTCATAAAGCGTCCCGTTCTTATACGACTTGACGCTCATAAACTCGGACGAATACTGGGTCGCGCAGGCGCCGAGGCCGTTCAATCCGAGGGAATACTGATAGTTGGAGGAATCGCTGTTGTTATTATACTTGCCGCCGGCGTAAAGCTCGCAGTATACCAGCTCCCAGTTGAACCTCTTTTCCTTTTCGTTGTAATCAAGGGGAACGCCTCTGCCGCGGTCCGCCACCTCGATGGTCATATCGCGCCATACGGTGACGGTTATGGTATCGCCGTAACCCTCGCGCGCCTCGTCGACGGAGTTGGAGATTATCTCAAAAACGGAATGTTCGCATCCTTCTATGCCGTCGGAACCGAAAATGACCGCCGGGCGCTTGCGTACGCGGTCCTCCCCCTTTAGCAGTTCGATACTCGTTTCGTCGTATTTTTTAACTGTGGACTTGGCTGCCATGAAGAACTCCTTAAAAATAGTTGTAAAAAGAAGGTTTTTGTGGTAATATAAATATAATAGTTTTCTTTGGGGATCAATATGGACGAGAGGATCGCCGCGCTGCTCGGCGCAAACGGAATTGAATACGCCGGCGCGATACCGATGGACGCGGCGCTCATAATAAATAAGCGCATCTACGATCAGAACATAGCCGGTTTTGCAAAGAACGTCATTACGTTTCTCGTGCCCTACCGCGCCGAAGCTGCGGCAAACCGCAACCTTTCGATATACGCCGTCCCGCGCGACTACCATCTTTTTATGAAAGATCTGTTTGAGAGGCTGGAGCCGGAGCTGGAAAAGCTGTACCGCGGCTCGCGCTTCAAAGGGATGAGCGACCATTCCCCCATAGACGAAACGCTCGCCGCCGCGAAATGCGGTCTCGGAGCGATAGGCGAGAACAGACGGCTGATAAACGAGAAATACGGCTCTTACGTGTTTATCGGAGAATTCTATACGGACGCGGAAATAGGCGTTTCGCCCCCCTGCGAGCCGAAGAAATGCCTCGGATGCGGTAAATGCCGCAAAGCCTGTCCTACCGGCTTTTCGGGAGAATGTCTTTCCGCCGTTACGCAAAAGAAAGGCGAGCTCACCGAGGATGAAAAAGAGCTTGTCAAACGCTGCGATAGCGTATGGGGATGCGACGTATGTCAGTACGTCTGTCCGATGAACGCGGGAAAAGAGTTCACAAGGATAGATTTTTTCCGGAAAGAACTCATATATCGGCTCGATCCCGATAAACTGTCGGCTATGACGCCGGACGAATTTGAAAAGCGCGCTTACTCCTGGCGCGGGCGGGCGGTAATAGAGAGGAACGTCAGGATCATCTGCGAACCGCCTTCCGCTTCGTCTATATTATAAACTATCGGATGGGCTGTTTATGTCCCACAAAGGCGGATTTTAAAAGATGTTTCACAAAGGTTTTCAGGATTATAAAACAATCTTCGGCTTTTACGGAGACGTAATAAAGCGTAACGGCGCGTTCAGCCGCGCAAACAGGCTGATGAAGTACGCGCGCAGCTATATGCTGATATCGAGGCTGATAAAATACATGTCGATGATAATATCGTTTATCGAGACGAGCGCGGTGCTGATAATACTGTCCTCCGTGCTGCTTGTCCTCGTCCCGGTATTTCTCGTCACGGTCGGAGTGTTCTCGCTTTTCAGCCTTATACAGTTCAGGACGTTCGGCCGCGAGCTGGCGCCTATACTGAACGGGAGCGAAAAGGTCATGTTCATCTTTTCGAGCCGGGGATGGGGAAGCAAGCGTTCGTCGTTCCTCCGCGGGATGTCAAGAGACTTCAAGGATCAGGGATACACGGTGTTCGTGGTCTCGCGTCCGTTGTTTAAAGACGGTGTGAACGCCGCCGCGAAGATCGAAGACGGGCTTTGGATGATAAAGCTGAACTATTTCTATATAATCAAGCGCAAATTCCTGAAGAATTTCGACAAGACAAAGCTGATATATATATCCTGATGATACGGCGTCCGGCGGCGGACGCCGATATTTTTTTACAGCGTTCCCTTTATTATACCGTCGAGAGCGGAAGCCGGATCGCGCTTCATCGCGTCGTAATACCTCTTTATTTCCGAAACGGCGGCGTCATCCGTGATCTCCGAATACTTTTCAAGCGCCGCGCCCACTCCGTTTTCGACAGTATAATCGCGGATCTCGGCGGATGAAAGATCGCCCTCGGGCGCAAACAGGAGTCCCGCTGCTATACCGCAGGCGATAAACCCGTTCGGGACTCCCGTCTCCGCCGCGCGCTTGAACGCGCCCGGGAGCCTGTCGGCGGGAGAGAGCTTGCGTTTGGTGTCGTTACCGACGCGGGCGACGGTATCGCCGAGCAGTTTATTATCGTAGCGAGTCAGCAGATCGAAAGCGTGTTCGATCAGCGGTCTGATATCGGTCTTATGATAGACCGACAGAGCTGACGCGGACTCGGTAAGCGCGCCGAGCGCGATATAGCGGATACGCATATCTCCGGCGGCTTCCCATATGTATTTGTATCCGAAAAGATTTCCGAGATAAGCGCAGACCGCGTGGCTCATATTATGCATATACAGCTTACGCTCTATAAACAGTTCAAACGGAGCAAACGGGAGCATATTCTTTATCTCCGGAATACCGCCTTTGAAGGCGTCGCGGTCGACGGGAAGCGTGCAGAAGGGCTCGACGCAGACGGCAAGCGGCTCTTTCTCCTTGATCTCGGCGGGAGTTGCCGGGACCATACGTCCGATCGACGCTTCCACAAAGCCGAAATTATCGTCAAAATACTGTTTTTCCTCATCGTCGAGATAACCCGCAATAAGGTCGTGGAGATAGACGTTGGCGTCGATCTTGTTCTCGCAGACGATGATATTGAGAGTGCCCTTGCTCTTCCGCATCCTACGCTTTACGCCGAGAGAGATCGGCTCGGCGATGAATTTGAGGATATTCACGCCTACGGCGGTAGCCATGATATCAGCCTCGGAGATGGCCTCGGCGACAGCCTCGGGGTCCTTGCCGTTTACGGCGTCAACGTTGACGACTTTATTGCGTTCGTATTCTCCGCCGCGCGTAATATAGAGCGGATACTCGTTTTTATCGTTCAGTTCGTTCACGACGCTGTCGACCACGTCGACAAAAGTTGTATGATATCCCGACTCGGTAAAAAGCTGCGCGATAAATCCCCTGCCGATATTTCCAGCGCCGTACATTACTGCTTTCATTTTTTATCTCTTTTCCCATAGATATTGTATTTTATAGATTATTATATCACAAAATATTGGGCATTTCAACCCATTATTATATTGTATTTCAATATATTTTTTAAGTTATAATATGTATCAGTATTTACTTTTTTCTATGAATATGATATACTAAATCAAATATTATGACAGAATACCGGAGAAACCGATGATCTGCAACATTATATCTTATCTCGAATATGACGCAGAAAAATATCCGGAGCGCGTTTCGCTTGCGGGCGCGGATATCTCCTATACCTATGCGCAGGAATGGAGCATGGTCAAAAAATACGGGCAAGCCATCGCTTATCGGTTCGGATCGGAAAACAAGCCGATCGCCGTTGTTTCGGAGCATAAGCCTCTTGACATTATCTTTTTCCTTTCGGTTGCGTACAGCGGAAATTTCTACGTTCCCATCGACCCCCTTCTGCCCGAAAACCGAATAGCCGATATGCTTTCAGTGATAGACCCCCATTTTATAATCGACAACGACGACAGGCTTCCGAAAGGTATTTCCGAAAAGCAGCGGGTCGCGGCACAGGATCTGGACTGCGAAGCCCCGCAGGCTTCTCCGTGGTTGGAAAGAAAGGATACCGATCCCCTTTACGTTCTGTTTACTTCCGGTTCAACCGGAGTGCCCAAGGGGGTCACGATCACCCACCGCGGAGTCGTTGATATGACAGAGCAATTCTGTTCTGTTTTCGGATTTGAAGACGGCTCGGTATTCGGAAATCAAGCCCCGTTCGATTTTGACGTATCCGTAAAAGATATTTTTATTTCACTAAAAACCGGGGGAAGGCTCGAAATACTTGAAAAAAAGCTTTTTACTCTTCCCTCCCTGCTGATACAAAGGCTAAACGAAAGAAAAATTAACACCCTCATCTGGGCGGTCCCCGCTCTAAGAGTGCTTTCAGCTCTCAACGCTTTCAGATCGGATAGACCGATGTTTCTGAAAGACGTTATGTTTTCAGGAGAGACCATCCCTCCTAAAACGCTTGAATACTGGATGAGTTCATTTCCCGACGTAAGGTTTGTCAATCTCTACGGCCCTACCGAGATCACCTGCAACTGCACATATCACATAATCGGCCGTGAGGATAAACTCGACCGCGCCGTACCGATCGGAGTTCCTTTTCCGAATTGTTCAGTATTTCTCCTCAACGGCGAAGATCCCGTCTTGCGCGAGGGAGACATAGGTGAGATTTGTGTTTCAGGAAGCTGTCTTTCCACGGGATATTTCGGGAGGCCGGATCTCTCGAAAGCCGTTTTTATACAAAATCCTCTCGAAAAAAGATACTCCGAAAGGATATACCGCACCGGCGACCTCTCGTTCAAAAAAGACGGTAAGCTGTACTTCACGGGACGCAAAGACACTCAGATAAAACACATGGGACACCGCATAGAATTATCGGAGATAGAGCTTTGCGCCTCATCCGCCCCCGACGCGGAGGTCTGCGCCTGCGTATACGACGAGGAAAAATCGGTCATCACCATCTTTTACACAGGAAATACCGACTCCTTATCCCTGCTCTCACATATACGCAAAACGCTTCCGAGATTTATGGTTCCTAAAAACGCCGTAAAGCTCGACGACTTTCCGAAGACACGGACCGGAAAGATAGACAGAAAAGTTTTATTACAAATGGCAAAGGATTTATAAAAATGGAAAAAATATTGGAAATACTTGAAGGATGCTGCCCCGGGGTTGATTTTGAGACCGAAACTGCTCTTATCGACAACGGGATATTGGAATCGCTCGACATCGTCATGATCGTCGGCGAGCTTTCCGACGAATTCGGGATCGAAATAACCGTTGACGACCTCACCGCGGAAAACTTCAATTCCGCGGAAGCGATCTTCAATCTGGTAAATAAACTCAAAGAAGAAGAATGATATGTCCGTAAACGGAGCCTATTTTCTCCTATTTCTGCTGATATCGGCGGTCTTTTATTATGCAGCGCCGAAGAAAATCAGATGGTTTGTCCTGCTTTGTGCTTCCGTCACGTTTTACTTGTTGAACGGAATAAAGGCAGGGCTGTATCTGCTTGCAACGGCTCTGTTTACATATCTCGCCTCCCTTCTGCTCGGTAAAAAGCCATCCGTTGCGGATGGCGAAGATCCCGCGTCGGTAAAAAAGCGCGACAAGCGCAGGAAACGGGCTATTCTTGCTCCCGCGCTGATTATAAACTTTTCCGTTCTCGGAGTACTGAAGTACGGCGGTTTTTTTGTCACGACCGTAAACACCCTGATCGGACGAACGGCTATACCTCTGCCGAGTTTTATTTTGCCTCTGGGAATTTCGTTTTATATATTCCAGACTTCGGCATATCTTATCGACACGGCAAAAGGAAAGTATCCTCCCGAAAAAAATCCGCTTAAATACTTGCTTTTCGTTTGCTGGTTCCCGCAGATGGTGCAGGGACCGATAAACCGCTTCGATCTGCTATCGGGACAGCTTTACGCCGGCAGTCCTCTGGATTGGGAAAATATACGAACCGGCTTATTGCGGATGATCTTCGGTATACTGAAAAAGGCCGCCGTCGCGGACGCTCTTGCGCCTTTCGTCGCCGACGTATACTCCAATTATCAATCACGCTCCGGCGGCGTCATTCTTCTCGGCGCGGCGCTGTACTGCCTGCAGCTTTACTGTGATTTTTCGGGCGGGATCGATCTTCTTTGCGGAGCCTCTCAACTCTTTGGCATAAAGATGTCGGAAAACTTCAGACAGCCGTATTTTTCGACCTCTCTTGCCGACTTCTGGAGGAGATGGCATATCTCGCTCGGCGAATGGATGAAGGACTATCTCTTTTATCCTATAGCGCTTTCAAAGAGATTTGCAAAGATCACCAAATTTGCAAAAAAGCATATGTCTCCCGGCTCCGCAAAGCGAGTGACCCCGTGCATCGCGACTTTTATCGTTTTTCTTGCGGTCGGGATATGGCAGGGTCCGGGTTGGCAGAACATAGCATACGGTATATGGAACGGAACGCTGATGTCTCTCGGACTTATATGGGCGCCTGTCGGAGCGAGGATCCGCAAACGGCTAAACGGCAGAACTGCCGCAGTACCGCTGCTGATCTGGGGGATAATAAGAACCAACGTCATTGTCGTTATAGGACGTTATTTTTCCAATTCAAGCTCTTTGACTCAGGCTTTCACGATGCTGGGACGAACCTTTTCGTTTGCGCCTTCCGGCGACCCGAAATATACGCTCGCCGCTTATTTTGACACGTTTATGACAGTCAGACTGGCGGTCGCCTGCGGACTTCTCATTTTTATAAGCGCGCTGAAAGAAAAAGGGATCGACCCCATAGAAAGCTTCTGCCGCAAAAAATGGTACGTTCAGTTTGCGGTGTTGTCCGTATGTCTTGTGATAATCGTTATCGGGATCTACGCAAATTCAAATTACGTCCCGATATCGTACGTTTACGAAAACGTGTAGGAGGCGGCTATGAATGCAAAAAAATGGTTTTTGATGTTTATCTCCGCCTTATTATTCGCCGTTTTATGCTGGATCGGCCTCAACGTAGCCGTCGACCCGTTCAACGCATTCGGCGACCCCGTGATGGACTGGGGCGGGTACACGCAGACTTTAAATCCCAGGAACAGCAAGGTCACTTACGTTACGAAGAATTTTGACAAATTCGACTCTTACGTTATCGGATCGTCAAATGCGGCATCTTATCTTCCGGAGACTCTTAACAAGAGTTTCGGCGGTAGTTTTTATAATATGTTCCACTATGGATCCGACACAGCGTACGACGTAAAGCTGGTCAAATATCTGACAGAGAACGACGACGTAAAACGAATTTTTCTTGTTTTGGGGATGAGTGAAGCCAATCACGTTCGGAAGAACAGCGGAGATCTGAACGACAAGGAAAACTACCGCGTCACCGGAGAAAGTCCACTGTCATATTACGCCGCCTTCGCTTTCGCAAGTCCCGGTCACGCCTTCAAAAAGCTGAAAGCGCGCTCGGAGGATGAAGAACTGCCCAAAAAAGCAGACGTTTTTATTCAGGAGTCGGGCTGCTACGACAAAAGGATCAGGGACGCGGAGGCGATCGGCACTCTTGAAGAATATATGCAGCTCCACAGCGACGACTTTCCTGCCGCAAATTCAAAAAGCGAGCTTGCAAGGATAGACGAGTGTCTCAACGACGTAGCCGAGATCAAACGGCTCTGTGATATATCGGGAACGACCTTGACCGTCGTGTTTACTCCGGTATACATAGAACAGTTAGAATTGTTTACCGATGAGAGCATCGACAGATTGTTCTCCGGCCTTGCAAATATCACAGATTACCGGAATTATTCCGTTTCGCCTATTTCCTTCGACGCAAGATATTTTTATGATCTTACACATACGAGAAACGCGACCGCCGATATGGTGATCGGCGCTGAAGCCGGCGAAAAAGATATATATCTTCCCGAACATTTTGGATACGAGTTTTCTTCATCGAAGATATATTCCGCGGCGGAAATGAAGAATACCGCAAAAGATGCGATCTGCTCCCGGCAGGCAGTACGCGTCCCGGTACTCCTTTATCACAACACAAACGATAATTCAAAGCAGTCTACGACAAATATTCACAGTGACGAGCTGAGGCGGCAAATTAAACTGATCAAAGATAACGGCTATCAATTCGTTTCTCTCGAGGACGTGAAAAATTACGTTTACCGCGGGATCCCACTTCCCGAATATCCGGTACTGCTCACTTTTGACGACGGGTATTCCTCCAATTACAGCACAGCCTATCCGATAATTAAAGAAGAGGGGGCGAAAGCGACTGTTTTTATGATTGGATGCTCGGCGGGAAAGAATACGTATAAAGATACCGGAAAAAAGATGATACCTCATTTCTCAATCGAAGAGGCTGTTGAAATGTCGCAGTCCGGATACGTCTCGATACAGTCTCACACATTCGATATGCACCAATACAAGAAATTCGAGGAAAACACACCGGCAAGGACAAGCGCAAATCGCTTCAAAGAAGAAAGCATGGATGAGTACTATAATGCTGTAAATAGTGATATAGATCTTCAAAATACGCTTTTCACCGACGGCGGACTTGACGAACCTTACGCTTTTTCATTTCCGAAAGGCAAAGTGAACAAGACCGCGGACGCAATACTCGTCAGCCGCGGATACGTCTTTACTTTCTCTACGGATAAAAGTCGTGTAAACGAAATAGCGCCCGGTCTCGGACAATCATTGGTCGATTTAGGCCGTTATACCGTAAGCAGCAACACCACGGATAAACAGCTTCTCGATTATCTTGCGATGAACGGCTGACGACCATTCATAACTAAAGAGCGGTTTTCCGTTAACGGAAAGCCGCTCTTTAATAATATAAGCCAAAGCGCGATCAAGCGCCTAAAACGGTGATCGGGATAAGTCCGGCGGTCGGACGACCGGGCGCCGCCGCCTCGCATATTATCCGGGTGAACGGCTCGACCGTTTCGCCCGCGGTCAGGGTGAACTCGCAGACGGTAGGTCCGTGTTGAGGATCGGGATAATAGTGGCGGAGATAGCAGCTTCCGGGGCCGGAGATCTTCCAGCCTTCGGGCAGATACCACTTGAAGGTCATGTTCCTCGGGTCGGGGAGCTCGCTGAGCAGGGAGAGCTTGAATTTGAGCTCTCCGAGAGGGGCGATACGAGGCTCGGCGCCGAAGATAACGGTCGCCCTGGTATGGATGAAGTCCACTTCGTAAGACCAGGCAGGGCGGCTGTATACGCGCTTGGCGGCGTCAGAGTCGCAGAGCTTTCCGACGTCAAGCTCGGAAAGGTCGTTATCCTCATCGACAAGTCCGATATGGTGGCATCTGTTGGCGTAAAGGACCTGACCGACAAGTCCGAAAACGCGGTTGGTAAGCTCCGTGCAGGTCTGGGGCATTCCCCAGGCGTCGCCGCGGTTGATGGCGATGGTTACGATCTTGTCGCCTATATACTTGCGCCAGTCGGCGGGGATGGCGGCTGTACCGCCCATTATTCCCATAAGCGCGCCGCAGGTCGCTCCGGTGCAATCGGTATCGTCGCCGCAGTTGATGGCGATGGTCATCGACTTTTTGAAGTCGCCCTTGCCCCAGAGAAGGCCGATCATAGTGAAGGCAATATTTCCGGGAGCCTGGAACCATCCGAGGTCGCGGTTTTCCTTTACGATCTTTTCGCGGGCTTCCTTCCAGTCAAGATTTTTGTGATAGCACTCAACGGCGGTGCGCACGCTCTGCGCGACGCGGCAGTTCTGAGGGATCTTGGAAAGTCCGATCTTGATAAGATCGAAAATGTCGTCGACGACGAACGCCGCGGACTCTACGGCGGCGGTGAACATCTCGGCGTAAGTTCCCTCGCTCATCCCGTGGTCGACCATGGCGTCCTCGACGGCGTACTTTATGGCTACGTCGGGACATCCGGGCGTAACGCACGCCCAGACCTCGGAGCGTATCCACGCGCCGTTGGAGTTTTTCCAGTAGTTCTCGTACTCGCCCGAGAGCGGAGGCAGGAGCCCGAGCATAAGGTTGCTCTTCCCTATCCCGTACTCGTTCCAGGTCGGGGAAATATAGTTCAGCCAGTATTCGCCGAGAAGCTGGGAATTGATATTGTACGCGCCCTTGTCTTCAAGCGCCTTGAGCCATATGAGCTGAAGATCGAGATCGTCGTTGGGAAGCACCGTCCCCTCGGGGGTGGTGAAGCCCTCGATAGACTGTATCTCGGTCGTTCCTTCAAACGGGCCGCCCATGGTGCCGCCGATGTTCTTTCCGATCCAGCAGGCGTAGATCTTATCGCGGAGTACGGATTTGTTTAGTTTTATCATTACTGCGCTCCTTTACTATATTCGGACCGTTATCGGTTTATCTGCGTTCCTTTATCTCGGCGTAAACGTCGCCGACGAACTCGTCCGCGTTGAGCACGCCGAGGTCTCCGCGGTCGCGCGAGCGGACCGAAACGGTGTTCTCATTGACCTCGTTGTCGCCGACGATCAGCATATAAGGTATGCGCTGGAGCTGTGCTTCGCGGATCTTGTATCCGGTCTTTTCGGCACGGGTGTCTATCTCGCAGCGAACTCCCTTTTCGTCAAGCTTGCGCCGGAGCTGCTCGCAATATTCGTTGTGTCTGTCGGCTATGGGGAGGATACGCACCTGAACGGGAGAGAGCCAGGTCGGGAATTTTCCCGCGAAGTGCTCGGTGAGTATACCGATAAACCTCTCAATGGATCCGAATACGACGCGGTGGATCATAACGGGGGTGTAGCGCTTGTCGTCGGCTCCGACGTACTCAAGATCGAAACGCCCGGGAAGCTGATAGTCGAGCTGGATGGTCCCGCACTGCCAGGTGCGGCCGAGGCAGTCGCTGATATGGAAGTCGAGCTTCGGTCCGTAGAAGGCGCCGTCGCCGGGGTTGACCTTGTAGGTCTTTCCGATGCTGGTGATAGCGTCGGCGAGAGCGTTGGTCGCGATCTCCCAGTCCTCGACAGAACCGATATGGTCATCCGGCATGGTCGAGAGCTCTATGGTGTAGGAAAGTCCGAACAGAGAGTAGACCTCGTCGAACAGGCTTGCTATACGGACGACCTCGTCCTTGATCTGCTCCTTGGCGAGGAGGATATGGGCGTCGTCCTGAGTGAAGCAGCGGACGCGGAACATACCGTGGAGCGCGCCGGAAAGCTCGTGGCGGTGCACCAGACCGAGCTCGGCGCAGCGCATGGGCAGATCGCGGTAGGAATGGGGCTCAAGGTCGTAGACAAGTATCGTGCCCGGGCAGTTCATCGGCTTGATGGCAAAATCCTCGCCGTCGATGACCGTGGTATACATATTGTCCTTATAATGATCCCAGTGACCGGAGGTCTCCCAGAGGGTACGCTTCATTATCTGCGGGGTGGATATCTCCTGATAATCCCACCTCTTATGCACCTCGCGCCAGTAATCTATAAGAGCGTTCTTGAGGATCATACCGTTGGGAAGATAGAACGGGAAGCCGGGCGCCTCGTCGCGGAAGGCGAAGAGCTTGAGCTCCTTGCCTATCTTGCGATGGTCTCGCTTTTTCGCTTCTTCGATACGCTCCAGATATTCGGCAAGCTCCTCCTTCTTCGGGAAAGAAATACCGTAAATACGCTGCAGCATCTTGTTCTTTTCATCTCCGCGCCAGTACGCGCCGGCTATGGAGGTCAGCTTGAACGCCTTGACCGCCCCCGTGGAGAAAAGATGGGGCCCCGCGCAAAGATCGGTAAACTCGCCCTGACGGTAGAAGGAGATCGTCTCTCCCTCCGGAAGATCGTTTATCAGCTCGACCTTGTAGGGCTCGTTTTTCTCTTCCATGAATTTGACCGCTTCGCCGCGAGGAAGAGTAAATCTTTCAAGACGGAGATTTTCTTTGACGATCTTCTTCATCTCTGCTTCGATATTTTCGAGCGTCTCGGGAGTAAACGGCTCCGCGGCGTCGAAATCGTAATAGAAGCCGTTGTCGATCGACGGGCCGATGGTCAGCTTAACGTCGGGCATTATACGCTTGACCGCCTGCGCCATGATGTGAGAGGTGGTGTGCCAGAAGCACTTTTTTCCGCCCGCGTCCTCAAACGTGAGGGGCTTTATCTCCTCCGCGCCGCTTACCTCGTGAGTAAGCTCGCAGAGCTCGCCGTTGATCTCGCAGGCGAGCACGTCGCGCGAGATCAGATCTCTTTCCTTTAAAACGTCATAAGCTGTCATTTATTTGTCCTCCGATAAAATGATTAATAAAAAAACACTCCGAATAAGCGAAACTCGCTTGTTCGGGGTGAGGAAACAACAAACATTTCCGCACGGTTCCACCCGAGCGTTTAACTCATTTATATTATACTTTTAACTTCAGCGGGCGGTACCGGAATACATCCGCCGGCGGCGCTTACAGCAGGACAGAACGCCCTGCGCCGCTCTCTGTACGGCTTTTTATGTAACCGACTTATCCCGTGAATATTGACAAACAGGAAAAAATATGATATAATAATTAAGTGATAATGCGGAAAATTTCGCCTTACGCGCTTACTCCGACCACATTATCCCCCATTGTGCAGAGATTATAGCATAACGCAAGCGAATTGTCAAGCGTTATATTCAATTTTTTCAGAAACGGACCAGACATTGAAATGGAGACCCAAAATCCCACGAGAAACAAACCGTTAAAAATGCATCTGCTCGAACTTACAAGCATGCTTGTAAGAGTCAAGCGGACAAGGCTTTTATTGCCCAACGAGACGTATAACGAGACGCTCGACAGTCAGCTGATGACGGCGATAAAGAGATGCGAAAAAAACGAGACGTCTCTGATCTCCATAAAATATCCCATTGTCGACCATTCGATGATACACGGTCTGATGGGTCTTAAATCATACATGCTCAATCTGTATTACGAAAACGTATTCTGCGGCGAATACGACAAGGAAGAGCTCAAATGGCTGTATGAGAATTACTGTAAAAAATTCGAAAAGGACGCGTCCCAGTCTGTATTCAATATCTATTCGGCGGTTTACCTAAACGCTTTGTTCTGCGACTATCTCAAAAAAGACTACGGGACCCTCCGCCTGACCGAGGACGACTGCAAGCTGGCGCAGAGCCTGCTCGGGTCGCTTACTGACGACGACAGATACGATATTATGTACGGATGCGCAAAGCACTTCACGTACGGCAGCATCGCATACAACAACAAAACTTTTGACAAGCTGTTTACCGGCATTCTTTCCGCCATAAAGCACAAGAACATCGGCAAAATACTTGTCAGCGAATGATTATTCAAAGGAGCGTTATAAAATGAACGGCAATCAGCAAAACGGATACGATCCGAACTACCAATACGGCGGACAGCAGCCGGGCGGCGGCTATGATCCCAACGCCCAGCAGGGTTATCAGCAGGGCGGATATAACCCCTACCAGCAAGGATATCAGCAGGGTTACCAGCAGGGATATCAACAGGGATATCAGCAGCCGGGCTACGACCCCAACCACGGATTTTCAACTAACGACTTTCAGTTCAACGCGTACAGACCCAACCAGTACGTCAATCCGCCTTTTCCTCCGGAAGGACGTATCGACATTCTCACTCACGTTCTGCTGCTTTTACTTACTCTCGGTATCTGGTATCTTATCTGGATATACAAAACGACTAAATATCTAAACTACTGCCCCGGAGAAGAATACCGCAACCCGACCACCAAACTGCTTCTTTGCATGTTTGTTCCGTTCTACAGCTGGTACTGGATCTACAAGAGCAGCCAGCGGATCGACAAGATGTCCGCCGTCCGCGGCGTCCCTTCCGATTCCGCGACCATCAACCTCATTCTCGCGATTTTCATCAGCATCGTTCCTCCGATACTCATGCAGGCAAAGATCAACGATCTGACAAAGTGACCTGCTGAATACTTGCATGATAAAAGCACCTCCGCGGGGTGCTTTTATCATGCAATCAGAAATTTGCTGCGCTTCAAAAGGAATACTGTGATCTAAGAATTTTCTGAAATGTAGTTTAAAACATAATCGCTCGCAGAAAACAATTCCTTGAAGCCAGGCTCCGCGTCAAGATCGACCGTTCCTTCCCTGCGCTTGTCCGGCGGGTTTCGGGCTTCCCGCTCCGAAAACTCGCGGACCTTTTTCTTTATTGCGCTTTTATCGGAGTAATCATTATAAAACTTATATACGTCGACGAAGATCTGCGGTATGCTGTCCGCCCTGACAGTGCGCCAGATATGACCGTAAATCTCGCCGTCCCGCGGAAGCTCATTGATAAATACGCCGGGTCTGATATAATAGCTTTCTTTGTTCCAGCTGCTCCCCTGAACAAAAAACACAAGCGTAAATTCCCCTGTATCCTTTGTCCAGCGGTCGTTTCTTTTTTTAAAGCCCTTTGATCTCAATTCCGCTTTTGCGTATGCGAGCAATTCGTCTTTTGGGACCATAACAAGCCGCGATCAGCCCAACTCGCCGTGCAGCTTGGCGAACTTGCGGGACTTGGCGTCGAGCGCCGCAAAATCGCTTTCCGCGGGGACGTCGTTGACGCCGGACATAATATAGTTGCGGAGAACGCCGGTGAGGATAAACGGACGGACGAACGCGGAGTGGATGATCGACCAGATCATAACGCCGATGATCGCCGCGCAAATCAGCATGAGCGTCTTCGGATCGGAAAGCACCGCCGGGATCTCGGTCTCCAGTCTCACGCCCGCCTCGACGATCTCTTTTGCGAGAGTGTCAAAGACGTTGGGGATAAGGAGGAAAATACCGTAGGATATTCCGAAAAACGCGCCGCCGATAGCGAGCAGAGAGACGAGCCCCATGCCGAATACCCTGCCCATGTTTTTAATAAAAGTCTTACCGTGCTTAAAGAACAGCACAGCGCCCTCGCAGGTCGCTTTAGCGGCGTTCTGACCCTCGCGGAAGAATACCCATCCGAGACAGCAGTCGCAAAGATAACTGACTATCGTCTGTACCACGGCGGAGATCGCCGAGCCTACGCTTCCGCCCGCTTCGCCTCCGATGCTGTTTCCCACAGCCGTGATCACGCGCCCGATCTGATTAAATATCCCTTTTATTACCTTTGTTGCGGCAAACAGAGCGGCAACGGTGAGAAAGCGCCTTTTAACGATCGCTTTTCCCTCTTCGTAAACGTTATCGGGAAGTCTGCCCTCGGTCACGCCCTTTGTCATCATGGCTATCTGTCCCGCCTTAAGAACGTAAGAAACGAAGCGCGAGAGCAGGGATAAAACTATGATCCCCATCACGAGCCCGATGCCAAGTCCTATAAGTCCCTTCCCTGTCGTTTTGTCAAGAATTAGGAAGCCCGCGCCGCAAAGCGCGACGAGAAGCAGGATCCCGAGAAAATCGACCAGCAGTCTTCTGACCGAAAAGACAAGCGTTTTTTTATAGATCTCTTTATTAGACATATACTCCTCCGTATAAAAATAATAAAAAAGTACCATCGGTAAAAGTATAACATATTATCTGTAAACTTGCAACACAGATCATAAAGAAATATATAAATTTGAGCAAAAACAAAAGTCGCGGGAGCGAGCCAAGCTCACTCCCGCGAAAGATAAATATTACGGATCATTTAATATTGAACGCCGCGGAGAGGAAGGTGACGATCTGGCCGCGGGTGCAGGTCTGACCTACTCCGAAGAGCCCCCCGCCCATGCCGGAAGTGATACCGTTCTCTACAGCCCACAGGACGGCGTTATAATAGTATTTGCCTTCCTTTACGTCGGTAAAGGGATTTTCGGTCGTGATCGGCTCGGGCGCGTTAAAGGTCTTCCAGATGAAGGTCACGACCTGCTCGCGCTTGCAGGGATCGTTGATGCCGAACAGACCGTTGCCTATTCCGGAGGTGATACCGTTTTCGACCGCCCAGAGCACGGGTTTGAAATAATACTTGCCTTCCTTTACGTCGGTAAAGGGATTTTCAGTAGTCTTCGGCTCGGGATCGCCCATAGCGTGCCAGAGGAAGGTGACGATCTGAGCGCGCGTGCAGTTCGCCTTGGGCGAGAAGGTCGTCGCGGTGGTGCCGGATGTGATCTGCGGAGCATGATAGTACGCCCACATTACCGGGTTAAAATACCACGCTGTCGCCGCAACGTCTTCAAAAGGATTGTCGTACCCGGATCCTATCTCAACTTCCTTTGCGCAGCCGCTTCCGTTGGTCAGGTAGACAGTTCCGTCGACGACTCTACGGTTGGATGGGATGAGAATTCTGCAG
>JAFSSR010000003.1 GCA_017450885.1 Clostridia bacterium | reverse complement strand
CTGCACCACCAACTGCCTGGCTCCCATGGCTAAGGCCCTCAACGATTACGCTCCTATTCAGAGCGGTATCATGTCCACCATCCACGCCTACACCGGCGACCAGATGATCCTCGACGGTCCGCACCGTAAGGGCGACCTCCGCCGTGCGCGCGCAGGCGCAGCCAATATCGTTCCCAACTCCACCGGCGCCGCCAAGGCTATCGGCCTCGTTATCCCCGAACTGAACGGCAAGCTCATCGGCTCCGCTCAGCGCGTTCCGGTCGTCACCGGTTCCACCACCATCCTCACCGCCGTAGTCAAGGGCGCGGACGTTACCAAAGAGGGCATCAACGCCGCTATGAAGGCAGCCGCTTCCGAGTCGTTCGGCTACAACGAGGATCCCATCGTCTCCTCCGACGTCATCGGAATGAGATTTGGTTCTCTCTTCGACGCCACCCAGACCATGGTCGCTAAGATCGCCGACGATCTCTACGAGGTCCAGGTCGTTTCGTGGTACGACAACGAGAACTCCTACACCAGCCAGATGGTCCGCACCATCAAGTACTTCGCAGAGCTGGCGTAAGTCTATAGCGTACACAGTCTATATCGCATATGAAAAAGGACACCTTGCAAAAGGGCGTCCTTTTTCATATGATTGCGGTTCCTTCCGTCATCATACCCCGTGCGCGGAGGATGAGAGGTAGGGTACCTACTGTTACCCTGACCCGCCGGAGTTTACCCGATCGACTTGTAATATAGCTCCGCGGTCTCCTCCGCCGTCATCGGGAAAGGCGACATATCGTCGGAGTAAACGGAAACGTATATCACCTTGTTTTTACGGGCAAGCAGGATGCTGATACCGCCGTCTTCCTCGCGGATCATACACTTTTCCGCGTCCGCGAACAGGTCGCTTTCTTCTTTTGCGTCGAGCATGAAATATTTCCGTAAATTCTTTGCGACAGATCTTGCCGCGGCGTCGGTCCGGGTCTCGTAATAACGCACGTTCAGACCGAAGACGTTTTCGCCGCTCTCAACGTGTTGGTGCAGGTCAAGCTCCCGGCCCGCGGGATATCCGTAATCATTTTCCGTCACATAATTGTCCGGCGACGGTTTACCTGTGATCCGCTCTATCAAGCCCTGCTCTACGGGAAGCGTTTCTCCGTCGAAAATATCGTCAAGCGTTGCAAAAGGCAGGTCGCCTTTGAACTCGTCCAAAGGTATCTTTCTGTCAAGCGATGATAAAAACACAGCGGTGTAAACGATGCTGAAAACAAAGAGTATCAATAGCAGAAAGGTCAGGAACTGCGAATATGCCGCGCGAACTCTTTTCGGTTCTCCGCCTTCAAACACAGCCTTTTTGTATCGAAAGAAATATACGATCTCGTTTATAGTAGCTATGGTCGCGCAAATTATCAATAATACGTATAACACGGTGGCCCATAAAGGGAATATCATAAATTGCGGGATTATAGACGAAGAGGTAAGATTTATTATGATAGGATAGAGAATAATAAACAGTATTCGATAAAGCGAGGAAACAGCCTCCCGCTTCGCTTTGTCTACCGCTTCTGAAGCGGAATACGCATCCGAGAACGGCTCTTCCGCATCGGCTTTATTCACGTACAAATGAAAAGCGCCGATCTTGCAAATATACTTCCAGCCGAATTCTTTCATTATTTCCGCGGCGGACTCGTCATGCTCGCCGAAGTAGTCTTTTTCGGTGGCGGGGACAAAACGGTACTTGACTCTTTCGGGCTGGTCACGCCGGAACGATGCGATCCCGAAACGCGGCTTTGCGGCGAGAAACGACCCGTTTTCGGCGTTCTGCTCAAGCCAGCGCGAAAGTCCCGCGATATCATAGGAAGGATAGGGAACAAGCTTAAGAACTTTTTTCATTACGTTTCTCCTTTCAACGCGACGGTTTTGCGTGATCTGACGTCAGACCGTGTCCGCGTCACGGACGCAGACGCGCAGTCTTTCGATCTCGTTCAGATAGAGCTCCGTCCCGCTCTCCGTTATCTCGTACGTCCGCTTTCTTCCGTCCGTCTCGACCTCGTTAATCATAGACGACGCCTCAAATTTGGAGAGCAGCGTATATAGGGTGGCGGGACCGAGGCGCACTCTGCCGCGCGTCTTTGCGTTTATATATTCAACTATTTCTATCCCGCACTTTTTCCCGTCGTTTAACGCCATCAGGATATAAAACATCTGTTCCGTGAGATATTCAAAGGGCTTTTTCGGCATAACGACCTCCTGAAAGCAGGTATTATATCGTTAAACGATATCGTTTAACGATATTGTATCACGCTGCCGTGGATTTGTCAAGTATTTTAGTATAATTTGAATTAGCACTTGACAAATCACAATAAATGTGTTATTATTTTATCCGTTCCCGATGCGGGTGTAACTCAATGGTAGAGTTCCAGCCTTCCAAGCTGGCTACGTGGGTTCGATTCCCATCACCCGCTCCAAAAAACAAGACCGGCATTCGCCGGTCTTGTTTTTTCTCTAAAGGTGATGGGAATCGAAAAGGAGGGAGAAAACGTCGAGAAAAGCGAGACGTTTTCGGAAGGAGAACAGTCCGGGGGACTGTACGACGCCGACGAGGGCGTGTCGGCGCATGACTATGCGCCGAGCGATTCCCATCACCCGCTCCAAAAAACAAGACCGGCATTCGCCGGTCTTGTTTTTTCTCTAAAAATGAATTAACAGCAAGAAGCAGCGACTTAAAATAATCAATAACTTCGGATATTTTCATTCAGTATTCAAACTTTGTACACACTTTTTTAAAATTTTACATCTTCATTTCACTTTTTTTCATTGTAAAAAAACCGCCCGAAATATAGAATGATAGTGTAAAAATCTATGGTGAAGGGATGATATTATTGTCTGAGTATATACTTGAGCTCAAGGGGATAACCAAGATATTCCCGGGAGTCAAGGCGTTGGACAACGTGCATTTCTCTCTCAAGGAGGGCGAGATACACGCGCTCATGGGTGAGAACGGCGCCGGAAAGTCCACGTTCATCAAAGTAATAACGGGCGTCTATCAGGCCGAGGAGGGCGAGATGTTCCTCAACGGCGAAAAGGTCACGATAAGGGGACCGAAGGACGCTCAAAACCTCTCGATCGCCGCTATCTACCAGCACGGTACGGCTTACCAGCAGCTCTCTGTCACCGAAAACATTTTCATGGGACACGAGAAGATGACCAAGCTGCATACCATCAACTGGCGTCAGATGCACAAGGACGCCGCCGTGCTTCTGAAGCAGCTCGGAAGCGAGATCGACCCCCACTCCACGATGGGCAACCTCACGGTCGCCGATCAGCAGATCGTCGAGATAGCCAAGGCGATCTCGACGAACGCGAAGATAATCATAATGGACGAGCCGACCGCCTCGCTTTCAAAGCGCGAGTGCGAGGAGCTCTACCGCATCACCGAACAGCTCCGCGACGAGGGACGCTCGATAATCTTCATCTCCCACAGATTTGAGGATATGTACCGGCTCGCCAGCCGCGTCACCGTCCTGCGTGACGCCCAGTACATAGGGACCTGGGACGTCGACGGGATCTCCAACGACGTGCTTATCTCCAAGATGGTCGGACGCGAGATCTCCCAGATCTACCCCAAAAAGAAGGTGGAGCGGGGAGAAGAGATCCTCCGGGTCGAGGGACTTTCCAAGACGGGATACTATAAGGACGTTTCCTTCAGCGTCCACAAGGGCGAGATCCTCGCCATGACCGGACTCGTCGGCGCGGGACGCACCGAGGTCTGCCAGGGCATAATGGGAATAGAAAAGCCCGACTCCGGCAAGGTCTTCGTAGACGGCAGGGAGCTTAAGATCAAGCAGGTCTCCGACGCCATGGACGCCGGTATCGGCTATCTTCCCGAGGACCGCCACAAGCAGGGACTCATCCTCGACTGGGGGCTCGGGCAGAACGTGACCCTCGCCACCCTCGAACAGTTCACGACCGCGACGGTCATAAACCGCAAGGCGGAGAACAAGAGGGCGAAGGAGCTTCTTGAAAAGGTAAAGACAAAGGCGCTGTCCGTTTTCGACAAGGCTTCGACTCTTTCGGGCGGCAACCAACAGAAGGTCATAGTCGCAAAGGTGCTCAACTCCGACCTGAAGGTGGTCATCCTCGACGAGCCGACAAAGGGCGTCGACGTCGGAGCCAAGGCTCAGATGTACGAGATAATGTCCGACCTTGCCTCGCAGGGCTACGGAGTCGTAATGATCTCCTCTGAAATGCCTGAGGTACTCGGTATGGCGGACACCATCCTGGTCATGAAAGAGGGCAGAGTTTCAAAGATCTTCCCCGACGCCGCGGGCGTTACCCAGGAAATGATCCTTGAAGCCGCCATGAATATGTAAGGAGGGGAGTTGAGATAATGAATAAAGTCAAGAAATTCTTCTCCTCGAATATCCGCGAGATCAGCCTTATCATAGTCATGATCGTCATCGCGATATTCGTACAGATCCGCTCGGACGGGAACTTCCTCTCCGGCGAGAATATCAACGATATGCTCAAGGAGACCGCGGTCCTTGCCATCTGCGCCGTCGGTATGATGTGCGTAATGGTCACCGGCGGTATCGACCTCTCGATCGGCGCCATCATGGCTCTCGGCGCGATGATCGGCAGCACGGTGCTAAAGGGCAATCAGGATCTCCCGAATATAGTGATCGTCCTCATCTCGATGGGCGTGGGCCTCGTCTGCGGACTTATCAACGGCACGCTTGTTTCGAGACTGCGCATCATCCCCATCATAGCGACGCTCGGCACAATGAACATCTTCCGCGGCGTGACCTACCTCGTTGCGAACGGAAGCTGGGTCAAGCAGCAGGAGATGGGTCAGGGCTTCCTCGGGATGGCGACCGGCAGCTTCCTCGGCATAAACAATCTGATAATCATCGCCATAGTCGTCTACGTGGTCGCTACCTTCTTTATGACCAAGCTCCGCACCGGACGCAAGCTCTACGCTGTCGGTAACAGCGAGGAGAGCGCGCGCGTTTCCGGTATAAAGACCGGGCGCACGCTGACCATGGCTTACGCCATCCTCGGCGCCATAGCCGGTCTCGGCGGAATACTTTACGTTTGCAAGTACGGGGTAGCGCAGGGCGAGACCTGCGTCGGCTATGAAATGAACGTCATCGCCGCGTGCGTGCTGGGCGGAGTAAGCGTCACGGGCGGCACCGGACGGGTCCCTGGCGTTCTCCTCGGCGCGATCCTCCTCGGTATGCTCAACAACGCGATGCCGCTTATCCAAATATCGGTATTCTGGCAGGAGGCTATAAGAGGTCTTATAATTCTCCTCTCCATCATCGCCAACACTCTCATCCGCAGAAACGTCGAAATGAAGGCACTGAGAAGGAGGAATATCTGATGGCTAAAGAGATCACCAAACAGGTAATGCAGGAAGACGGCACGAGAATAATCTCTGCCGAAAAGAAGTTCTCCTTCAAGAAATTCATGCTCCAGTGGGAGTGGATGCTCGTTCTGATGTTCGTCGCGGTGACGGTATTCAATCTCATAAAGATACCCAACTACGCAAACGCGAAGAACCTGTTCTCGGCGACCCGCGACTTTATCGACAAGGCGATAGTCGTTTTCCCGATGGCGTTCGTCCTCATGCTGGGTGAGATCGACATCTCGGTCGCCTCCACCATGGCGCTTTCCGCCACCATCATGGGCGTCGCCTATCAGGCGGGCTTTCCGATGGCGCTCGCCATCGTGATCGCGCTTGCGGTCGGAGCCTTGTGCGGCTTCATCAACGGCATAATACTCGTCAAGTTCCCCGAGCTCTCCAGCATGATAGTCACGCTGTCGACGCAGATCATCTTCCGCGGTATCGCGCAGATCATCCTCGAGACCCAGTCGGTCAACGGCTTCCCGGCGTGGCACACCCAGATCTACACCGCAAAGATCGGCGGTATAGTTCCGGCGGCGCTGATATTCGTGGTGGTCGAGGCGCTCTTCTTCGCCTACCTCCTCCACTACACCAAGTTCGGCAGACGCTGCTACGCGATGGGCAATTCCACCACGGTGGCAAAATTCTCCGGCGTGCATACCAACAAGATAAAGATCATAGTCTATACGATGGCGGGTCTCTTCGCCGCCGTCGCCGCGATCTACCTTTCCGCAAAGATGTCCAGCGTCCGCTCCGACATCGCAAAGGGATATGAGCTCGACATCATCGCCATGGCGGTCCTCGGCGGAGTATCCACCGCGGGCGGCAAGGGCAGGATGCTCGGCGCCTCGCTTTCCATCCTGGTCATCGGCTATCTGCGCTACGGACTCGGTCTCATGAACGCTTCCAGCCAGATAATCATGATAGTCGTCGGCGCGCTGCTCATCATCGCGGTCGCCATCCCGAACTTCCGCGAGAGCGTCGGCCAGGCCAACTGGTTCAGAAAGCTCAAAGGGATGTTCGTAAAGAAGGCTTAAAAACGTTTCCCCGGGAACGCGGTTCCCTTAAAGATATCAAAAAAAAATAAAAAATGGGGCAAGACCCCGAAGAAAAGGAGTAAAACCATGAAGAAAATCATTGCTCTCCTGCTCGTAGCTCTTATGGCGTTCACCGTCCTCGCAAGCTGCGGCAAAACCGAGACCCCCGTCGATTCCGGCAAGTCCAACGACACCACGAAGCCGGACGACACCAAAAAGCTGACCTACGCCTTCATCGCGAAGGACGTACAGAACCCCTACATGCAGAAGGTCTACGAAGGCTTTGAGACCGCCTGCAAAGAAGTCGGCGCAGAGCCGCTCTACAAGGGACCCGAGGCCGCTACCCCCGAAAAGCAGATCGAGATCATCAACCCGCTCGTCGCTCAGGGCATCGACGGAATTGCCATCGCCGCTAACGACGCCGACGCTCTCCAGCCCGCTCTGACCGAGGCGAGAGAAGCCGGTATCAAGGTCATCTCCCTTGACTCCGCCGTCAACGCCGCTTCCAGAATTACCCACATCCAGCAGGCTGACCCCGAGAAGATCGGCCGCGGACTGATCCAGGCTGCTTACGAGATGGTCAACGGTGAAGGCGGCATAGCCATCCTCTCCGCTACCGCTCAGGCTACCAACCAGAACCTCTGGATCGAGTGGATGAAGAAGGAACTCGACGAGAACGCCGACAAGTACGCCAAGACTCCTCTCGTTAAGATCGCTTACGGCGACGACGATCCCACCAAGTCCACCTCCGAGACCACCGCTCTCCTGACCGATCCTTCCATCAAGGTCATCATCGCCCCCACCACCGTCGGCATGCTGGCTGCGGGCAAGGTCCTCCAGGACAAGAAGAGCGAAGTTAAGCTCACCGGTCTGGGACTCCCCTCCGAGATGGCTCCGTTCATCGAAGACGGCACCTGCCCCTGGATGTATCTGTGGAACCCGATCGACATCGGCTACCTCGCGGCTTACACCATGGCTGGACTCTCCGACGGTACTGTTACCGGCGCTGCCGGCGAGATCGTTAAGGCCGGAACTCTCGGCGAAAAGTCCATCGTTGCCGCTGCTGACGGCGGTACCGAGGTCATGCTCGGCGATCCCTTCAAGTTCGACGCTGAGAATATAGCCGAGTGGAAGACCGTATATTGATCCGCGATCGATTAACGCTTACAAAAGCACTCAGGTTCAACTGAATCTTTTTCATGATCCAGCCCTCCGCGAAAGCGGAGGGTTTTTTATCCCCGAAAAGTTATCCTTGTCAATCGTAACGGAATATGTTATACTGTTGATAATAAACCGGGGAAGGAGAGAGCTATGGAAAAAAGATCGTATCTTATAAGACGGATAGCCAAGCCGTACTTTATCCTTCTCGCCATAGTCTTCTTCGCGGTCACCGCCGTGTCTTACTTTTTCTACGTCTCCACGGCGGAGCGCAATTTTGAGGACACCGCGCAGAGGTGCGCGGGGAATATAGCTGCGCAGGTCAACGACTACGTTTACGAGCTGCGCTTCATTGCAAATCAGGTCAACCGCCAGCCAAGGATCACCGGTATCTTCTACGACACGCAGAGCACGATACAGCCGGGCAACCTTTTTGACAAGAACGTCCTTGTGTCCATAGACGTTTCGTCGGCTCTTCTGGGACTGATAAAAGATCACGCGCTTGAATACAATATCTGCGTCTATAACTGGACGGGCGACTTTATCTCCAGCCAGACCTATATGGTGGATAAAACCGCGCGCGACGCTAAGCTCGCCGAGCTGAATTTCAGGGAAGAGATAAAACGTATAGAAGACAATGGCGGACTTGTTGTCGAAGGACCGGGGAAAAACGAATGGACCATCAGCGGCGACGAGTTCATCACGGTAAAGATCGCTTTGAAAAACGACCTGGTCTCGAGCGCAAACGGTATAATCGAGGTTCGCGGCAGCACCTCGCGCTACGATTATTCGCCTTATCTCGAGGACGTCGAAAACTCGCGCGGAGAGATACGCCACCGTATCACCGGCAAGACGCTCTATGAGATAGGGGACCGGTCGGTAAGCGGCGACCGCACCGTTTCGGTTCCCGTTACGGGGACGGAGTGGGAGGTAATGGTCGAGTATACGGACCCGGTCACGCCCGCCTTTACTCTTCGCATCCTGGGACTGTTCACGCTCGCTTTCTTCGCGATAATGGGCTTTATGATGCTTATCATCTACTCGATAAGCCGGTCGGTCACGCGCCCGATAACCCAGCTCGCCCGCAGGGTCAAAAAGATCAACACCCCCGGCGATCAGCTTGAGCCGCTCGGAGCGGGGACGCCCGACGAGATAAAAGATCTTGAGGAGTCCTTCGACAAGATGCTGGACCGCGTCAACCAGTCGGTCATGCAGGAAAAGAAGGCGTACTCCCTCGCGCTGCAGGCGCAGATGAATCCCCATTTCCTTTACAATACCCTTTCAATAATCGGCGCCGCGGGAGAGGAGGCTGGGGCGGAAAACGTCACCGATATGTGCGTCAAGCTCTCCGATATGCTCCGCTACGTCGCTTCTTACGAAAAGGTGACCGTCCCGCTGCGCGAAGAGATCGCTCATACGGCGAACTATCTTTCGCTTATGAAATCGCGCTACGAGGACTATTTCAATTACTCTATCTCGGTCGACGAGGGGCTTATGAACATGGCTGTGCCCAAGCTGTTCATCCAGCCTCTTGCGGAGAACTGCTTCAAGCACGGATTTAAGATGAGCCCGCCGCCGTGGAACATAGATATCAAGATGCACGGAGACCAGTCGCACTGGGAGCTTACCATCAAGGACAACGGCGTCGGGATCACCGAGGAGCGGATCGCCGAGATACGCGAAAAAGCGGATCGCGCGATTTCCGAAATGTCGCTCTCCGGGATCGGCGGAGTCGGGCTGATCAACACGATAGTGCGCCTCCGTATGACCCACAGCAAGAGGCTCGATTACAGCATACGCTCAAGCGGCGGGACGATCATCAAGATCGTCGCCGACGCGGAATGACGGCTGAAAGGACAGAAGATGTTTAAGGTAATGGTCGTAGAAGACGAGCCGCCGATAGCGCGTGCCGTCAAAAACGCTATAGAACACACCGACAGCGATTTTTCCGTCGCCCGCGTCTGCATCAACGGCAGAGAGGCGGCGGACGTCCTCGCGCGCGAGGATTTCGATATCGTGTTCACCGATATCAAAATGCCGATAATGTCGGGGCTGGAGCTCGCCGCCTGGATACACGAGAACAAGCCGGATACGATGGTGATAATACTCAGCGGCTTTTCCGACTTCGAGTTCGCAAAAAAAGCGCTGACTTACAAGGTGTTCGACTACCTTTTAAAGCCCATCAACAAGGAAAAGATGGCGGAGCTCGGCGACCGCATCCGCGCGGAGCTGGGAACGAAAAAAGACGTCGGCAAGCCTTCCGCCGACCGCGACACCGTGGTGATCCTCGCATGCGCCGGCGCATATCTGCTGTACGGCTCGGAGGTCATACTGCCCGGAGCCAACTTCTGGTCGGACGAGCGGGTGGAGAGCTTTATGAAGCGGTCGCTGAAGGACGGCGAGGAGTACGTATTCTTCAATTCCAACATCCCTTCGGAGAGATATATAGTCGTCGAGTGCGACACTCCGGAAAGGCAGAGCGAGATAGCGGGCAGGCTCTTTTCCGATTTTTCCGGCGAGGAGCTTCCCGTTACGATAATTTATAAAAAAGGGGTCCGTATGAGCGAGGCGGGCAAGTGCCTTGCGGGACTTCGAGAGCAGCTTATCAGGTCTCTCGTTCTCGACAGATCGCAGCTTATTTGCGTCGACGAGCTGCCTGATATATACGGAGAGATCGAGCAGCCTTATTCAAAAGCGGAGATAGACGCGCTCACGTCGGCGATCAAGAACGGCGACAGGGCGAAGGTGCGCTCGCTTTTCGGGAGCATACTCGACGGTATGAGGGAAAAGGATTTTACCCAGGAGGAGGTCAACGGCTTCCTCAACGTCGTGCTCGATACCTACGCTCTGAACTATCCGCAGGCGATGCAGCGCAAGAACACCAGCGTTAAGCACGAGTTCGTCAACGCGCTCGCCGCCTTCACCTCATACGACGCCTTTCTCGACGACGTGGTCTCCATCCTGCTCACCCTGCGCCGCGACGTCCCCGCGTCCGACCGCAATTCACAGCTCGCTGACGCCGTGGAGGAGTATCTTGTCCGAAATTACGCGAAGGACATAACGGGCAAGACGATCGCCCGCGAGTTCGGGTTCGTCCCGAGTTATATCAGCCGCATCTTCAAGCGCTGCAAGGGCGTCTCTCCGAACGAGTATCTGACCGGGTACCGGGTGGAGCTGGCGAAAAAGATAATTTCCGAAAATCCCGATATGAAGATAAAAGAGGTCGCGAACCGCGTCGGCTTCAAGGAGTCCTATTATTTCAGCAAGACCTTTAAGCGCGAGACGGGGATGTGGCCGACCGAGCTGAATAAGAGAGAAGAGTAAATGGCGTTTGAAACGGTTACGATAAACGACCGCCCGGAGCTCCTTTCGCGGGCGGCGGCATGGTTTCACGGCAGGTGGGGCATACCGGAAGAGGAATACGCCAAAAGCATGGAGAGCAGCCTTACGGGCGCGGGCGTCCCGCGCTGGTACGTCGTACTCGACGGCGAACGCGTCATAGCCGGAGCCGGGGTGATAGAAAACGATTTCCACGACCGTCCCGACCTTTCGCCCAACGTCTGCGCCTTATACGTCGAAGAGGATATGCGCCGCCGCGGCGTCGCCGGCGGACTGCTCGGATATATCTGCGGCGATATGAAAAAAGAGGGGATCGACACCCTCTATCTTTTGACCGACCATACCGGATTTTACGAGCGTTACGGCTGGGAGTTTTTCTGCTTCGCCCGCGGGACGGGCGAGGAGGAGCCGAGCAGGATGTACGTCCACAGATAAACGTCCATAGCGCCGGGAAACCGTATATCAAAAAGGCTTTGCGATGATCCGCAAAGCCTTTTTGATATGGAATATCGTCATTTCATCTGTTCTGTCTCATAACTTCAAAGCAGAGCACCGCCGATGCGGACGCCGCGGAAAGCGCGCCGTTGAACTCCCGTCCGTACGGTATGCTGACGCGCAGATCGCACTCGTCGAGGACGGCGCGCGATATGCCGCGCTTTTCTCCGCCTATGACCAGCAGGAGCGGGCGCGAGAGATCGGCGTCCCACATTTCGGCGGAGCCGTCCGCTTCGGCGGCGGCGACGCGGTATCCCTTTCCTTTGAATATCGCGGCGAGCCCTCTTTCCGGCAGTGTATACATCGGCACGCGCTCGCTCGTCCCCGCCGAGGAACGGCAGACCGTTCCCGCGGAGTCCATCCAGTTGCGCTCCGGGAGGATTATCCCGTCCGCGCCGGCGGCGTAAGCCGAGCGCACCGCAAAGCCGAAATTGTAAGGATCCTCTATGCCTTCGAGCAGCAGATAGAACCCGCCGTCGATTATATCGCCTTCGCTCACCGGGAAAAGCGGTCTCTCTCCGCAAACGGCGCAGACCCCTCCGTGACTTGCGCCCTCGGTCATTTCGTCTATATCTTCCGCGCGGCGGAGCTCTATTTCAAAGCCCAGCTCGTCCGCCCTGTGACCGAGCCACGCGAGCTCACTTTTGTGAGTCTTTGCGCGGTTTTGGTCATAAAACAGTCTTTCTATCCTTCTGCTCCCGCTTTCGATGACTGCTCTGACCGAGACCATGCCCTCGAAAAGCAGGGCATTTTTTTGCTTACTCATATTTGTCGAGGATCCCCTTCATGATTCCTTCGCGCAGCCCGCCTTTTAGAAGCATTATCTTATCCGCGCCTATCGCGCGGGCTATCGCGGAATAAGCGCACAGCCCCGGGATTATCGTCTCCCTCCGCGTCGGGATCAGCTTTTCTATCAGCGCGATGTCCTCGGGATCGTGGGATGAAAGCCTCGCACGCAGAGCGTCGAGATGATCGGGCGTCAGAGTATTATCGCCGCCTATCCCGTATTTGCCGAGTAGCCTGCGTATGGCGTTTCCGGTCCCGCCCACCGCGCAGAGCGTCCCGCCGCTTCCGGCAAATCCGCCGTCTGCTGTGCGATCGGCGGCGTAGGCGTATATCTTTTCTTCTTCCTCCGGCGTCGGGAACTCACCCGCGCAGAAACGCTTGTATAGGCTTAAACAACCGAACGCCATGCTGGTCAGCCTTATTATCTCGTTTCCGCTGAACTCGGTCAGCTCGGTCGAGCCGCCGCCCATATCGGCGAGTATTCCTTTTTCCGGCTCGGCGTTGAGCGTGCGGAAACCGGCGAAAGCGGTCCTGGCCTCCTCCTCCGCGGAAAGCAGAACGACGGACGCTCCGACGCGCTCCGCGACCTTTGCGTTTATCTCGTCGAAATTGTCGACCCCGCGCAGGGCGGCGGTCGCAAAGCAATGTATCGACGCGTTCTCCGCGCCGATACCGTTTTCGTTCGCTTTGGCAAGTCCGAGAAGGCGAAATCTCTCTACGGTCCGGCAGAGGGCGTCTGTTCGCTCCTCCGTGAGCCTACCATCCCGTATCCCGGCGATAAGCCCCAGCTTTTCAGTATCCGAGGCGATCTCGTACGCTTTGTCTTTGCGGCGCAGGAAGACCGCGCATTTTACGGTGTTGGATCCTATGTCCACCACGGTGTATATCTTCTTATCTATCATAACGGCGCTCCGTCGGCATATACTTGTATGACACCATTATACAACATATTTGCCTCAAATGCAAATAAATACGCGATTTTCGGAGGATAGTCATGCCGGGCGGGTTTTTCGGGACGCTTTTCAATTTTATTTATCTTTTTGCGAGGGTCAATTCGGGACAGTCCTTTCCTCCGCCGCTCGACGCGGAAGAGGAGACGAGACTCTTCCGCGAATTCAAAAACGGCGACATGGACGCGCGGGGAAAGCTCATCGAACACAACCTCCGCCTTGTCGCGCATATAATCAAGAAATACTACAGCGACTCAAAAAACCAGGACGACCTGATGTCCATCGGGACGATCGGGCTGATCAAAGCGATAGACTCCTTCAAGCCGGAAAACGGGACGCGCTTTGCGACCTACGCGGGCAAATGCTTTCAGAACGAGATACTGATGTACTTCCGTTCGCAGAAAAAGCTCTCGCAGGAGGTCTCGATAAACGAGACCATCGACACCGACAAGGACGGGAATCCGCTCACCTACATAGACATCATCTATACGGAGGATACGATAGCGGACGATATCGACCTGAAGCTGAAATGCGGACGCGCGATGCGGGTGATAAAGGAAGAGCTCGACCCGCGCGAGCGGAAGGTGATGATCATGCGGTACGGGCTGGATATGCGTCCGGCGCGGACGCAGAGGGAGATCGCGGGGATCATGGGGATATCGCGCTCATACGTCAGCAGAATAGAGAAGTCCGCGCTCGAAAAGCTGCGCGCCAGGCTGGAGTAGAAAGAACATATTTCCCGCAAACGGCGCATATCTATTAAGTAATGAATTATTAAAAAGGAGTAAAAGACATGGAGAAAAATACGGGCCGGATGATAACCGATCCGGCGCTCACCGAAAAGGAAAATACCGCGTCGCGAAGAGCGGCGGTCGGGACCGAGACCAAGGAGCTTACCAAGGAGTTCACCCTTCCGGATTACATACCCGACGTAAGAAGGATAGTCAAGTCCGACGCAAGGGCGGCTCTCGAAGAGACGGGACGCACCGGCGGCGGAGCGGGCTGGGAATGTACGGTGACCTTTTCCGTGACGCTGCTCTGTGAAGACGGCACGGTAAGGAACGTCATCCTTCAGGGCAGGCAGGACGGCGAGGTAAGGCTTGAATGTGAAGCCGATGAGACGGACGGGCTTTATCTCGACGTCCGGCTCGAAAACTCCGGAATACGCGCGTCCGACCCGCGCAAGCTAACCGGACGGTGCAGGATCAACGTCACCGCGTACGGGGAGCTTCCCGTACGGGTGGAGCCCGAACTGATCGGAAACGAAGAAGGCGGCAAGGAGCCGGAGACCAGGCGCGAGACCCTCGAATACACGGTGATCGAACGCTTCAGGATAGACGATCTCCGCGCCAGCTACGATATTGAATTCGGCTCCGGCGAGCCGGAGATCAACGATATAGTCGAATGTGAGGTGACGCCTTATATCACGTCGGTCAGGTTAGACGGGACGACGGCGGAGCTGCGCGGCGAGGCGAACGTCGCTATCCTCTATTCCGACGCGGAAGGCGGGTATCACAGCCGGTTTGCAACTCTCGCCCTGTCCGCCGAGACAGAAATAGACAGCGGAAAGCCCACGGGCTCCCGCGCCTGCGCGAGAATAGATGAGATCAAGGCGGCTGCGCAGACCAACACGTACGGGGAACAGAAGATCATAGAGCTTGACTTCTCCTGGGGCGCAGATCTGTACGTCGCGTATCTGCGTGAATGTCGGGCGGTGACCGATATTTATTCCACTTCCGACGAGCTCGAGGTCAAAAAGGGAAGCGTGCGGCTCGACCGGGCACTGACCTCCTTCACGGACAGATTTTCTGTAAAAGGGGAGAGCTCGGCTGAAGATCTGTCGCTTTCGCGCGCCGTTTCCGCGGACGCGTATTCCGCTTCGGCAAGGCTCGAATCGGTGACGGACACGGACGCCGGCGATCTCGAATTCAAGGGCGCGGTGACGATATGCTTGCTCTGTTCCGCGTCGGACGAGGGGGAAAAATACGCAGCGGGAGAAATGAAGCTGCCGTTCACATACGTCCGCAAGGTCGACGCAAAGGAAGGGAAGCCGGAATGCTCCGCCTGCGTTACGCTGACCGGCTGCCGGGTCAAGCTGGAGGGCGGACGTTTTACCGCCGACGCCGACCTCTGCATCTGCGCGATGGTCATAGAGCCGTACACGCGCGAGGTAGTGACCGGCGCGACGGTCACCGGACCGGCAGAAGACGACCGCCCTCCGCTTACGCTTTATTATCCGGCGGAAGGGGACGATCTCTGGAATATCGCGAAGACCTACCGCGTTCCCGCCGACTCCATACTCGCCCGCAACGGGATCACCGCCGACGCCCTTAAAACAAAAAAGGTGATCGCCGTACCGGGGAAATAGGCGATCGCCGAACAGAACAAAATGAGCAACAAAAAAAGAACTGCCGGAGCAGTTCTTTTTTACTATGTTACATAGCCGCGAGCATCTTGGTGTAGCGCGACTTCTTGCGGGCGGCGGTGTTCTTATGGATGATGTTCTTGGTCACCGCGGTGTCGATCTTCTTGATCGCAGCCTTGTACGCCGCTTCGGCATCCGCCTTGTTACCGGAGGCAACTGCGGCCTCGTACTTCTTCATGACAGTCTTGTACGCGCTCTTGAAAGACTTGTTCTGGAGCGCCTTGGTCTCGCTAACGAGAACACGCTTTTTCGCCGACTTGATGTTAGGCATATTCTTTTCCTCCTGTAAGAATTGGGCGTATATGAATACAAATTATTAACACATACATGCAGTAAAGCATTTTACCACATATCCCGGACAATTTCAATAGTGTTCACAAAAATTTAATATATTAAATTTCTGTAAACAATGCGGATCCGTCCGAAAATTTAGTTTTTTGTTCTTGACTTTCTTTTTTATATATGATATAATTTGACCCGATTTGTGTATAAATAACTCTCTTGAGGTCATACTCGATAATTTTAATACTGTCGGGATGCGCCTCGCGGGTGGCCCCTTGGCTTAAAATTTGACCGTAACCAGCGTGTCATACGGGTGAAGGGAAGCGTCCGCGTCGGCTGCGGACCCGGCTTTAAGCGGATTACGGGTATGGTCTATTCTTTTCTTTAGGAGGATGATTTAATGGTAAAGGAGCACAAGCTCGGACGCACTACCAGAATGAGCTTTTCAAAGATCGAAGAAGTCCTTGAAATGCCCAATCTTATAGAAGTGCAGAAAAAATCCTACCAGTGGTTCCTTGACGAGGGACTCAAAGAGGTCCTTGAGGACGTCTCCCCCATCGTCGACTACTCCGGAAATCTGCACATTGAGTTCGTGGATTACTCCATCGATCCTAATCCGAAGTACCCCGTCGAGGAGTGCAAGGAACGCGACGTGAACTACGCCGCTCCTCTGCGCGTTCTCGTCCGCCTCTTCAACAAGGAGACCGGCGAGGTCATGGAGAAGGAGATATTCATGGGCGACTTCCCGCTCATGACCGACAACGGTACTTTCGTTATCAACGGCGCGGAGCGCGTCGTCATCTCGCAGATAGTACGTTCCCCCGGAATGTACTACGACTCTGTTCTGGACAAGACCGGCAAGACCATCTACACCGCGACCGTGATCCCCTATCGCGGAGCGTGGCTCGAGTACGAGACCGATCTCAACGACGTCTTCTACGTCCGTATAGATAAGAACAGAAAGATCCCGGTCACCATCCTTGTCCGCGCCCTGGGCATCGAGAGCAATGCCGAGATAGAGAATTTCTTCGGCGATCATCCTCAGATCAAAGCCACCCTCGAAAAGGACACCATGCCCTCCGAGGCTGAGCGCAACGGCACGAGCGCCGGCGACGAAGCCCTCAAGGAGATCTACAAAAAGCTCCGTCCGGGCGAACCTCCGCTTGTCGAGAGCGCCCAGATCCTTATCAACAACCTCTTCTTCGACCCCAAACGTTACGATCTCGCTCCGGTCGGAAGATACAAATATAACAAGAAGATGGGTATCGCCGCCCGCCTCAACGGACAGACCGTCACCCGTCCGGTGGTCTCCCCCTATACCGGAGAGATGCTTGCCGACGAGGGCGAGGTCGTCACCCGCGAGAAGGCGGAGAGCATCGAAGCCGCCGGCGTCAACGAGGCGTACATCCGCGTAGGCGAGGACGGCGAATTCCGTATCTTCTCCAACTGCACCGTTTACCCCGCCGTCGCCATCGGCGACACTCTTGCCGATATCGGCGTAAAGGGCAAGGTCGACGCCCGCGTTCTTTCCGAGCTCTGGGAAGAGGCAGGCGAGGATATGAAGACCTTCAAGGAAAACGCGCGCGCCCGTATGGGCGAGCTCGTTCCCAAGCATATCACCCGCGAGGACATTTTCGCATCCATCAACTATCAGCTCGGCCTCTACTACGGGGTCGGCAGCACGGACGATATCGACCATCTCGGCAATCGCCGCCTGCGTTCCGTCGGCGAGCTCCTGCAGAACCAGTTCCGCATCGGCTTCTCCCGCATGGACAAGATAGTCAAGGAGCGTATGACCACCCAGGACTCCGAGAGCATCACCCCCGAGGGACTTATCAATATCCGTCCCGTGGTGACCGCCATCCGCGAGTTCTTCGGATCTTCTCCTCTTTCGCAGTTCATGGACCAGAACAACCCGCTTGCCGAGCTCACTCACAAGCGCCGTCTTTCGGCGCTGGGCCCCGGCGGTCTGTCCCGTGACCGCGCGTCCTTCGAGGTCCGCGACGTTCACTACACCCATTACGGACGTATGTGCCCGATAGAGACCCCCGAAGGACCCAATATAGGACTTATCTCCTACCTTGCCACCTACGCCCGCATCAACGAGTACGGCTTTATCGAAGCCCCCTACCGCAAGATAGATAAGAAGAAGGGCGTCGTCACCAAGGAGATCGAGTATATGACCGCCGATCAGGAGGACAATTACATTGTCGCCCAGGCGAACGAGCCGCTCGACTCCAAGCACCGCTTCGTCAATCCCACCGTCACCGCCCGCCACCGTCAGGAGATCATCCAGGTCGACAAATCTCTGCCCGACTACATGGACGTTTCGCCTAAGATGGTCGTTTCGGTCGCGACGGCTATGATCCCCTTCCTTGAGAACGACGACAACTCCCGCGCTCTGATGGGATCCAACATGCAGAAGCAGGCCGTACCGCTTATGGTATCGGAAGCTCCCATCGTCGCCACGGGTATGGAATACAAGGCGGCGGTCGACTCCGGCGTCGTTGTCTGCGCAAGAGAAGCCGGAACGGTCGAGAAGGTCTCCGCCGATGAGATCACCATCGTCGGCGACGACGGAAAGAAAGAGGTCTACCACCTCATCAAATTCAAGCGCTCCAACCAGGGCACCTGCGTCAACCAGCGTCCCATAGTGAACGTCGGCGACAAGGTCGAGAAGGGCGAAGTCATAGCCGACGGTCCCGCCACCTCCAATGGCGAGATCTCGCTCGGTAAGAACGCTCTCATCGGCTTTATGACCTGGGAAGGCTACAACTACGAGGACGCGGTCCTCCTCAACGAGAACCTTGTCCGCAACGATACCTATACCTCCATCCACATAGAGGAATACTCCAGCGAAGCCCGCGACACCAAGCTCGGACCGGAAGAGATCACCCGCGAGGTCCCCAACGTCGGCGAAGACGCCCTCAAGGATCTGACGGCGGAAGGCATCGTCCGCAAGGGCACCGAGGTCCGCGCAGGCGACATCCTGGTCGGCAAGGTCACCCCGAAGGGCGAGACCGAGCTCACCGCTGAGGTGCGTCTGCTCCGCGCCATATTCGGCGAGAAGGCGAGGGTAGTGCGCGACACCTCTCTGCGTCTGCCTCACGGCGAATCCGGCATAGTGGTCGACGTCAAGGTGTTCAGCCGCGAGAACGGCGACGAGCTTTCTCCCGGCGTCAACAAGGTGGTTCGCG
>JAFSSR010000016.1 GCA_017450885.1 Clostridia bacterium | reverse complement strand
GCCGACAGGCGAACATCGTTTACGCGAAGCGTAACATCGTTTTTCCGCAGGAAACCTCGTTTACGCGGAGCCGACTTCGTTTTCCCCTCCCCTCAGTCACGCTTCGCGTGACAGCGGACCCCTCGGGGGGCGGTGTCAGCGTTAGCTGACGAATGAGGAGCTCGCGGAGCGCGAAAATAAAATCGGTTGCTGAGATATCGTTCAGGGGCACGGATTGCCACAGCCCCTTCGGGTCTTCTCAATGACAGTGTTGGGGTGGAAAAACGATGTGTCGCCTGTGGCGACCGCCGGCGCCGCCCGCTATTACGCAGTTTGTGAGGATCAATATGAAAAAGCGCACGAAAATAATAATCATATCCGCGGTCGCCGTCCTGCTTGCCGCCGCCCTTTTCCCGGTCAAACTGCGCTACAAGGACGGCGGGAGCGTGGGCTATAAGTCGCTCGTCTACGAGGTCATAAAGCTGAACGCATTAGGCGAGCTTCCGAACGAGCGGATCGTCGGCACGGTGATAAAGCTCTTCGGGAACGAGATATACCGTAACGAAGAGACCGTGAAAGGCGACTACGGGGACACCGCGGATCAGCCCGGTTCCCCCCGGGATGAAGACGCTTCTCTCCGTTTCTGGATACTCGACGACATTTCGGGCGTCGATACGTCGGGACTTCAAGCGACCGAAATGTTCGGCGGTGATCGTTACGTTGAGGATAAATACCCGGTCGTCACCGACGAGGGCGGGTACAATCGCCGCCCGCCCGAGGTTGCCGTCTCCTATACCGTAACGGCGTGGCCGGACTACGCCGACGGCGGACGGTACGTCACCCGCATTGATATTTCCGACCCTGGAGTCAGCGTGTTCGGAGTCACGATGAATTCGGACGAGGAGGAATTCAAAAGAGAAATGGAGCGCCGCGGGCTGACCGTTCAAAGCTTCTTCGACGATGAGGAGCCGGAGAACTTCTGGTTCGCCCTGCGCGCGGTATCGGAGATCGGCGGGTATGAGATCTGCCTTCACAAGCTGAAGACCGGCGAGGCGCATTTTTACATAAACGCCCCGGTCTCAAACCGCGACGGTATAGTTTTTTAAGGTCGCGGCAACCGTCTCCCGCGCCCCTTCTTCGCCCTTTTCCCCTTGCTTTTTTGCGCGATCCGTGATATAATGACCACCGCGGCGGAAAAAACGCCTTCCGCCCGGCGGTTTTTTTATTCCGGAAGGGAAGAACGATGGTTTTTGCGATCATTTTATTTGTGGTAACTTATATTCTGATGATGCTGCTCCCGAAGTGGCGTCCGTTCATCGCGCTCGGATCCGCGGCGATCTTCATAATCAGCGGCATACTCCCGGCGGGAAAGGCGCTCGGCTGCGTCGATTTCAACGTGCTTATGATGATCGCCGGCACCATGGGCATCGTGGCGCTGGTCATCGACTCGAAAATGCCCGCCCTGCTCGCGGACATAATCATAGAAAAGGTCCCCAATGTCAAGTGGGCTATAGTCATGCTCTCGCTTTTCGCGGGAGTCGTTTCGGCGTTTATCGACAACGTCGCGACGGTGCTGATGATAGCTCCGATCGCCCTCGCCATAGCCAAAAAGCTGAATATCAGCCCGGTCGGGATGATAATAGCCATAGCGGTCTCGTCCAATCTTCAGGGCGCGGCCACGTTGGTGGGCGACACGACCTCCATCCTGCTCGGCGGGTACGCGGGGATGAACTTCGTCGACTTCTTCTGGTACCGCTCCCGTCCCGGCATATTCTTTGCCGTCGAGCTCGGCGCGCTCGCCGCCACCTCGCTTTTGCTGATTATGTTCAAAAAGGAGACCGCGCCGGTCGCGTCTTCGGAACGCACCAAGGTCGAATGCTGGTTCCCCACCGTGCTTATGGGGGGCATGGTCGCCCTGCTCATCGGAGCCTCCGCCATACCCGACAAGCCCGCGATGATAAACGGGATCATCTGTATGTCGCTTATGGCAGTCGGCATAGTCTACAACATGATCCGCAAGAAGTCGGTCCTTGCCGCCGTCGAGGTGCTCAAGGAGATCGACTTCGCCACGATGACCCTGCTTTTCGGACTGTTCATGGTGGTCGGCGGCATCACCGAGGCGGGGGTTATCGAAAAGATCGCCGCGCTGTTCTCAAAGCTCGGCGGAGGCAGCGTTTTCCTCGTCTACACCATCATCACATGGGTCAGCGTCCTCTTCTCGGCGTTTATCGACAACATCCCTTACGTCGCCACCATGCTCCCGGTAACGCAGGGCATCGCCGCGGCGATGGGCATAGACCCCACCGTGCTTTATTTCGGACTGCTCTCCGGCGCGACGCTCGGCGGCAACCTGACGCCGATAGGCGCGTCCGCCAACATCACCGGTATCGGAATACTCCGCAAGGGAGGCTGGGAGGTCAAAAACTCCGATTTTCTGAAGATCGGCGTACCGTTCACCCTCGCCGCCGTGATCCCGGCGTACATATTCATATGGCTGGTCTACGGAATGTGATATCTTTTATCCGAAAAGGCGCCCCGGGCGCCTTTTTTTGTATTGCGCGGACAAAATGCGTGACAGATGTTTCAATGACGCATTTTTGACACATCTTTAAATATTAAAAAAGATATGCTATACTGACAAAAGAATAATATCATACGGAGAAGATCATGGTAAAAAAACTTCTGATCGCAATAATCGCGGCGATAGATATCGCCCTGCTCGTTTTAATAATAATCGGAGCGGTGGATGCGAAAAAGGCGGCGGGCTCGCCCGAGCCGTCCCGCCCCGCCGTAACGCAGAAGGCTGATGACACCGGACGCCCCGGACCCGCCACTGAGCCTCCCGCGACGGAGCCTCCCGCGACTGAGCCTCCCGCGACTGAGCCTCCCGCGACGGAGCCTCCCGCGACTGAGCCTCCCGCGACCGAGCCTCCCGCGACCGAACCTCCCGCGACCGAGCCAGAGTATCCCGCAAGCAAAGAGGTGAGCGTCGACGGATGCCCCGAGGAAGGCGATCTTGAAGGGCTCGAGCTGAACGATAAAAACAGATTAGTCTGGACCGGCTTGACCGAGAACGCCGTCAAGATATCCAGCTTCAAGGCGGTCAAAGGCGGCTGGAAATGCTATATGATCGAGGACGTAAACGACCCCGACGACGATTTGATCTATTTCTGCAATCTCAACATTTCCGGCTCATCCGACAGCGCCAAGGTCACGATCCGCTGGATGTACTGGTACGACGGGGAGTCGGGGCTTGAAGAAGACGAGGCCGAAGACTATGTGTACGAAGGCGGATGGAAAAGCGGAAAGCTGACCGCCTCGGACGGCAAATTCGAAATAGAGATAAAGAGCTTCCGCCTTGAGAACGGCCGCGAATACGCTGTCGGGACCATCGACTGGGGAGACGGAGCCGTCGGCGTTTTCGCGCTGGTCAGGCCGTAACGGAGGGATATAATGGCTAATTTTTGTACTAAATGCGGCGCCCGGCTCACCGAAGGCGCAAAGTTCTGTACCGAATGCGGCGCTGCGATAAGCGCCTCCCGACCGCAGGATAAGCCCGCGCAAACGCCGCTGACCGGGCAGACGGAACAGTATCGGGGACAGCAGCCCGCGGCGCAGCCCGAGCAGCCCCGGCGTGAGATTGACCCGCGGCAGCAGACGCCGTGGGCCCCGCCTCAAATGACGGAGAGACGTCCCGATCAGCCGGGTCAGCCCGCCGGGCAGTATTTCCCGCCCCAATACGCAAATTACGGGGCGCAGCCCGCAAACGCGGGCGGGTATCCGAACGCTTCGCCGGCGCCCGCAAAGAAAAGATCGCCGGGACTGACGATACTTCTTCTTGCGCTGATCGTAATAATGATAGCGGAATTCCTCGTCGCAGGGTTCAAGTATCCCGGGTTTTTCGTCCGGGACGGCAAGCCCCTCGACCCGGAGACTGCGGAAAAGTCCGACCGAGATCCCGATAACGGCAAAAAGGACGAAGCGGAGTTTGAAAGTCTGTTCAACGGAGGATCCTCCGCCGAAAAGCCCTCCGCAGGATATCTCGCCGATCTGGAAAAACCGGAATACCGCGTTCCCGCCTCCGGGATGAAGTTCGGAAGCGGACCCGCGGCTGTCGATTATCAGCGTTCCGACGGCACCGGGATCATAACGAGCGTCGTCTACACCGAAAAAGAGATCGCCTCCGCTCCGGCGCAGACCGCGCCGGTCTCCAACGAGGAGCCGGAGGTCACTCTCGGCGGGGTCACGGTCGATTTCGGCGGCTTCAACCTCGAAAACGGGAACGACACGCTGACCGTACGCGAGCTCCCCGTCAAGGACGACGAGGATAACGGCTTCGAGATCGCCGCCTGGGACTTCGAGCTGGCGAGCGGACAGAAGGAGTTCATCCTCCCGGTGGCGATAACCCTGCCTTACGGCGAGACCGGCGACGAGGACCCCGCCGCGGTGCTTTACGCCCAGACCTTCAACGAGGAGCTGGGACGCTGGGAGCACGTCGCGTTCGACGTGAACGAAAAAGACGGCACGGTCACTATGTACGTCGATCACTTCAGCGGCAAGTGCGTAGCGAAAAAGAAGGCCAAAAAGAAGGTCAAGTATTCGATAGACCCGGAGACGAAAAAACGTCAGTATTCGGCTATGACCAGCCGTCTGCTTACACTCGATATCACTCCCGAACAGATCAAAAAGGCGTTTGCAAACAGCAAGATAAAAAAGCAGATTGACGAGGGCCACGAGGAGATACTGTCCGCGATGGCGAACGACGACGGATACGTCTTCTTTCAGGGCGGACAGCCGGGACGTTCAGCTTTGGATTACGCCGGTCTCGGTACGGGGGCGGCAGGTCAGGCGGTATCCGCTATAGACCTTTTCCGCAAAAATCCGGTCGAGCTGGTCAAAGGCTTCCCGCTGGGCGACACGCTTTCCACCGCCGGTCTCTTCTTTACCACTTTCGATATGACGAAAGATCTGCTCAAGGCGAAAAAGATGTCAGATTACGCCTGGTCGCTGTTCTATTACGTTCCGGAGATCGCCGGGACGGTGATGATCGTCGCGGGCTGCCTCACGCCCATGACCGCCTTCGGCCTCGGCGCGCTTTTCCTCGGACGATCCGTCTTTAACGGCTATCAGGACGGCCTCTTCGACGGGTGGTTCACGAGCGAGAGCGACGACGGATACGTAAAGATCAACACCCCGCTCGACCAGACCTACTATACGACGATCTGCTTCAGTATGTTCTGGAGCAAGTCGGAAAAGAAGGTCGTCACCGTTCCGATCAACGAGATCGACGAGCATATGCTTTACACCGGACCGGCGGGCGACGAACTGAAAAAGGCGCGCGAGAAATACGGCGATCCAGAAAGAAACCCGGACCTCGTTCAGCTCGGTATGGGCAAAAGCGGGAGCGGCTGGGCGTATATTATGGATCACATAATCGGGTTTTATCCCGAAAAGCCGGAAAAGTGGATGCCCGCCCTCGAAAACTATATTACCCAGCTTGCGAAAAGAGCCGACGATTTCATGCGGGAAGACGGCGAATACACGTACAAAGGAACGCTCGCCAAATTCCACGACGCCGTCTGGTGGAGCGAGGACAGCGTGGATGAACGCTGCAACGAGACCCGCACGATGGACGCGGAACGGTTCAAACGCAGGATGCTGCAGGATTTCGCCTCCAACGAGTTCTACAAAAAGTTCATCGAAAGGTGTTACAGGAAGTCGGAGGAGCTGATAAAAAAGCAGGTCGCTTCCGATATAGACAAGTCCAACTCCCGCTTTATGTACAAGCTGCGCGATCCGGCGGGACAGCCTCTCAAGCTGAGCGAGACGGCGTATAAAGACAAGTTCGTCATCCTCGACGCGCAGCCGGAGACCTATCTGCTGGTCGATCCCGAGACCCTTGTACCGTCCCCCTGGGAGGTAAAGGGCGACTCCGCAAATCTGCTCTACTGCACCTATGTGGGCTACATCAACGCCGGAGCGCCGACCAGGATGCTGGTCTACGACAGGGCGGCGTCCTTCTATCAGGACAAGGAGCCCGAGGCGGTCATAAACATCCCCGCGCCGACAATGGACTCGAACGAGGTGATAATCACGCTCGAACGCGCCGAGGAGCCGCCGAAGGAGGAGCTGAAGGAGCAGACCTTCAGGCTGGAGGTCGCCGACGACCGCTTCTGCGATTACGGCTATTCCCAGCACGATAAAAAACCCATCCCCGCCAACGCGACCCTCACCATCAAGTCGGACGGGACGGTGCTTTTCGAGGCGGCGGGAATAAACTCGTTCCTCGTCTCGGAGGATGTCGGAAACTGGAACGACGAACGCGTCGAACGGTATTACGACCGGACGGGTATAAGCTGCAGCGGAGAGATCACTTACACCCATCAGAACAACAGCGGCGAATACACCATCCAGACCGGCGTCCTCTACGGCGTGCCCGATATCACGGGGGAGAAAAAGGAGGAATATCTGACCGAAAGCAACGGATACTCCTCGCCCTATTCGACCGTGACGGAAAAGAGGTCGATGACCGGTATGCAGATCGTCGGCGACGTCGAAAAAATAGACAAGAGAAACCCGCAAGAGAGTAGGGTCTGCTGGTTCGACGTGCGGTATTCCGAGCCCGGCAAGCCGAGAGAGGTCAACGTTTTCTTCTACGGAGATTACAAGAGCGAGCGCGTCGACGGCACAGGTCTGCTCGGAGACGATCCGCGATACGAAAGATCCGGCGGCGAGAGAGCGAACGAACAGCAGTATATCGTATTCTATATCGTCAACTGAAAAGGAGAAAAAACAAAATGATATGCAGTAATTGCGGAGGACCGCTTGGCGGGAACGAGAAGTTCTGCCCGCGGTGCGGCGCGCCGGTCGAGCTTGTCCCGGCGCCGGATATCGACCCCCAAAGAGTGACCCTCTGTCCCGACGGCAAGTACCGTTGGAGCTACGAGATGAGCCTCTTTAAAAATCCGTCGATATTTCTGCTCATCTGGAAGATCTTCTTCTTTATTATCCTCGGCATATTCGCGTTCGTCACCGTCATCGACGTCGTGAAGGGCGCCGGAGATCGGGGCGCCGCTGCGCTGAGCGATCTCAAAATGTTCGGCATTTTCCTCGGCGGGATGACCGTCCTCGTCGGCGTGAGCTACCTCATATACGCCGCTATTATGGGCGGAAAGTACGCGGTGGATTTCGAGATGGACGAAAAGGGCGTCAACCACGCTCAGGTCCCCGCGCAGGCGAGAAAAGCCCGTAAGCTCGGTCAGCTCACTATGGCGGCAGGAGCCGCGAGAGGAAGCTTTTCGACCGTGGGCCTGGGCGTTGGCGTTCAGTCTGCCGAGAGATACTCCGATTTCTCAAAGGTCCGCAAGGTCAAAGCCTATCCGCGCCGCAGTATCATCAAGGTCAACTCGCCTTTCAACCATAATCAGGTATATGCCCGCCCGGAGGACTTCGACTTCGTTCGCGGCTTTATCGTCTCGCATTGCCCGAACGTTAAAAAGTGATATTTCAACGCCGGTCCGTGCGTTTTGAAAAGCTTTTGAGGGGAGTCCGAGGGGAAGCTTTTCTCCGAAAAGTTCCCATCGAATGACACATTAAATATTCCCGCGGTAAAAAACTCCCCCGTGAACGCTTACGTTCACGGGGTAGTTTTATCGGCTGTCATTGTCCGTAGTAGGCGTCCTTTCCGTGCTTGCGGAGATAGTGCTTATCCAGCAGCTCCTTCTGCAGCGGGGGCAGGTCGGGGGAGAGCGCCATGGCGTGCCAGTCGGTAAAGGCGACCTCCTCCATAACGACCGCGTTATGGACTGCCTCGTCCGGCGTCTTACCCCAGGCGAAGGGACCGTGGGAGAAGACGACGACGCCGGGTACGGCGGCGGCATCGAGCGAGGAAAAAGCTTCGACAATGACCTTCCCGGTCTCTTTTTCGTACTCGCCGTTTATCTCGTCGGGCGTCATCGGCCGCGTGCAGGGGATATGACCGTAGAAGCAGTCGGCGTGGGTAGTGCCGAGGGCGGGGATGCAGCGTCCCGCCTGCGCGAAGGTCGTTGCCCAGCGGGAGTGGGTGTGGACTATGCCGCCGCATCCGGGGAACGCCTTATATAACTCGATATGGGTGGGGGTATCGCTCGACGGCTTGTACTTGCCCTCGACCGTTTTCCCGTCGAGGTCGACCACGACCATATCCGACGCGGTCATCCCCTCATAGGGGACGCCGGAGGGTTTGATGACGATAAGTCCTTTCTTTCGGTCTATACCCGAGACGTTGCCCCAGGTAAAGGTCACCAGCCCGTATTTTACAAGCGACAGATTTGCGCCGCAGACCTCGCGCTTCAGTTTTTCAAGCATATCGCACCTCACAACAGTTCCGCGGCCGCCCGTTCGACGGGCAGGCCTTTTTTGTATCTTTCAAGGAAGGCGGCAAAACCGGCGATATCCTCGCCGCTCGCCGTGACGGTCACGGTGCGCGCGTTTGCAAAAACGCGGTCTGCAAGGAAGCGTTCGAGCGTTTCGCCCTCCTCTTTCATAAGCATATATGACGCCAGCAGAGCCATTCCGTACGGTCCGCCTTCCCCGGCGGTCGCGGTGACGGAGACAGGCGCGCCGACGGCGGCGGAGAGCATACGCTGACCGACCTCGCGGGTGCGGAAAAATCCTCCGTGCGCGCGCAGCGTGTCTATCGGGATATTCTCCTCGTTTACCAGTATGTCCAGCCCTATTTTGAGGGTAGCGAGCGCGGAGAGGAGCTGCGTCCGCATGAAGTTGGAAAGCGTAAAGCGGCTGTCCGGCGTCCGCGTAAAGAGCGGACGCCCGGCGTCGAGACCGGTCACTCCCTCGCCGGAGACGTAGTTATAGTTCATCAGCCCGCCGCAGTCGGGATCGCCTTCAAGCGCGCGGGTAAAGAGCAGTTCGAACAGCGCGTTCCTGCTGATCCGCGAGCCGAGCGCGGAGGCGAGCTCGCCGAAGAGACCCGCCCATGCGTTTATGTCGGACGTGCAGTTGTTGCAGTGGACCATAGCCACGGGGAGCCCGGCGGGAGTAGCCACGACGTCTATCTCGCGGTGCACGCCCATCGGCCTGTCGGTCACTATCATCGCAAAGTCGGAGGTCCCCGCCGAGACGTTGCCGGTCCGGGCGGCGACGGAGTCGGTCGCGACCATGCCGGTCCCTGCGTCCCCCTCCGGCGGGGCGAACGGAACGCCCGGCTTCAAGTCGCCCGATGGATCGAGCATCGCCGCTCCGAAGGGGGTCAGTCTGCCGGCAAGCTCACCGGCGCAGAGCACGCGGGGAAGGACGCGGCGCAGCTTCCACGGGTAGCCCCGATCGGCGATCAGGCCGTCGAAGATCCTCTCCATGCGCGCGTCGTAGTCGTTGGTCAGCGGATCGACGGGAAACATGCCCGACGCCTCGCCGATACCGGCGACGTATTCGCCGGTGAGCAGCAGATGGACGAGCACGGATACGGTCGCCAGACGGCACAGCTCGAAAAGATGCCGCTCGCCGTCGAGCGCCGCCTGATAGAGGTGGGCGATCGACCATCTCTGCGGGATATTGAAGCCGAACAGCCCGGTCAGCTCGGACGCCGCCCTGCCTGTAAGCGTGTTGCGCCAGGTGCGGAAGGGGGCGAGCGGCTGATCCTCCGGGCCGAGGGGGATATATCCGTGCATCATGCCGGAGACTCCCGCCGCGCCGAAGGTGGTGAGCGGGACGCCGTATTTGTCGGCGAAGTTCTTTTTCAGATCGGCGTAGCAGTCGCGCATACCGCCGATGATCTCGCTGTACGGATAGGTCCAGACGCCGTTTTCATAGCTGTTTTCCCACTCGAAGCTGCCTTCCGCTACGGGGATGAAGCAGCGGTCGATGAGGGTGGCTTTTATTCTTGTCGAGCCGAATTCCAGCCCGAGGGAAAGTTCCTTCTGATCCATATTTCCGCCTTATTTGAGCTTCCACGCGAGATCGGCGAGGAAGAGCTCGTTTTCGAGCTTTTCGGGCGTCGTTTCGCGGGTAATGTGTACGAATTCGATATCCATCATCCGCGCCCAGTCGCGCAGCTGTTCCGCGGACACGTCGTAGGAAAGGACGGTGTGATGCGCGCCGCCGGCGGTTATCCAGCATTCCACCCCGGTCACGACGTCGGGCATTGCGCGCCACATAACGCGCGCGACGGGGAGATTGGGCATGGGCATAATGGGCTTTACCGCCTCGATATCCTGGACGATCAGCCGCAAACGCCCGCCCATGTCGACGAGACTTGCGACGACCGCCTTCCCGGCTTTGCCCTCAAAGACGAGGCGGGCGGGGTCCTTTTCGTTCATACCGATGCCGAGGGGATGCGTCTCTATGCGCGGTCTATCCGCCGCGATCGAGGGACAGACCTCCAGCATATGCGCGCCGAGGGAGTATTCGTTTCCTTCCTCGAGGTGGTATGTGTAATCCTCCATAAAGGCGGAAGCGCCTTTTTCGCCCTCACCCATGGATTTGAGTATGGCGGTCATCGCGGCGACCTTCCAGTCACCCTCCGCGCCGAAGCCGTAGCCCTGCGACATAAGGTGCTGCGCGGCGAGCCCGGGGAGCTGTTCCATTCCGTACAGATCCTGGAATGTGTTGGCGAAAGCGCGGCAGCCCTCGCGGTCGAGCATTTTCTTTATCGCGATCTCTTCGCGCGCCTGATAGCGTATCGCGGCGATATCGTCCGTCGCCGTATCGTAAAGCTTTGTATATTCATCGTAAAGCGCGTCGATCTCCGCTTCCGTGACCGCGCCGATCTCGCGCACAAGGTCGCCCACCGCCCAGGTGTTGACCTGCCAGCCCAGCTTTATCTGAGCTTCCACTTTGTCGCCCTCGGTGACGGCTACCTCGCGCATATTGTCGCCGAAGCGCATCACCTTCATTTCGCGCGAGACCGCGGCTCCGACGGCGGATCTCATCCAGCTTCCCAGCTTTTCGCGTACACTTTTATCCGTCCAGTGACCGGCTATCACCTTGCGCGGCATACGGAGCCTCGCGGCGAGAAAACCGTGCTCCCGGTCGCCGTGCGCCGCCTGATTGAGGTTCATGAAATCCATGTCGATCTCTTTGTCGGGGATCTCGCGGTTGTACTGGGTCGCCAGGTGGCAGTACGGCTTTTGAAGCGCGGAGAGCCCGTTTATCCACATTTTCGAGGGACTGAAGGTGTGGCACCAGGCGACGACGCCGCAGCATTCCCCGCGGTAGTTCGCCTCCCTGACGACGTCGGTGATCTCGCCCGCAGTCTTCGCCGTCACCTTGTATATAAGCGGATAGGGGAGCGAGCGGGAGAGCTCCTTTGCCATCTCCCTTGCGCGGCTTTCCACCGTCTCAAGCACCTCTTCGCCGTAGAGATACTGGCTCCCGACGACAAACCAGAATTCACGCTTATCGCTCATTTCCGAACACTCCTTTTTGACGTCTGTATTACAGTATCGCGTCCGACGCCCGTTTAGATAAGTATAGCATATAAATCTCTGTTTTTCAAGTTTGGCGGATAATACTTGAAATATCGGCGCGCGTGTATTATAATATCACCGAATAATACTATCGGCAAAGGTGTGGGATTATGGGCAGAAAAAAGCAAAACATAGGGCAGATCGAACGCTTCGAGCCGGATCCGCTCGTCGGACTGACCGAAAGCCAGGCGGAGGAGCGAAAGCGCAAGGGCTTGATAAACGTCTCGAAGGACAACACGGAAAAGAGCACGGCTAAAATAATAGCCGGAAACCTGTTCACCTTCTTCAACGTGGTCCTTTTCTCGATCGCGCTCATATTCGTGGGGTTTATCATATATCTGAAGTCGATCGGCAGGGACGATATAGTCGGAAAGTATTTCGGTTTTTCCAAATTCGTTTTCCTGATCCCCGCCGTGATGAACGTCTGTATGGGCTCCTTCCAGGAGATAAAGAGCCTGAAGGTAATAAAGAAGCTCCGCATAGTCACCGAGACAAAGAGCAGGATCATCCGCGGCGGAAAGACGGTCGTCTGCGACTCCAAGGAGATCGTGCTCGACGACGTGGTCGCCGTCTCCGCCGGAGATCAGGCGACGGCGGACATGACCGTCCTTACCGGGGAGGTCTTCGTCGACGAGTCGATGCTTACCGGCGAGTCCGATCAGGTGCGTAAGGACCCCGGGGACAAGATACTCTCCGGCTCGGCGATAATAGCGGGCGACGCCCGCTGCCGCGCGGTCGCGATAGGCGACGATACCTACGCCGCCGGCCTGACCAGAAAGGTAAAGAGCACCAGCCACCGCAAGTCGGAGCTCATGTCTTCCATCATGAAGATAATCAAGGCGCTTACAGTCGGACTGGTCGTCGCCCTCATAGCCGTCTTCGTCACCCTGATACTCAAGATCTCGGCGACGGGGAACGATCCGTCCATCTGGGACGGGATGCGGCTCTCTCTGTCCGATCCTGTCACATGGTCGCTCATATTCCTTACCGGCGGCGCGTACGGCATAGGTATGGTCCCTACCGGGCTTGTGCTCACCGCGTCGGTCACGATGATGGTCTCCATCGCGCAGCTCACGAAGAAGAAGACGCTCGTCCAGGAGCTCTATTCGCTTGAAAATCTCTCCCGCGTGGACGTCATCTGCCTCGACAAGACCGGCACGCTGACCGACGGTACCATGAGCGTTTCGGAGGTCAGGGCGTTCATACCGGAGGACGAGCTTAAAAAGCACGCCGGGGCTCTCATCGCGGCGTCCGGCGAACGCAACGCCACGGCGGAGGCGATATATCAGCATTTCGGCATCGACGAGAACGCCGACATAAAAGAGAGGATCCCCTTCTCCAGCGCGGTCAAGTATTCCGGACTGATATACGGCGACGGCCGCAAGCTCCTTATGGGCGCTCCGGAGTATCTTATGCCGAAGGACGACGAGAGGCTCGAGATCTCCTCTGATTACGCGAGGGAGGGCAAGCGGGTGATCGCCTTCACCCTCGACGGCGAGCTTATCGCTCTGGTCGCCATAGAGGATCACATCCGCGACACCGCGCCCGACACCCTACGCTTCTTCAGGGAGAACGGCGTCACGGTAAAGGTCATATCGGGCGACAACCCGCTGACCGTCAGCAATATAGCCCGACAGTGCGGCATAAAGCACGCCGACAGATACATATCTCTCGCCGGAGTGCCGCTCGAGGAGATACCCGAGATCGCCGAGGATTACACGGTCTTTGCGCGCGTCTCGCCCGAACAGAAGGAGGCGCTGGTCAAGGCTCTGCAGAGCAAGGGACACAAGGTCGCCATGACGGGCGACGGCGTGAACGACATCCTCGCCCTGCGCAGCTCGGACAGCTCGATAACCTTCGCCAAGGCGACCGAGGCGGCAAAATCCTGCTCCGACGTCGTACTGCTCGACAACGATTTTTCCCATCTCCGCAGCGTGGTGGGAGAGGGAAGAAGAGTTATAAGCAACATCCAGAAAACAGCCGTTCTTTACCTGATGAAGTCGATCTGCGTCTTCATTTTCGCCTTTGCGCTGATACCCTTCGCCAAGGCGCAGATGTGGTACTCGGTCGAGAATATGTATATGCTTGAGGCCGCGGTCATCGGTACCGGAGGATTTTTGCTCTCCCTCGAGCCGATAAGACGTCCGATAAAAGGCTCGTTCCTCAAGAACATCATTTCGCAGGCGCTCGCCGCCGGTATACTCGCGGCGTTCGCCATCCTGCTTCCGCTGCTCCTCAATATCGTGCCTAAAGCCTTCGGAGCCGCGCCCTTCATCGCCGACGTCAACGTCCGCACGATGATGACCGTGCTGATGACCGTGGCGGGACTGATCGTCTTCTTCTCGATGTGCCTGCCCTTCAACCGATACCGCGCGATAGCCACCGCCGCTCTTCTCGGAGTCGCGGCAATACTCGGATTGATGCTTCCGTCCGCCTACATCGGCGGCGCCACCATAGGCGGAGAGATGCTCAGCTTCGACGCCGCCGCGGGACAGACGATAATGGACAGTCAGTTCGTCCGCGAGATGTTCCGCCCGTGGAATTCGTCCGCCGTGACCAACCTGTTCGCGGACAGGAACAACTTCATGATAATCCGCCTCTTCCTCTACATAATAGTCCCGGCGTTCGTGCTCATCCGTTTCGCCATCGAGAACTATACGAGAAAGAATTACGGAAAGGACGTTAAGCTCAACCGCGGTTTCCGTATCGCGAGGAGGATGATGCTCGTATCGGGATTTGTGCTCATCCTTCATTCCGTGCTGTTCGCGGTCGAGTCCGTCTCGCAGGGCAAGTATCAGATGCTTCCCGTCGCCGCTTTGCAGCTCGTTATCGGGTTTATCGGCTACAAGGTCTGGAAGGACCCGACAAAGAAGATAATAAAGGTCGCCGCGGCGGCAGCGGCGGTCCTGCTGATACTCACCGTTGCGGTGATGATTGTCAACCGCTCGGTCATCGACCTTACCGGCGATATACTGCTCAAAATGGATAACACGGTAATACTCGTCCTCACCGCTTTCTATATTTTGGGCGCGGCGTACGTTTTCGCCCGCCGCGACCTCGGGCTCGATAAGAAGCGCGAGAACTGAATGGGATAATAACAAACCGAATTGGATTGCGCCTGCGGCGCGTGATTTGCCGCGCGGGGCGTAAAGGCGCAATTCGTGACGGCGCGCCGTCGGAATATTAAAACAAGCTGAGAGGAAAGGTCGCTTCGATCCTTCTTCTTAGCTTGTTTCTCTTTTTTTCTCACCGCACGCGACGCGGTAAAAACTTCCTCGTCCGTTTTATTATCCGCTTTCAGCGGCGGCGCTTCAGCTCACGAAGCGAGTCAGGCGCCGGTCTGCGTTCCGCGGTCGATGAATTCGACCTTCCCGGAAACGATGTCGTAGATCGCCCCCATCACCCTTACGCCGCATTCTCCGAT
>JAFSSR010000112.1 GCA_017450885.1 Clostridia bacterium | reverse complement strand
GTCTTCTCCGCCAAACAAAAAGCCACGCAAATGCGTGGCCTTTGGTTTGGCGGAGAAGGAGGGATTCGAACCCTCGAAACGCTTTTGACGTTTACGCGATTTCCAGTCGCGCGCGCTCGACCAACTACGCGACTTCTCCACGTCGTTGCTCTACAACGCTGAATATTATATCACATACGTTTTTGTTTGTCAAGGAAAAAAGTAATATTATTTTATATATTGTAACGATCTGACTTTATCGGCGTCGGGAGTTACAACGGCGGAATAATTGGTGTGATAGATCACAAATCCGGGCTTCGCCGCCGGCGGCTTTTTCAGGTTACGAACAAGCGTGTAATCAACCTCAACGTTCTTCCCTTCACGCTTTTCCGAATAATACGCCGCTATCGTCGCCGCCTCGGTAAAATCGGCGGCGTCCGGCTCGGCAAGCCCGTCGCAAAGCATTATAACGTGCGAGCCGTGGGCGTTTTTTATATGGAACCAGAAGTCCCCCTTCGACGCTATCTTGTGGGTCAGGCGGTCGTTCTGGATATTGTTCTTTCCGCAAAGAACGCGGTATCCTCCGGAGGTGCGGAATTCGAGGGGCTTTGTCTCCTTCGCCTTCGCCGGAGCGTAGTTTCTCATCTGCTTTCCGTAGCCCGCCTCGTAAAGCTCCCGCTTTATCTCGGCTATATCGCTCTCGCTTTCCGCGCGGCTGAATTCATCCGCGACCGAACGTATATAACTGAGCTCGTTTTCGGCGATATCGAGCTGTTTTGCAAGCTCGGTCTCGCCGGTCTTGAGTTTATTGTACTTTTTATAATACCTCTGCGAATTCTGCGAGGGAGAAAGGCGGGGATCGAGAGTTACCGTGACGGCGGGCATATCCTCGTCGTAATAGTCGACGAGAGAAACTACCGCGGCGCCCTTCTTTATCGCGTGCATATTCGACGTTATAAGATCGCCGAAGCGTTTGTATTTTTCCTTTTCTGAGCAGGCGGATATATCGCCGCGAAGCGCCTCGATCTTGCGCGCAAGACGGCTCTCGGTGTTCTGGATCATTTTAAGCAGGTCGTGCGCCCGCTGTTTTGTACGGTCGAGCCTGCCCCGCTCCGCGAAATACTTGTCGAGCAGTTCGGCAAAGGAGGCGCACTCTTCCGTTACGCGGGAAGAGCCGTACTGCGCGACAGGCATGAAGCAGTATTCGCAGGGTTTTCCCTCTTCATCCCGCACGAGCACCGGCTTGAAATCATTTGTCTTTACGACCTCGGTAAAGCGTGAAAAGCTCTCCCACAGCTTTTCGCCGTCGCCCTCGCATCCGCAAGCTATCTCACGCGCCACAAGCGGCGAAACGCCCATATATCCGTAGAGGATGAACTTATCCGGCGCGGCTGTGTTTTGAGCAAACTTTTCGATAAAATCCTCACGCGATTCACACAGCGGATCGGATTTATCCTGCGCGGGCGGGTTTTCGTATATCATACCTGGTATGATCTGCCGTTTCTGGCTGGTCGTTATATCCACAGTCTTTATAGCGGCAAGTATCTTCCGGTTTCCGTCAAGAAGAATTATATTGCTGTACTTGCCCATTATCTCACAGACGAGATATCGGATCGTTTTATATTCAAGCTCGTCGCGGGCTTCGAAAACAAGCTCGGCGGCGCGCTCGAAACCCTGCTGTTTGATCTCTAAAAGACGCGCTCCCGCAAGCTGCTTGCGCAAAAGCTGGATAAAAACGGGAGGCTGCGCCGGATTTGATATCTCGGCGTCGGTCATCTGCATACGCGGAGAATTTGCACCCGCGCTTATAAGCAGACGTCCCCCCTCGCCTTCGTAAGACGGTCTGAAGGATATGACCACCTCGTCGCGCGACGGGCCGTGTATTTTTTCTATTTTACAGCCGCGCAAACAGCCGTTCGCTTCGTGAACGACAGCCGCAAGCATACCGGCGTCAAATGCCATTAAAGATCCTCTCCGTTCTCATTTGAAAAATAGCACATATACATTTCCCTTCCGACCGGCGTAAATCCGAGTTTCCGGGCAAGCGCGACCGACGCCGCGTTGTTTTCCGAGCACTGCCATTTAACGGCGTAACCTCCGTCTATGATATCGCGGCAAAGCGCGGCGCAAGCAGAAAAGGCGTACCCCCTGCCCCTGTATCCTTCCGCCGTCTCGCAGGCTATCTCGACGCAGCCGTCCTCGCAAAAGTTTTCGACAGCGACCGAGACGATCTTTCCGTCCTCGACGCATACGAACGCCTCCTGATGGAGCATGGCGGCTTCATCAATATCTATCCCGGTGAGATTTTCAAGTCCGCGGGCGTTCTTTGAGTTTACAGCGGCGCAAGGACCTTCCTCCGGGGCTTCCCTCAAAAGTGCGACGAGATCGATCTCAAAAGCGTCGTCCGGCATGGAATAGCCCCGGGCTTTCATCACGGGATCGACCTTTGAAAACAAATAGCCGAGCGCGTCACGAGACAAAAGCGAGCCGGAATACTTTTCGGCGTACTCCCTGACCGTTTCTTTAAATTCCGCAAAACAGGTCAAGGCGGCGTCCTCGCCGTCATACGTCGAGACGTTGACCGGTATCAGGAGATCGCGGTCGTCGGGAAGATCTTCAACTGTGATCGAATAGTCCATAACGCACCTCTGCGGAATTGATAACAGTATTGTACCACATTTTACTCTGTACCGCAAGAGAAAAAAGGGGCTTTACAGCCCCTTTTTAGGATCAATCCAAATGGCGCTCATAATCCGGGAGCGCCTTCCATTCGGGAGTGGAGACAAGATAGTCTTTTATCTCATAGAAGACGTCAAGAAACGCCTGACCTTTGGGCTCATCGGAAGACCTGCCGTTTCCACATACGTTCTTACAGCTAACTTTATACGTCTTACCATTTGCGGTATATCCGATGTTGAGATCCCAGCTCGGAGCGGAAAATCCGCACCCGGGATCGTATTCTTCAGGGTATGATTTTAGATCTATCCCGTTCAATAATTTATAAAAATTATCGAGCGTCTCTTTATCAAGAGTTAGTTCGGTTATGAATTTATCCGCGTTTCCGTCCTCGGCGTACGTATCCTTTCTCAAAGTACCGCTGTCACTGTAATACGCCGCCGCTCCGTTGGTGCCCCATTCAATAAAGAATTGAAAATCATCCGGCGCTGAGCCGCAGGAAGCAAACGGGATAATCAAACATAGAGTCAGAAGCAGTACCGCCGCAATTTTTAAATATATGCGCCTGTGATCAGTCATACAACATCTCATAATCGGGCAGAGCCTTCCATTCCGGAGTGGAGACGAGATAATCGGTTATCTCGTTTATCACGTCGAGAAACGCCTGACCCTTTTCGTTATCCGACCTGCGATAATCGACGCTGATATTATAGCATTTTACCGTGTAGGTCTTGCCGTTTGCGGTATAGGAGAGCACAAGGTTTGCGCACGGATCTGAATACCCGCAGCCGGGATCGTATTCGGAAGGATATGAAAGCAGATCGAGACTTGATATCAGCTCATAAAAGCGCTCGGTCGTTTCCTCGTCGAGCATCAAAGAGGCGACAAATTTATCCTTGTTGCCGTCAATCGTATCGGTGGTCTTGGTCAGCTTGCCGGTGTCGCTGTAATAGCTTGAAATCCCGTGCACGCCCCAGACGACGTAAAAGCTGAAATCATCCGGCATCGCGCCGACCGGCGCGGGAGCGGCGGTCGTACCGGGAACGGCACTGTCTGTCCCCGCGGTTTCGGGCTCCCTTACACTGCCGCATGAAACGAGGGAAAAAACCAAACATACGATAATTAATAAAACAAAATGCCTTTTCATATGCACCTCCGATAAGGTTTTCACTTATTAGACGTAAGGAAAAGGCGTTTTGTTCCCGAAAATTGAAAAATTATTTCAATTTGCTCTTTTTCAGCAACAAAGAATTGGTAACAACGGACACCGAGCTGAACGCCATCGCCGCTCCGGCGATGACAGGGGTAAGCAGCCCGAAGGCGGCAAGCGGTATCCCTACCGAGTTATAGAAGAAAGCCCAGAACAGATTTTGCTTGATCTTACGCATAGTGGCGCGCGAAAGCCGCACCGCCTGAGGAATAAGCGCGATATTCCCGCCGACAAGGATAATATCCCCCGCCTCGGCGGCGATATCTGTCCCCCCGCCGACAGCAAAGCTGACGTCCGCGGCGGCAAGCGCCGGCGCGTCGTTTATACCGTCGCCCGATACGGCAACAACGCCGTATTCGCGGCGAAGGCGCTCGACTTCCGCGACCTTGCCGTCCGGCATCACCTCGGCGACCGTCTCGTCTATGCCGACCGCGTCGCCCACGCTCCGCGCGGTATGGCGGTTATCGCCGGTGACCATCGCGGTATGGATGCCGAGCTCTTTAAGATCGGAGACGGCGTTCTTTGAATCGGGGCGGATGGTATCAGCTACGGCGACGACCGCCGCGGGAGATCCGTCGACGCTCATATACAGTACCGTCTGACCCGCGTTTTCGAGCTCCTCCGCGCGGGACGCGATATCCTCCGTCAGCGATCCGCCGCGCAGCGACCACGCCGATCTCCCGATCATCACCTTTTTGCCTTCCACCGTCGCAGTGACTCCCTGTCCGGTCACCGACTCGAAGTCGGTCGCTTCGGGCAACGCTCCGTCATACGCCGACGTTATGGCGTTTGCGAGAGGATGCGAAGAGTCTCTTTCGACCGCGGCGGCGAAGCGAAGCGCTTCATCCTTTGTTATCCCGACCGGGATGAGCTCATTGAGCGCGGGTCTGCCGTAGGTTATCGTTCCCGTTTTATCGAGGACTATCGCCCTTATCTTGCAGGCGTGCTCGAGCGCGTCGGCGTTCTTTATAAGTATGCCCATACCGGCCCCGCGCCCGACCCCGACCATAAGGGCTGTCGGAGTTGCAAGCCCGAGCGAACAGGGGCAGGCGATAACGAGAACGGACACCGCGCTCGAGACGGCGCGGGACGTTTCTTTTGTGATCACTAAAGTCAATACGAACGTAACGACGGAGACGGCAAGGACGGCGGGTACAAAGATCGACGCCGCTTTGTCAGCTACGTTCTGGATGTGCGCCTTTGACGACTGCGCCTCCTCGACCATGCGGATTATGCCCGCCAGCACGGTCTCCGAGCCTATGCGGTCGGCCCTTACGTGCAGACTTCCGTTGCCGTTTATGGTGCCTCCGTATACCGTTTCACCCTCGAATTTTTCAACCGGGATGCTCTCTCCGGTCAGCATAGACTCGTCTATCGACGAGCTTCCGGAGACGACCGTCCCGTCGACAGGAACGCTTTCGCCGGGGCGGACGACGACCGTTTCCCCTTTTTGTATCATTTCGCAGGGGATCTCGATCTCTTCGCCGTCACGTATGACCCGCGCCGTCTTGGGCGAAAGCCGGGTCAGCTTTTCTATTGCCTCCGAGGTCTTTGTCTTTGCGCGGAGCTCAAGTATCTTTCCGAGAAGCACGAGAGTGATAACGAAAACCGCGCCTTCAAAATAAAACTCGTCTTTTCCGGCGATAAGCAGGTAGAGGCTGTACCCGTAAGCCGCCGTAGTTCCGAGGGCGACAAGCAGGTCCATGCCGGGACTGCGGTTTTTCATCGAAAGAAATGCGGTCTTATAGAATTTGAAGCCGACGATGAACTGCACCGGCGTCGCGCAGACAAGCTGCCACCATCCGTTGTGGTGGAGCGCGTTGCGAAGGGGCAGATCGCCGAACGGCATAAGTATCATCATAAAAAGGAAAGGCAGGCAGAAAACAGCCGAGATGATAAACAGCGTCACCATCTTTTTCTGTTCCCTCTTCGCAAATTCAGCGGGATCCTCGATCACGGTGTATCCCGCTCCCTTGACCGCCTTTTCGAGCGCGCCTTTTGCGACCTCGCCGGGAACGTAAACGACCTCGGCTCGGCCCGACGCGTATGAAACGTCCGCCGACTCGACCCCTTTGACCTGCTTTAACGCGTGCTCCACCGCGGCGGAGCAGCGCACGCAGCTCATCCCGCCGATGCGGAGAGTCTTTTTTTCGGTCATATCACTTTACGGACGCGGTATACCCCGCGGCGGTGACCGCGGCGGCTATCTCCGCGGGAGTGGTCTTGCCCTCGGCGTATTCGACTTCCGCGCATTTGTTTTCGAGCGAGACTTCGTACTTCTTTACGCCTTTATGCGCGTCAAGGGCGCCTTCCACGCGCTTTTTGCAGTGCTCGCACATCATGCCCTCTATCGCGACAGTCGTCTTTTCGGTTTTTGAGCCAAACATATATTTATCCTCCGGTAAAAATCATTGAAATACGGTTACCTTCCGGTAACCGTATTAATTGTACTTTATTATTTGCAAAATGTCAAGAATTATTGTTTCGCGTATCTTCCGTTACGATACCTGTGAAGCGTTCACCGTGATCGTGTGCGTACCGTAATCGACTTTGGCGTATACGAGCATACCGAACGACATAAACGCGTTTCCGGCGTTTTTACTGTCCACCATCAGCTCCCTTTTAACGGCTTTCACGATCATCACGTCGCCTGCCATCGGGCCGAAATATGAATAGCCGTTTTGATTGGCGAAGGTCTTATTGGAAAGATCCAGCGTGTAAACGTCTTCGCCCCAGACGACCTCGCAGATATTATCGTTCTTCCATTTCGGGTCGAACCCGAGGGCGTCGAGAAGTGTCACGAACGGCATCATCACGGCGTTTTTTTCTTTATCATAATAGGCGGAGTTGTCGGACTTGATCTCTTTGCCGTTGAAGATCATCTTATACTCCCCGTACGGGCTCGATACAGATCCGTCCGGAGAGACCACCGCGACGTACTCTGTATATTTATCGTTCGCGAAAAGCTCGTGGATCTCGCTTATTTCCTCTTTTGTGATCAATCCGGCGTCATACGCCTCGGCAAGAAGATACAGATTTCCCGATTTGAATACGCACAGCGGATTGAGATAATAGGAAAAATCATACCCCTCTATATTTACCTCGGCGAGCGCTACCGTACCGTCTGTAAACAAGGCGTTTTTCCCGTAGTCAAATCTTGCGATTATCGCATCTCCGCATTTTCCGTAATATCTGATACCGTAAACGTACGGCTCGTACAAAGCGCTTTTCAAATCATAGGCTTTTACACAGAACGATGCGTACGACGAAATGATATCCTTGAACTGGTTTTCCGTCGGCTTGCTTGTGTTGACCGCCGAAGTATCTGCCTGAGGAACTGGCTCCGGCGCGGGGTCGGTTTTATCCGTCTCCTTTGAAGGCTCGGCGGAAGCGTGAGCGGCGTACGGGTCTTCACGCAGCGAGATATACATCTTGCCTTCGGCGTCGTGGATATCGAACACGACGTTCAGCCCGAGCGCGCGCAGGACGTTGAAGATGCTGTACTGATCGATCAACATGTCTTCGTATCCGAGCTCGACGTACAGATCGTGTCCCGGGGCCGGAAAGACGTAGTTTCGTCCCTCGACGTCGCGGAATGATCTGTCCCACAAATCGAGTACGTATTCTTTACCGTCCTTAACTATTATGCAAGAGGGCGTTCCGGTCCGTTCCGTCGATACTCCGACGGCATTGAGCGTCCCGATAAGCGGGAACATATAGGTATCTTTTGTAAAATCGAAGTAGGGCGGGTCGTCGGTCGCGATCATACTGTCTCCGCGATAGACGACGAAATACTTCCTTGTCGGGGAATTCTCATATGGCGAAACCGAGCCGGAGGGCTCGTCGGGAGCGGGAGTATCTTTGACGGGTGCGGTATCCCAGCCGTAAGAAGGCTTATCGTCAGAGTATGCGGATTCTTCCCTGTATATTAAATACTTCCCGGCGCCGCGCAGATAGGCTATCGTTCCTACGTCGTCCTCCGTGACCAATCCGAGGGCGTACGCATCCTTTAGGGTGTGATTTTTTCCGTCCTTTATTATTGTGATACCCGCGTAGTCGGAATAGCTGAACAGGTATCCGCAGACCACCTCCGTATATTCAGCAGGAAGCATACTGTCAAGATGAACGGCGTACGCGCCGTTGTATTCGCCGTAATACTCGAAATTGCGCAGATCTTTTATCAGGTCGGAAGGAGCCGCCTCGATCTCGGTCCCGATAAACTTGTTTTGCGGATACGAGTAGGGGCTTATTTGATCGCGGTCGATATAGGTGACGTCTGTCGCCTCCTTTGTCCACATAGCGCGGACGACGCCGTCCGGCGTGACGAGCATACCCATCCGCTCAGGAGGGATGGTCCCGCCGTTTTCTCTCACAGTCTTGAAATAGGTGTCGTTTACGTAGCTGTCGGCCTTTGCAAAGCCGGAGAGAGCGAGGTCGATAAACCACATCCCCGGATCGGGGTAATATGCGGCGTCGGTCTCATAATACATCATATTGAATTTGAGGTCTTCCCCGTAAGTCTCATTCCCGTAACGGTATTTTTCGGAAAGATACTCCTTTGCAAAGTAGATGGCGTCCTCCCTGAAAAGCGGTTTTCCGATGCTCCGGTCGTCGTTTACCGGATCGGTCTCAAGCTTGCCCTTCAGATAATCGACGAAGTCCTTGTCGGCAGCATCTGCGTCCGCTCCGCCGTTGATCTTCTTTGTATTGACCCATCCGACAGCAGATCCCGGGATGTCGGAATCGTAAATAAGAGCAAACGTGTCCTTGACTACGCGGTCGCTTTCGTCAACACGGTACTCCGCCACGGCGGTCACGCCGTCCGTACTGAATGAAATGAAGGGATCGCCTTTACCGTACGGGACCTCGGAGAAATCGTCGATATATCCGACGGTAAATACCTCGCGCCGGAAGATCG
>JAFSSR010000015.1 GCA_017450885.1 Clostridia bacterium | reverse complement strand
GCGACTGTAAACGTACCGATGCTGTCGAGATAGAGGGGGATCCCGACAGTACGCGCAAGGAGGGAGGCGGATATATTAAGGGCTATCCCCGCCGCGCTGAGTACGATCAGCCGTGAGAAGAACGCCCTCCTTTTTTTCATCCGATCTATCATAAATAAGTTCTCCGTATTTTTTAGGGATGGGGGATACGGGAATATTCGCCGGAAATCTTCGGTTTATTCTTCAGCTGCGGGGATTCTTTTCGCCGAGACGAACAACACCGCCGCACGGTAGAGGGAAACGAGGGCGGCGGAAAGGATACAGGCTCCGGCGATGTCGGTCAGCCAGTGGACGCCCGACGCCGCTCTCCCGAGCACCGTTACCAGAACAAGGACGACGGATATGACGTCCGCCGCGAGCCCGACGGCCTTTCTTCCGGGGAGAAGACGGCGTATCTCATAAGCCGCGGTCAGAAAAACGCAGACGGCAAGGACGGTATGCGACGAGGGATAGGACGCCTCGAGACCCTCCTTGAGTATCACCGGGCGGTAGTTTACCGCGAGGACCTCAAAGAGCGCGTAAAAGGCGATGACGACTATATAAAATCCTCCGAGAACGTATATCTCGCTATCGACCTTTTTAAGGCTCCCGCGCTTTATGAGCTGAGCGACCCCGACGCAGGCGAAGCAGACGCAGACGGCAAGCGCCAGATATCCGAGAAGCTGGGTTATCTTATACCACGTCATGTTGACGCCGACAAGATCGGCGAACGCGCCGTTCAGCTTGGCAAATCCGACCTCCGAGCCCTCCGGCCCGATAGCCGCGCGGTCGACAAATCTGACCGCTATCGTATACGCCGCGAAAAGGACGAACAATACGCAGGCGGTGATCAGCGCGCCGTTTGCTTTTCTTTTGTTTTCCATCGTTTTTCCTTCATTTTACTTTCTATTTTATTTAGATCATCTGACGATATGACGATTATCTTTAAATCAAGTTATTATATCATAATTCTTTCTTTTTGGAAAGAGTTTTTTACAAAAAAGCGGAAAATCTTTTACATTAATAAAGGTGCTGAAAAAGATCTTTCAGCACCCGGATAAACAAATCTGAAAATCACAGCGTCCCGCCGTTCGCCTTCGCCGCGACAGCCGCCTGGACCTTGAGCGGAAGCCCGTAAAGATTGATGAACCCCGCGGAATCGGTCTGGTCGTAGTCGCTTTCGCCGAAGGTGGCGAGGTCGTCGCTGTAAAGCGACCAGTCGCTCCACAGTCCCGCCTTGATTATGTTGCCCTTGTAAAGCTTGAGCTTTACCTTGCCCGTGACGGTCTCCTGCGTCTTGTCGACAAAGGCGGAAAGCGCCTCGCGCAGAGGGGTGAACCACTGTCCGTTGTAGACAAGCTCCGCAAAGGTTATGGCTATCCTCTGTTTCTCGTGCATGGTCGCCTTGTCGAGACAGATGGTCTCCAGCATCTCGTGCGCTTTATAGAGGATGGTCCCGCCCGGAGTCTCGTAGACCCCCCTGCACTTCATCCCGATCAGCCTGTTTTCAACGATGTCGGTTATGCCGACGCCGTTCTTTCCGCCCAGCTCGTTGAGCTTGAGGATGATCTCCTTCGTTGTCATCTTGACTCCGTCAAGGGCGACGGGAACGCCCTTGTCGAAGTCGAGCTCGAGATAGGTCGGCGTGTCCGGCGCGTCGATCGGCGAGACCGACATTTCGAGAAATCCCGGCTTCTCGTACTGCGGCTCGCAGCCCGTGTCCTCGAGATCGAGCCCTTCGTGGGAAAGATGCCAAAGGTTCTTGTCCTTCGAGTAGTTGGTCTCCCTGTTTATCTTGAGCGGCACGTTGTGCGCCTCGGCGTAGGCTATCTCCTCTTCACGCGATTTGATGTCCCACTCCCTCCACGGAGCTATGACCGGCATATCGGGAGCGAAATGCTTGATCGCCAGCTCGAAACGTACCTGGTCGTTTCCCTTCCCCGTGCATCCGTGACAGATGGCGTCCGCCTGCTCCTTCTTCGCGATCTCGACGAGCCCCTTGGCTATGCAGGGACGCGCCGTGCTGGTTCCGAGCAGATAATCCTCGTACACGGCGCCCGCTTTCATCGTCGGGATAACGTAGCCGTCGACGTACTCGTCGGTCAGATCAAGGACGTAGAGCTTTGATGCTCCCGTCTTGAGCGCCTTTTCTTCCAGACCGTCAAGCTCGTCCGCCTGCCCTACGTTGCCCGATACCGCGATCACCTCGCAGCCGTTGTAGTTCTCCTTCAGCCAGGGTATTATTATCGACGTGTCAAGCCCGCCCGAATACGCGAGCACAACTTTCTTTATTTTTTCTTTGTCGATCTTTTTCATGGTCGTTTCCTCTCGGTGAATAATTATGCAACTATTATAAATATTTTTTCGCAAATGTCAAGAGGTAAATGAAAATAAATTCACCGGCGGAGCGCTTTTTGTCGAAATATACATATTTTATCTCATTTTTATACATTTGTCTTGACAAAGCGGCGGGTTTGATATATATTATGTATGCAACTGTTATTATACGGACCGCTTGTTGACCGCGGTCCCCGGAGATCTTTTTCCGACGCGGCTGGACGCCGCGGAGCGGGGGAGATCATTTTCCCGGACGGTCCCCCGGATAAAGGAGAATTTTTATGAATAAAAATAATAAACCGCATAAAATGTGGGAGGGCAGGACGGACGGCGCGACGGACGCCGCGGCGGACGGCTTCAACTCGTCCGTCTCCTTCGACTTCCGGATGTATCGGGAGGACATAGCGGGGAGTGTTGCGCACGCGGGGATGCTCGCGGGGTGCGGGATAATCACGCCGGACGAGGCGGATCGGATCATAGAAGGGCTCGGCGGCATACTTGCGGACATAGACGCCGGAAGGCTGAAGGCGGATCCGGCGTGCGAGGACGTGCATATGTTCGTCGAGGCGGAGCTGACCGCAAGGATAGGCGACGCGGGAAAGAAGCTGCACACGGCGAGGAGCCGCAACGATCAGGTGGCGCTCGATCTGCGCATGAATTTGCGCAAGGAGGCGGATATCATATCCGCGGACCTGAAGGAGCTGATCGCGGCGGTCTGCGAAAAGGCGAAGAAGTACAGCGCGGCGATAATGCCGGGATACACCCATCTGCAGCGGGCGCAGCCGGTGTCCTTCGGACATCAGCTCATGGCGTACGCGTGGATGCTGCTGCGCGACGTCGGCAGACTTTCCGATTGCAGGAAGCGGCTCAATATATCCCCCATCGGGTGCTGCGCGCTCGCCGGGACGACCTACCCCACCGACCGTCAGTTCGAGGCGGAAACGCTCGGCTTCGACGGAGTGTGTCAAAACTCGATAGACGGGGTGTCCGACCGCGACTTCTGCGTCGAGCTGCTGTCCGATCTCGCGATCATTATGATGCACCTTTCGCGGTTCGCGGAGGAGCTGATCCTCTGGTCGACGAAGGAGTTCGGCTTTATTTCGCTTTCGGACGCGTACACCACGGGGTCGTCCATCATGCCGCAGAAGAAAAATCCCGACATGGCGGAGCTCGCCCGCGGCAAGACCGGCCGCGTATACGGCGATCTTTTCGCGCTGCTGACCGTAATGAAGGGACTGCCTCTGGCGTACAACAAAGATATGCAGGAGGACAAGGAGAGCGTCTTCGACGCCTGCGACACGGTAAAAAGCTGCGTTGAGATATTCCGCGGGATGGTGGAGACCATGACCGCCGACACCGCCGCCATGCGGCGCGCGGCGGGAGGCGGATTTATAAACGCGACCGACCTCGCCGACTATCTTGTCGGCAAGGGACTTCCCTTCCGCGAGGCTTATAAAGCCGCCGGGCGCACCGTCGCCCTCTGCGAAAAGCGGGGCTGCACGCTCGAGGCGCTTCCGCTTGAAGACTACAGGAGCGTCTGCCCGCTCGCGGGCGGGGACGTGTACGACGCGGTCGACCTCGACGCCTGCCTCCGCCGCAGAACGAGCGAGGGCGGACCGACCGCCGACTCGGTGATGAAGCAGATAGCGGCGGTTAAAAACGAGCTGGACAGCGCGGGAGAAAACGGGAAGAGCTGAAGGAATGAGATCGAAGGTCGAAGTTTGAAGTTCAAAGTTCAAAGATCAAAGTTCAAAGTTCAAAGACCAAAGATCAAAGACCAAAGACCAAAGACCAAAGACCAAGTATTTTAGTTCAAGGAAAGAGTTTGGCGCTGATATTTCATGTCAGCGCCTTTTCCTTGTCATTGCAAGGAGTACCGGAGGGGGAAAACGAAGTCGGTCGCTGATTTATCGTTCAGGGGAACGGATTGCCGCGTCGCTTCGCTCCTCGCAATGACAGCGTTTGGGCGGGAAAACGTAATTCGGCGCTTCGAATAAACAAAACGCACCCGACACCGTAGGGCGGGGTTTTAACCCCGCCGGCCTCGAAGCCGTCCATCTCGAACGACACTTAGGCAAAGCTCCTTCCCCCGCGGCGCAGCCGAGGG
>JAFSSR010000111.1 GCA_017450885.1 Clostridia bacterium | reverse complement strand
TTCAAGCCGAGCACATTATTTATCAGATATGAATAGCGCGTTGTCAGCTCTGCCGCGGGATCTGTTTCGGCGTTATCATTTGAAAGCAGATCTTGAAAGTCTGCGTTTTCCAACGCGTCGATTATGCTTTTTATACCGTCAGAGTTCAGTTCTTCAAAGAGTTTATCACTGTTCATTATCGTCTTTTCCGATCATTACGTCAAAAGTACAGCACCGGGACACCTGCGGGGACTTCTGTAACTTCTTCGGTGATCTTCGCTTTTTCTTTTCTCTCGTTCAAATAGGTTCTGTTGATAAAGTCGGCAAAGTCGGACGCATCAAACTGCACCGCCGCCTTCCTGCCGTTTTTGACGATCCACAATCCGTGGTTGTTCGATTTGTCGTAAAGCCATTTGTCAAATGCCCGCTGTATCTTTTTGATATCTTTTGCAATATCAGACGGCACGCTTAATATGTACTTTTCGTAGGTGAATTCCAACGCGATCTTTTCCATGTATTCAACGCTTATTCCGCTTTTTAATTGCTTTGACCAAAACTATAATTGAAGCGATCCCGAGGCTGCCGTATCCGACGACGGTAGAGAATATTCCGGCAAAAGCGGATCTGTCGGCGTATACGCTCATACCGATGAAGAAAAGCGCAAGCGCGTAAAGAACAACAAGCAATACTTTGATTTTCATTTTCATGTCCTCCGGTCATATTAAGAATTTACAATACTATTTTATCATCAAAGACGGCTCAAATCAATATTGCTTTATTAACAAACGAGCATCGACATGGTCAGTCAAACCACGTTCCCTCAATACGCCCTCTTATGTAACTTTGCGTTTTCTGCAAGGTATTCGTCAAGGGTCATCTCGGTCATATTCGGGAATTGATCCGAATTTCCCACGTTTTCCTGCCAGCGGGAGTACTCCAACTCGAGATCGAAAGCGTCGGAAACGGTTTCTGTCTTCTCCGGATAATACACGATCTCGCCGTTTTCGATCTCAGCTCTGCCCGATTCGCGGTACAATTCGTCGCGGGCAACGCAGTATTCCATCAGTCCGCCGTATACCTGATGAACCAAAACCTGCGATTTTAAAGGAATACGTTGATAACACAAATGCCCGTCCTTTTCATAAAAAGAGATCCCGGAACTGCTGTAATAAGATTCCTCTTCGCCTTTTTCACATACGGGAGGCGAAATGTGAATAAAACCTTCTCGCGTGAATATATACGAATCTCCGTTTTCATAATAAGTGTTTGCGACCACGGCATACTTATCGGCCTCACACGCCTGAAGCAGATATGGACCGTTGATCTTTATCGCTTCGTCATAGCTGTAGTAATATATTTTTTGACCGTACGCTTCGACGCTCCTTGCGACGACGCTTTTTGAACCGTCGTCTCCATCCACGCTGACCCGGATGCGGATATTGCCCACGGCGATACAATCTCCGTCTTTTATCGTTTTTTCGAGCCGGCCGATCCGGTCAAGGTATTCGGTATCATTGTCCTTTCCCGCGCCGATGGGATCGAGTTCATATGTCGCATAATCATCGTTTTTCGGGTCTGCCGAGGACGAAGGTTCCTTTTCGTTATTGACTACCCTTATCTGCGATATGATTCCGGTCGGCGATTTCATATAGTCTGCAAACCATTGTGAAAACTCTGCGCTGTCCGGGTCCGCGGGAAGGTCTTTACCTACGGCGGTTACGTGAATGTAAACTGTAAATCCACTAAACCGCTTTTCAAGTACGATCTCTTCGCTTGAGGCGTCGAAGACGCAACCGTCCCAAGCTATACCGTACTCCGCGACGTCGGTTTTTTCTACGGCATACTCATAGTCCGGAAAATCCGAATCAAGGATCACTTCGCGCGGTGTCATTTTGTCACGGTGAATTTTGCCTATGTCCGACCTGCTGAAAACAACCCAATAATCCGCTGACGAATACACTACGTTATGATCCGGACCATAGTCGGTATACTCCAGGCTCATCCCGTAAGCTTCACGGATCTGCGAAGCGGTCATCATAAGAATTGAGACCGGAACGGCAAGATCCGAGCAGACGTTCCCTATCGCCGCGTCCTGCGTAGGAAAACGCTCGAAAATATTGAAAGTGAAATGACCGAATACGTTTTCACCCTCGAGATTATCGTTGTCCGTCCAGCGCAGAGTATTTTCGCAATACTTTCCGGAAAACATATTAACATAGTCGTTGATAATGAACCGATCATCTTCGAGCTTGTCGCCGTTCAACGCTACAATGAAAAAGCAGGGTTCGAAGTCGCAAGTATATTCCACCGCGACTCTTGTGCCGTCCGGGGAAAACCTGAAAGAGAAAGGCTCCGAACTTTCGTGTCGGTAATTGTCGTAAACTATCCTTCCGTCTTCATGAACGAATACAAGACCCGAATATGTTTCCTCGATATGTTCATATTGGGCGTTCCATCCGAATTCGGAATAAGAGCATGATGGATCAGCCGGTCCCGCGACCCTCAGATAATACACGTTATCAATAAAGAACACCACGTCTTTCCAGTTCAGCTCAAAGAAAGCGGTGTATGCGTAGGCCTCCATTACTATCTCGTAATCGCCGCAGGGGAGAAAAACCCTAAGGTCGTATCCCCCACCGTATCCTTCCCAGCCGTCGTCGTCAAAAAACAGTTCCCCGAATTCAAAGCCATCCGGGACAAACAAGTCACCCGGCTTCTCCGGAGCGTCTTCCACCGCACTGAAAGCGTACTGTTGCACGGAGGTCAAAGAGTCCCAATCGACGTCTTCAAGCTCGCCGCGCATTCCGGAAAGAATTATGTCCACTTCGTCGGTAAAGGCGGAAAGATCGCTTTTTAAAAATGCGCCGGAGGGATTAATCAGTCCGCGGGCGATCTCCTCCCCGGGGCAGATCTCCCCTGCGATCGCGGAATTGTAAAAGGGCACCATTTCAAAAGCCGACTCTCCGACCGCCGCGTTCTTAGGAATATGTCCTTCAACTGCGGAACGGCAACCGTAGAACGCACCTTCCCCGATATATTCTACAGTATCAGGAAGCATGATCGACTTTAGCCCGGTGATGTTAGAAAAAGCGTAGTTTCCTATTGCAACAAGTTTGCTTCCGAAATCTATCTCTATGAGTGAATCGGAATAAACCGCATACGCCGCGACGTAACGGACTGTATCGGGTATTTTGAATAAGCTCTCTCCCTCGCGTTCATAGCGCAAAAGCACGGTTCCGTCCGCGCTGAGCAGCAGACCGTCCGACCACACGAACGAATCGTTCTTTTCGTAAACGTCGATCTCCTTAAGATATTTAAGTCCGGCGAATGCGTTGATATCTATTCTTTTAACGCTTGTTCCGAGGTGGACCGCGGTGATTTCTTCTACGTTTGGATTATCTGCGAACGCGAAGTCTGCGATGCATTCGACCTCATCGGGGATCACAACGTCGCTTTCATCGCCCGAATAAGAGATCAGAACTCCGTTTTCAATATGGAATCCGTCCTTGTCTATGACGGCGGGGGCTCCTCCGCGTTTAATGACCAGTATGGACGATATCGCTATGGCGATACACGCCGCGGCTATAGCCGCCCGTTTGATCACTATCGGGATCCGTTTACGGGACCCGTTCATTGCATTATAGCTTCGCTCGATAAGCGATTCGTCGATATTACTTACGGCGGCGAAAAGGTCGGTGTTCTTCATTTTGTCCACGCCTCCTTTCCGAGACGTTCGGCAAGCTTCTTGCGGGTGCGCGAAAGGACGGCCCTCACGTGATTTTCGGACATACCGAATTTCGCGGCTATCTCCCCGGTCGGGTATGTAAAATAGTATCTTGCGACAAATATATCGCATTCCTTTTTCGGGAGCGCGCGCAGAAAAGAGTCGATCACGCGGGCGAGCTCCTTGATCTCACATTCCCGCTCGACGTTTTCGGGGCTTATACAATCGTCAAGCTCCTCGATGGCAAGCGCGGTCTGTCCGCCGCCGCGTTTGACGGCGACCGCCTTGTTGTATGCGACAAGCGCGAGATTGCGCGTTATCTTGCCGCAGAACGCGCGAAGACATTTAGGCACCTCCGGCGGGATAAGTCCCCAAAGGGTAAGCCATGTGTCGTTTACGCATTCCTCCGACGCGCCGTCGTCAGAAAGGATGTTTTTTGCTATTACGAAACAGTATTTTCCGTATTTTTGATCCGTTTCGGTAATGGCGCGCTCGTCGCGTTTATTATACAGTTCGATTATCAGGGCGTCTTCCATAGCACGGTACCTTTCGTGTTGATCTGTCTCTATCTGTATAGTAAAGAAAAAGTCGAAAAGCGCAACATGTTTTCAAAAAAATAAAAGATTATTCAAGTCAAGGGCCAAATAAAAAAACTGATACCGTCGGGAAAAATCAGCTTCACACGGTATCAGTTTTAAATCCTACTCTTTCTCAAACATCTCCGCCGCATCGTTAAGGCAGCTGCGTATCTCTATATGCTGGGGGCAGACCTCCTCGCAGGAGCCGCATCCGACGCAGTCGGACGCTTTTCCTCCGTCCAAGGTCAGCTTTGCGTAGTACATATCCGCGCCCCAGTTGTTGAACGTCTTTTTCGAGTTTACGCAGGCGAAGATATCGGGAATCTTGACCCCCTGCGGGCAGACGTTGGTGCAATAGGAGCAGGCGGTGCAGGGAACGACTTGAAGAGCTTTATATACTTCAAGGACTCCGTTTACGGCGCTCATTTCCCGCTCGTCCAGCGGTTTGAAGTCTTTCATATATGAAATGTTATCCAGAGTCTGGGCGAGGTCGCTCATGCCCGAAAGGACCGTCATGACGCCCTCGAAGCCCGCCGCGTACCTTATCGCGTAGCTTGCGGCGCTCATATTTCCCGCGCTTTCGTATATCTTCCGCGCTTCCTCGGGGAGACGGGCGAGGCTTCCGCCCTTGACCGGCTCCATCACTATGACAGGCTTGCCGAATTTCCGGCAGACCTCGTAGCATTTGCGGGACTGGACGGCGGGATCGTCGTAGTCGAGATAGTTGAACTGTATCTGTACGACCTCTATCTGCGGGTACTCGGTCAAGATCCGCTCCAGCACGTCGGCGGAGTCGTGGAAGGAGATCCCGAAATGCTTGATTTTCCCTTCGGCTTTTAGCTCCAGCGCGGTTTCGTACGCCCGCAGCCGCTTGAATTTTTCAAAGAATTTTGCGTCCTGCGTGTGCATAAGATAGAAGTCGAAATAATCGACTCCAACGGCTTCGAGCTGTTTTGCGAAGAGGGGACGGATATCCTCCTCCTTCTCAAAATGCCAGCCTGACAGCTTGTCGGTCAGAATATATCTGTCCCGCGGATAGCGCGAGGTCAGACACTCTTTCAGCGCGGGCTCGCTTTTCCCGTCGAGATAGCCGTGCGCGGTGTCGAAATAGTTGAAACCGGCGTCGAGAAACGCGTCGACCATTTTTGAAAACTCGGCTGAGTCCACCTCGCCGTCCTTCATCGGGAGGCGCATACATCCGAAACCGAAATTCTTTTTTATTCCGTACATCGTTCCGTGACCTTTCCTTTTTTCTTTATTATACAATATAAGTCAGCTCCGGTCAATATGAGTTTTTTCATATTATCTGTTTTTTCGACGCTGTTGTTAATTATTTATTAATAATTTGATGATAAAATAATGTAAAGTACTTTTTATTTGTCGGGACGGAAAAATGTACGTCGTTTTTTGTCTTCTTATGGGATATGCGGCGGGTGCGCTCAACCCGTCATATATCATCGCAAGGATAAAAGGCTTTGATATCCGCGGGTCCGGATCCGGGAACGCGGGAGGCTCAAACGCCCTGATCACAATGGGTAAGGGCATCGGGGCGTTCTGTATCCTCTTTGATATCGGAAAGGCTTACGGCGTCGTAAAGCTTGCCTGTCTGGTCTTTCCCGAAGGACATCTCGCTTTCGCGGCGGCGTCGGTCGGCGCGGTTTACGGGCATATATTCCCGCCGTATATGCGCTTCAAAGGCGGAAAAGGACTCGCCTGCCTCGGAGGAGCCATACTCGCTTTCGATCCGATAGTGTTTCTCATCATGCTCGGGTGCGAATTCATTATCCTGTTCGCTACCAATTATATTTGCTTCGTCCCGCTTACCGCGTCGGCGGCGTTTCCGGTCGTTTACGGCGTTATGACCGGCGATATCGCCGGAGCGCTTGTCCTCGTGCTTATAACCGCCGTGATCGTTTATAAGCACGTTGAGAACCTGCGCAGGATCCGCAAGGGTACCGAAATGCGGTTCTCGTATCTCTGGAATAAGGACGCCGAGCGCGACCGTATAGTCGAGAACAGCAGGAAAGGTTCGTCCGACTGATATGGTTCTGAAGATCATTCTGAGCGTCGTTTTCGCCGTCCTTGCGTTTTTGCTTGTTTCGGTCCTGGTCGTAATCATCAGCAGTCTTTTCGTCAACGGCGCGAAGGAGTATTCCGTTGACAGCGCTTACTACAGGTCTTTGCTCTATTATTCAACCTTTTTCGCGGTCGTTTTCGCGCGAATAACCGTCAAGACGAGCGGACTTGAAAAGCTCCCCGCGGGTAGATTTCTGCTTGTCGGAAATCACCGTTCAAAATTCGATCCCATTCTGACGTGGCACGTGATGCGTAAGCAAAAGCTGGCGTATATCTCAAAACCGTCGAATTTCAACATCCCGGCTTTCGGTCGTATAATCCGCAAATGCTGTTTCATGTCTATCGACCGCGACGATCCGATGAACGCCGCGAGAACGATAAACCGCGCCGCAAAGCTGATGACCGACGACGAGGTATCCGTCGCCGTATACCCGGAAGGGACCCGCAACTACGGAGAGGGACTGCTCCCGTTCCATAACGGGGTCTTCCGGATCGCGCAGAAGGCGGGCGTTCCGGTCGTTGTCGTCTCGGTGAAAGGGACCGAAAAAATACATATGAATTATCCCTTGCGCCGAAGCCGCGTAGAGATCAACATTCTCGACGTCATACCCCCGGAAACCGTAAAGACGACGCGGACGAACAACATCGGAGACATGGTCCGCGAGACCCTTCTCAACGATCTTGAAAAATAAACATATTTCTTTAGAGGTGCGACAATGAAAGCGTATGTTCTTTTCAACAAAATGTCCGGCAACGGAGCGGGAGAAGATAAGGCGAACAAGGTCAGGGAGCTTTGGAAGGACAAGGAGCTGATATACACGGACGTCGTCGGGATCGACTATAACGAATTTCTGAAAAAACTGGAGCCCGATGATCTCATAGTCGTCTGCGGCGGAGACGGGACCTTCAACCGCTTTATCAACGATACCGACGGCATCGACCTCGCGCACGACGTCTACTTTTACGCCACCGGAACGGGAAGCGATTTCTGGCGCGAAATGGGCTGGGACGAGAACACCCCGCCTCAGAAGGCAAACGATTACATCCGCGATCTTCCTGTTGTTACAGTAAAAGGGAAAAGCTATCGAGTCCTCAACGGCGTGGGCTACGGAATAGACGGTTACTGCTGCGAAGTGGGCGACAAGCTGCGCGAGACCAAGCCGAACGAGCCGATCAACTATGCCGGCATAGCCATTAAAGGACTGCTTTTCCACTATAAGCCCACTCTTGCCGAGGTGACCGTGGACGGCAAAAAGTACACGTATAAAAAGACGTGGATCGCACCTACCATGAACGGAAAGTGCTATGGCGGCGGAATGTATCCGACGCCGGATCAGAAGCGCATATCCGACGACAAAAAGATAACCGTGATGATAATGCACGGCTACGGCAGACTGCGCACGCTGATGGCGTTCCCGTCGATATTCAAGGGGGAACACGTAAAGCGCACGAAGATGGTCGCGCTTCACGAGGGCAGGGAGATAACCGTCAAATTCGACCGTCCGGCGGCGTTGCAGATAGACGGAGAGACGGTGCTCGACGTATCCGAATACACAATGAAAGTTTAAATATTTTACGGAGTCAGTATGAAGATCAAGTATTTAGGAACCGCCGCGGTAGAGGCGATACCCGGCCCCTTCTGCGATTGCAAAATCTGCCGCAAGGCGAGAGAGCTGGGAGGCAGGGAGCTGCGCGCGCGCTCGCAGGCGCTCGTCGACGGCAAGCTGCTTATAGAGTTCAATCCCGACACCTTTATGAATATGTTCCGTTTCGGGCTCGAGCTCGTAAGCATCCGCCACTGTATAGTCACGCACGAGCACAGCGATCACTTCTATCCGGACGATCTCTCAAATCTAAACCCCGGCTACTCCGAGCTTCCGGATGGCTGGCCGCCGTTTACCCTTTACGGAAGCGAGGACCTCTATCCAAAGGTCGAAAAGTACGCGAAAAGATACCCGACGCGCTTTGTGTTCAAGCAGATCGAGCCTTTTGTCCCGTACGATATCGCGGGTCTGACGGTTACTCCGCTCAAGGCGGCTCACGGCACTCCGCACCCGTATATTTACCTAATTGAAGACGGGAAAAAAGGACTGCTCTACGCAAACGATACCGGTATCTTTCCGAATGAGACCTGGGACTATCTCGCCGGCGCAAAGCCGCGCCTCGGTCTGGTATCCATGGACTGCACGGAGGGAGCCGCGCTTCAGATCGGCTACGACGAGCATATGTGCCTCGGCAAGAACATCGAGCTGCGCGAACGCCTTCGCGGGCTCGGACTATGCGATGATGATACGATATTCATATCCAACCACTTCTCGCACAGCGGAGACGACGTCAATTACTGCGACTATCTCCCGATCGCCGAGAAGGAAGGAATACTGACTTCATACGACGGTATGGAGATAGAATTTTGAGGGGTAATAAAATGAAAAAAGCGATCTCCGTTATACTCTGCGTTATTATGCTTACCGCGGCGCTGCCGTTTGTTGCCGCCGCCGGTGATGAAAACCCGTTCATCGACGTCCCCGCGGGCAAGTGGTACACCGCGAGCGTTTTATGGTGTTACCGCAACGGATATATGGCGGGCGACTCCGCGAACACCTTCTCTCCCAACAAGGGGATGACCCGCGCTATGATGGTCACCGTCTTCGCCGCGGTAGCCGGCGTCGATCTGAAGACCGCCGAATACGCTCACAGCGATTTTTCCGACGTACCGGACGGAAAATGGTATACCCGTCCCGTCGTATGGGCGGCTAAAGAAAAGATCACCGCCGGGACCGGCGGAAACAGCTTTTCACCCAACGCCGTCATTACGCGCGAGCAGTTCGTCCTTATGCTCCGCCGCCTTCTCGAGTATTCGGGAGTCGGGACGGAATACAAGGGAGGAAAGGCGTTCGACTCTTTCGGCGATAAGTCCAATGCGAGCGGATGGGCGGTCAACGCGCTCAGATGGGCTTCTGAGAACGGGCTTATCAGCGGTACCGGCACGTCGAACGGAGTTCCGTTTCTGTCCCCCAAGGGCACAGTCACCCGCGCGCAGGCCGCCACATTTATCAGGTCCGCGCTCGAAAAGAATTTAGGCGGCGATCATCCGGTCGGAAGTCTGTCTCTCGGCGGACATGATATCTCGGAGTTCGTTATCGTATACGGGGCGGACGATACCTTTAAGCTGCACGACGACAATAAAGAAGCCGCTGAATTTTTAGCTTCCGCTCTTTCGAGCATCTGCGGAGCCGAGCTTGAGGTATACAGAGACGTCGACCGCGCCGCGGTCGAAGGCGCGTGCGAGATCCTTATCGGAAAGACGGACAGGGAAGAAAAAGGTCTCATTTCAGTAGACCGTGATTTCTCGCTTCCGACGTATATCTACGAGATGCGCGGCAATTACCTTGTTTTTACCTGCCCTGACGGGCAGTACGGCACGTCCTGCGCCGTGGCGCGTTTCCTTGAAGACGTTTGCGGAGCGACCTATATCGGCAAAGGGCTTTTCTCATACGCGTCCATGAAGTCCGCGAGTATTGCGGACGGAGTCCGCACGGCAAAGCAGTCGCGCTACGAGAACGGCGTCATTTTTGACAACTGGGGCGACGATCATTTCTTCGGCACGCCCGACGGCGACCGGCTGATGCTCAATCTCAGCCACGCTCTCCCGCTTCTCGGATGTCCGGGATGCGAGTACGGCGACTCGCCTATTTCCTCCGGCCATCATGAGCATCATTATCTCAGCCGCGACCCCTGCCTCTCCGAGCCGGGCGCCATTGATACCATCATCCGCAACGTCGGGATAATACTTGAAAACAGGCTGGGAGACAACAAAAACGCGGTCGCGATCGTCCACGTCGACCAGAGCGACAGCGGGAAATACTGCCAGTGCGAGCACTGCAGGGATATATTCCGTCTGTGGGGATTTGGCGCGACCTATACTCAGATCCTTACCTTCGTCTCCGAGGCGTTCAGCGAGGAATACCCCAACGTCAGGTTTATGCAGTACGGATGTGACCAGACAGCGGTACGCCCCAAGCTGGAAAGTGAGATCTCCAATGAAAAGTATCAGGCTTTCCTCGAAAAGTACGGCGATTTAAAATACGTCCCCAAAAAGGATATAACCCCTCCCGACAACTGCATCCTGCTCCTGAAATCGGACACGGTATGCGAGTCTCACGGGATGAACGATCCGGACTGCCCGCGCAACGTCAAGTATCTGAAGAACGTCGCCGGATGGTGCGAGGTATATAAGACGATATACAATAACAGCTTCACCGGCAACAACACTTCCGATTACAACGTATTTCCCGATTTCTACGAGATCCGCGACACCTTCGGCTTTTTTGCGGGGATAGAGAATTACAAGGGTTACCGCGAATTCTACTTCGATAACTATGAGTTCGACGGGCTTCGTCCCTTCCTTATGGCGAGGCTGACCTGGGATCCTTTCATGTCGGCGAAGACCTATTCCGACCTTATCGACCGTTTCCTCAAGGCGCGGTGCGGCTCGGGCTGGGCGCTTATGCGCGAGTATATCGACAAGATGGAGGAGCTTTCCTCCGCAAATCACTGGTGGACCTATAACGGAGTCGGCGACAGATGGGATTCCGTACTGACGCGCGATCAGTGGAAGGAAAACATCGACTATCTCGCCTCGCTCTTCGACCGCGCGATAGAGCTTTGCGATACCGATGAGCAGCTCGCGGCTGTGAGACAGAGCTATATGCCGCTTAAGTATATCGCCTGCAATATGGCCTACGCGCAGTATAAGGAGAGCAGATCCGATGCCGATCTGACGGCGTTCTCAGAACTCTCGACCGCTTTCTACAACGAGCTTCGCGAGCTTGGGATGAAGTATCCCGACAACTGGAGCGCCACTCTCGATCCCGACCTCTGGGAAGACTGACCTTCCGGACTGTTAACATATCTTGATAATGCAAAACGGACCCCCGCGTTTTTTCGCTGGGTCCGTTTTTTATTTTCAGGATCGCTTTTCATAGCCGGAATATTTTTATTATCCGTGTTTTTTTAATAAACCGGTTGATATCGGGAAACTAATGTGGTATAATAAACTGATTTAATGTTTTTTTCGAAAAAGTCGTATTTACTGTCCGTATATAGACACCAAAAGGAGATAATAATGAAGGGAAGCGTCAACAAATTCAAGCTCGTTTCGCCTTATCAGCCGACAGGCGATCAGCCGGAAGCGATAGAAGGGCTTGTCCGCGGCATCGAGGCGGGGATGGACAAGCAGATACTTCTCGGCGTGACCGGCTCGGGCAAGACCTTCACGATGGCAAACGTAATAGCCCGCCTCAACCGTCCGACGCTCGTCCTCGCTCATAACAAGACGCTTGCCGCCCAGCTTTGCAGCGAGTTTAAGGAGTTCTTTCCGGAGAACGCCGTGGAGTATTTCGTCTCATACTACGACTACTATCAGCCGGAGGCTTATATACCGGGTAAGGACATATATATCGAAAAGGACTCCAGCGTTAACGACGAGATAGACAAGCTCCGCCACTCCGCGACCTCCGCTCTTTTCGAGAGGCGGGACGTTATCATAGTGTCCAGCGTATCCTGCATCTACTCTCTCGGCGACCCCGCCGAATACCAGAGCCTTCTGATCGGTCTGCGCGTCGGGATGACCCTCGATCGCGACGAGCTTATCTCCCGCCTTATCGCAATAAATTACGACAGGAACGATATCAGCTTTACGCGAAACAAGTTCCGCGTGCGCGGCGACGTTGTGGAGATCTATCCGTCCTCATATGACAATCGCGGCGTGCGCGTTGAGTTCTGGGACGACGAGGTGACCCGCCTCTGCGAGTTCAGCACGGTCACCGGGAAGGTGATAGAGGACGTCAGCTACGTTCCGATATTCCCGGCGACCCACTACGCCGTCTCTCCGGAGCACAGGGAAGCGGCTCTCGACGAGATCTATCAGGAGATGCTCGACCGTGTCGAGTTCTTCAAGTCGCAGGGCAAGCTGATCGAAGCGCAGCGCATCGAAGAACGCACGAAGTACGATATCGAGATGCTCTCGGAGATAGGCTACTGCTCGGGCGTCGAGAACTATTCGCGCATACTTTCGGGCCGCGCGCCGGGATCGGTGCCGTACACACTTCTTGATTACTTCCCGAAGGACTTTCTGCTCTTCGTTGACGAGTCGCACGTCACGCTTCCTCAGGTACGCGGGATGAGCGGGGGCGACTTCGCCCGCAAGCATAATCTTGTCGAATACGGCTTCCGCCTCCCGTCGGAGTATGACAACAGACCGCTGCGTTTTGAGGAATTCGAGGAGCGCGTAGGACAGGCTGTCTATGTTTCGGCTACCCCCGGACCGTACGAAAAGGAACACGCCGAGCAGGTGGTCGAGCAGATCATCCGTCCGACCGGACTTGTCGATCCCGAGGTCGAGGTCCGTCCCGCCGAGGGGCAGGTGGACGATCTTATCGGCGAGATCAGGAACACGGTCGCGCGCGGATACCGCGTACTTGTTACCACGCTCACAAAGAAAATGGCGGAGGATCTTACCGAGTTCCTACAGCTCAATCTGATAAAGGTGCGGTATATCCACCACAACGTCGAGACCATGGAGCGCACCGAGATCATACGCGATCTTCGCCTCGGCGAGTTCGACGTCCTGGTCGGAATAAACCTGCTCCGCGAGGGACTCGATATCCCGGAGGTCGCGCTTGTCGCCATACTCGACGCGGACAAAGAGGGACTACTTCGTTCCGAGACCTCTCTCATTCAGACGATAGGCCGTTCGGCGCGAAACGTGGACGGCAAGGTCATCATGTACGCCGACACCGTCACCCGCTCCATGAAGGCGGCGATAGACGAGACCGAGCGCCGCCGCGCGATACAGAAAAAATACAACGAGGAAAACGGCATAGAGCCGCACAGCGTCGTAAAGGAGGTCAGAGAGCTTATAGACCTCGGCGCAAAGGAAGACAAGAAGGGACAAAAGAAGCCGGCAGCAAAGAAGATCTCGCCCAAGCAGAGGGCGGCGCTTATCGAACAGCTCACCGAGGAGATGAAGATCGCCGCCGGATCGCTCGAATTCGAGAAAGCGGCGGAGCTCCGCGACAGGATAAAAGCCATAAAGGACTCGGTGGCGGAAGAATAACGGCGGAAACGTCAGGCGCGGCAAGCGCAACGCTCCCGCGATTAAAAGATAACAAACAAAACAGGATAATAGGAATAACGATATGTCGGAAAAATACATTTCACTCAGCGGCGTGCGCGTACACAATCTCAAAAATATCAGCGTAAAGGTCCCGCGCGACAAGTTCGTCGTGTTTACGGGACTTTCCGGCTCGGGCAAATCGTCGCTCGCCTTCGATACGATCTACGCAGAGGGGCACAGGCGCTTTGTCGAGTCTCTTTCGTCATACGCCCGTATGTTCCTCGGTCAGCTCGACAAGCCGGATATCGACACGGTCGAGGGGCTTTCCCCCGCAATTTCGATCGACCAGAAGACGACCTCCAAAAACCCGCGCTCCACGGTCGGCACGGTCACGGAGATATACGACTATCTCCGTCTTCTGTACGCTCGCGTCGGAATACCTCATTGTCCCGTGTGCGGAAAGGAAATACGCCAGCAGTCGGTCGATACCATAATCGAACAGATACTGACGCTCCCCGAAGGCACGCGCTTTATGGTGCTTGCCCCGGTGGTCCGCGCGAAAAAAGGGATGCACGAGAAGGTCTTCGAGTCGGCGCGCAAAAACGGTTACGTCCGCGTAAGCGTCGACGGCGAGATGCACGACCTTTCCGACGAGATCACGCTGGAGAAAAACAAAAAGCACGATATAGACGTGGTGGTGGACCGTCTGGTGATGAAGCCGGACATCCGTTCGCGCCTTTCCGACTCCATCGAGTCCGCTTCGACGCTCGCCGAGGGCAACGTCGCCGTCGCGATAGTTAAGCGTCCCGAAGGGGCTGCCGAAGGCCCCGACAGGCTCAATTTCTCGCAAAACTACGCCTGCGAGGAGCACGGGATAAGCGTCAGCGAGCTTGCTCCGCGTATGTTCTCCTTCAATAACCCGATGGGCGCCTGCCCGGAGTGCCTGGGCATCGGCGAGCTGCGCCGTATCTCGTATGACCGCGTTATCCCGGACAAAAGTCTGTCGTTGAGAGAGGGAGCCGTGGCGGTCAACGGATTTAAATCGGTCGGCGAGGACACCTGGAACGGCCCGGTGTTCATGGCTGTCGGCAAGCGGTACGGCTTTACCATAGACACTCCGATATGCGACTTTTCGGAGGAGGCTCTGCAGGTCTTCCTTTACGGAAGCGACGACACCTACAACATAACGCGTTGGTTCGACGGCACGCCTCATGAGAAGCCCAATTTCAAGTACGAGGGCCTTCTTAATATGATCCAGCAGCGCAGCGAGACCTGGGGACAGGACTACTACGAGGAATTCATCGAGAACATCCCCTGTCCCGTATGCAAGGGAAAACGCCTGCGCCCCGAGATCCTCTCCGTCACCGTGGGAGGGAAGAATATATTCGAATTCTGCGACACCTCGGTGACGAAGGCTCTGGAATTCGTCAATACGCTGCAGTTCACACCGAGCGAGCAGGTGATAGCAAAAGAGATCATCAAGGAGGTCAAGGCCAGACTGACCTTCCTTATAAACGTCGGACTCGATTACCTCACTCTTTCCCGCAAGGCGGGCACGCTTTCAGGCGGAGAGGCGCAGAGGATAAGGCTGGCGACGCAGATCGGCTCCTCTCTGATGGGGGTGCTTTATATACTCGACGAGCCGTCCATAGGTCTCCATCAGCGCGACAACTCCAAGCTGATCGCCGCACTCAAGAAGCTGCGCGACGCGGGGAACAGCCTTATCGTCGTAGAGCACGACGAGGAGACCATGGAGGAGGCGGACTATATCATAGATATAGGTCCGGGCGCCGGGATCCACGGCGGCGAGGTGGTCGCCTGCGGGACGCCGGACGAGATCAGGGCAAATACCGACTCGATAACCGGCAACTATCTTTCCGGCAGGATGATGATAGAAATACCGAAAAAGCGGCGGCCCGGGAACGGAAATTTCCTCACCGTCCGCGGAGCGAGAGAGAACAACCTCAAAAATATCGACGTCAAATTCCCGCTCGGGCTTTTCCTCTGCGTAACCGGCGTTTCCGGATCGGGCAAATCGTCGCTCGTTAACTCCATTCTTTATCAGTCGCTTGCGCGCAAGCTCAACCGCGCCTTTACCTTCCCGGGTAAGCACGACGGCATCGACGGCGCGGAATCGCTCGACAAGGTGATCCAGATCGACCAGAGCCCGATAGGACGTACCCCGCGCTCCAACCCGGCGACTTACACGGGTCTGTTCACCGAGCTGCGCGAGCTTTTTGCCGCCACTCCCGACGCGAAGGCGAGAGGCTATAAGGCAAACCGCTTCTCCTTCAATCTCAAAGGCGGGCGCTGCGAGATGTGCGAGGGCGACGGCGTGAAAAAGATAGAGATGCACTTTCTACCTGACGTTTACGTCACCTGCGATACCTGCCACGGCCGCAGATACAACCACGACACCCTGGAGGTGAAGTATAAGGGCAAGAACATCTACGAAGTGCTGAATATGACGGTAGACGAGGCGCTCGCCTTCTTCGACAGTCTGCCGAAAATAAAGCGCAAGCTCCAGACGCTTGTGGACGTGGGACTGGGGTACGTTAAGCTCGGACAGTCTTCCACAGAGCTCTCCGGCGGAGAGGCGCAGCGCGTAAAGCTGTCTACCGAGCTTTCAAAGCGGAGCACGGGGAAGACCATTTATATTCTTGACGAGCCTACGACCGGACTTCATACCGCCGACGTCGCAAAGCTCATCCAGGTGCTCCAGCGGCTTGTTGAAAACGGAAATTCGGTGGTAGTCATCGAGCATAATCTCGACGTGATAAAGACCGCGGATTACATCATCGACCTCGGACCGGAGGGCGGTGACGGCGGCGGCGCCGTCGTCGCCTGCGGAACGCCTGAGGAGGTGGCGAAAACGCCCGGATCATACACGGGAGAGTTTCTTTTAAAGACTTTCGCCCGGGACGCCGAACGAGCGAAAAAACTCCGAAATATATAGTATCCCGGAGCGATGAGGAAAAAGGGATCGTATAATCCCGCAGAGTTAAAAGGCGAAGGATCTACGATGATCAGAGAGATCATCGTAGATCCTTCGCTTATTCATGGATCGGATATTTATTTACTGTCACTTGTTCTCTAACTTATTCGCCCGTTGACTCTTTCGGCTTCTTCCTCTATTTTTTTTACAAGTTTATGTGGAGGAATATTGAGGGCTACGGCAAGTTTCCAGATGGTTTCAAAATTCGGCTGTTTTTGCCCCGACTCTATCATTGCAATATGGCTTCTTGCTATACCTGCCAGACCGCTCAATACTTCCTGCGAAAGGCCGCTTTCTTTTCTTAACTCTTTTATAACCGTTCCCGGTGCGGTTTTTACAAAGTCTGTCATCGCCTACATACCTCCACTCCTATACTTTACCAAAGCGTGTATGATTATATGTCTACGATGATTGACATTTTTGAAATAATATGTTACAATTTACACGGTATAATTCATAAAACAAAAAATGGTATGGTATTTTTAATAATTTCGACACGTTTTTTGTTGACAATATTATGTCGATATGGTAAAATACTAAAAAACCTTTTTTTGGAAAAACGTGCGGCGGTATTTATATGGAAAGTATAACCATCCTTCTTCTGGTCCTTTTCGGTATAGCTGTCCTCGTCAGCGCGATCTTTCTGATCATTAAGCTGACAAGCAAGCCGAAGATGACCGAGCTCGATCATTACTACAAGCATTACAATTCGCGTCTGATCTACGGTGACGGCAGCGGAAGCAAGGTCACGGCGCGTGCCGCGGTGATCGGCTTTGAACAAAAAGTGCTCTACGGTCAGGACGTCAACTACGTCTGTTTCGAACTACCCGAAGGGAAGACCGTATCGCTCGCCATCCGCGGAAAAGACAACGCCTCTCTCTTCTCGGAGGGGGACAAAGGCGAGCTCGTATTTAAAGGGAACACCTTTGTCAGCTTTACTCTCGACGGAGAGACAGAGCCGCTGCTTATCTGCGAGAGATACGCCGAACAGAGATAACTACTTTTTTGTATGAGAAACGCTTGAACGCCGCTTGAACGGCGTTTCTCTTTTTTCTTGACGTTTATACCGGATCATTTTTTTACTATAGTGTTTTAAAAATAATAAAACCGTTACGCGAACACAATAAAGTGAGCGTAACGGTTTTTATAATAATAAAAAGACCTGCCCGTAAGCCGGGTTCTGTCGCGTACTGCCATCTATCTTGGCTTTACGTTGCCGCAAAGCTCCATGCCACCCGCAGAATTTCGCCGGACAAGCGCCGGGCAAAAAGCCCGCTTCTGCATACGGTGTTGCTCCGGATAGGGTTTACATTTGCACAAAGTCGCCAGTGTGCCGGTGAGCTCTTACCTCGCCTTTCCATCCTTACCGCTTTCGCGGCGGTCTATTTCTGTTGCACTTTCCCTGGGGTCGCCCCCGGCGGACGTTATCCGTTATCCTGTCCTTCGGAGCCCGGACTTTCCTCACGGTAATACCTTTCGGCGTGATACCGCGCGGCAGTATAGGCAGGTCAATTATTATTCTTTTTAAACTCTTTCTTTAAGCGCCGTTTTATCCCTCTGATGTCGCGCAGCATTTTGAACGTGTCGCGGAAGAGCCGCACCTTTGACGCGCTCTCGCGGTGATTGATGATCGTAACCGGCTGCTCGGTGACGGTATACCCCATAGCCTCCGCGGTCATAAGAGCCTCGAGGTCGAAGGCAAATCCGTTTATCCTGCACGCCGAGAATATCTTTCTCGCCGCTTCTCCGCGGAAGCATTTTATCCCGCACTGCGAGTCGCTGTGTTTAAATCCGGCGGCAAGGGAGATCACTTTTATGTAGGTCTTTGACGCCAGCCTGCGCAGGAAGGTGTAGCCCGCGTATCCTTCCGGTGAAAGATTGCGCGATCCGATGACCGCGTCGGAGCCGTCGCTTTTCAGCTTATCGACCATGACGGGCAGTACGTCCGTCCCGTAAGCGAGGTCGCAGTCGGTGTATATCACGACGTCGCCTTTGGAGGCGAGTACGCCTTCCCGGACGGCGGAGCCCTTGCCCCGGTTGTCGGGGTAGGAAGTAAGCCTTATACCGGGAATATCGCGGCAGAGCCTCTCGGCGATCCTTTTTGTACCGTCGGTGCTGCCGTCGTTCGAAATGACGATCTCCCATTCGTCGAACGACCTCGACATAGCCGCGGCGAGCTCGCGCATCGAGCTCTCGGCTATGCTTTGTTCGTTATACATCGGTATTACGCAAGAGACCATCGTTCGTTACTTCCTTATCCGTTATAAGCGTCGACGAGAAGCGCCTGGACGGCGTATCTGTCGGTGCGGCGGGCGTTGGTGCAGGTCGAAAGAGTTATGATGCGCGAGTCGCGGTCGAATTCGATCCCTTCCCGGGTAAATACGGAGTTTGACTTCATCTCGTATGCAAAGTCTATGAACTCCTCGTGTGTTTCGAAGGCGGTCTCAACGTACTTGTACATATAATCCGCCTTGAATACCGCGAACACCTCGTAGGTGTAAACGCCGTATTCGGTGTAGATATAAACGTACTTGTTTTCGCGGAAAAAGTCCTCGTCCAGATAGTTGATAAGCTCGCTGAACATCAGCCCGTTTTCCATGTTGTGTCCGTAGATCACGGTGTTGAAGTTGCCGTTGAAATCCCGGTCGCATCTGTAATCGACAAAGATCGATCCGGCGGGGAGATATCCGCCCGTGTATTCGCGCTGAAGATAATATTCGTTGTCCGACGCCTGCAATATAGGATAGTTGATATGCTTTGTTCCGGGTATGTTGATCCAGCCGCAGATGTCCGGATTGACCGCTTTGAGTGCGGTCAGCCTCGACTTCATCCTCTCGTAAAGGGCGCGGTCGAGCGTGCTTTCGCCCGCCTTGACGCGGCTCCCGAAGGGAGGGACGGGCGGCGCGGGCAGATCGGCGTCGAGCCGGGAATGCTCCTCGATCATATCTTTTACAAGATCGCTGTAAAAGTCCTCCGACCTTTTGTACCACGACAGCTTGTCCAATATCGAGATCAGACTTCCGATAAAGACGCAGACCGAAACGACAAAGATCGCCGTCATAATGATCTTTCGCCTTTTCGCCGCGGAGTCTCTGTTATCGTGAACGCCTTCGGCGGGGGTAATCATATCGGGAGTCATATGCGCGAGCGTGTAGGCGAGCGAGCCCCTGTCGGGCGCGTCGCCGGCTCCGCCCGCGTTATGATCGTTTCTGCCGGTCGGGTCTGTCATGCAAAGCTCCTTTCAGAGCGGATCATTTTACCTTTATTATCGAGGGATCCCACATCTCCGGGGCTTCGTAGCCGAGGAGATTGACCGTGGTGGCGGCGATGTCGGAAAGCCCGTAGCTTCCGTCGACTACGTCATACTTATCTGCGGTGAAATTGTCGTAAATAAAGCAGGGAACGGGATTGAGGGTGTGGCTGGTCTTGGCTTTCGGCTTGCCGTTCTTGCCCAGCTTGATCTCCCCCGTTTTTTTGTCTACCTCGTACATTTCGTCGGCGTTCCCGTGGTCTGCCGTGATTATCGCCGCGCCCTTTACCTCGTCTACCACCGGAAGTATACGCGCGAGCTGAAGGTCCAAAGCCTCCATGCTTATCCTCGTGGCGTCAAGGCTTCCGGTGTGACCGACCATATCGCCGTTGGGGAAGTTGCACCTGATGTACTTATATTCTCCCGAACGGAGCATTTCTATTACCTTGTCGGTGATCTCCGCGCACTTCATCCAGGGGCGCTGCTCGAAAGGAACGACGTCGGAAGGCACTTCAACGTAGGTCTCCAGCTCCTCGCTGAACTTGCCGGAACGGTTGCCGTTCCAGAAGTAGGTGACGTGGCCGTATTTCTGTGTCTCGGAGATCGCCGCCTGCTTAACGCCTGCGGCGCAAAGATACTCGCCCATGGTGTTGGTTATCTCGGGCGGATTTACAAGGTAGCGGGAAGGTATGTGCAGATCGCCGTCGTATTCAAGCATACCGGCGTAGATGATCTTGGGTACGCGGACGCGGTCGAACTTGTCGAAATCCGCGCCGCCTTCAAAGGCACGGCTGATCTCGATAGAACGGTCGCCGCGGAAATTGAAGAAAATAACGCTGTCGCCGTCTTCAACGCGGCCGACCGGCTTCCCGTCCTTTGCGATCACGAAAGGATCGAGGTCCTGGTCTATCGCGCCCGTCTCGGCTCGCAGGGTCTCTATTGCAGTCTTGGCGTCGGTAAAGAAGCGTCCGTCGCCGAGAACGTGCGTGTGCCAGCCCGCCTCGACCATAGCCCAGTTGGCTTCGTAACGGTCCATCGTTATCTTCATCCGTCCGCCGCCCGAGGCGATCATGACGTCGAAATCATCGGAGCGCAGCCCGTTGAGAAATTCCTCGAAAGGTACGACGTATTCGAGAGCGGAGGTCTCGCCGACGTCGCGTCCGTCGAGAAGGATGTGGATGCGTACGCGACGTACGCCGTCTTCCTTTGCGCGGGAGACGAGCGCCTTGAGATGATCTATATGCGAGTGGACGTTTCCGTCGGAAAAGAGGCCGAGGAAGTGAAGAGTCGAGTTGTTGCCCTTGACGTTTGCGACGAGGGTATTCCAGGTCTCGGAAGCGAAGATCTTCTTGCTCTCTATGGAGTTGGAGACGAGCTTCGCGCCCTGGGCGAATATCTGACCGGAGCCGAGCGCGTTGTGGCCGACCTCGGAGTTTCCCATATCGTCGTCGGAGGGAAGTCCGACCGCGGTTCCGTGGGCTTTGAGCTTTACCATCGGATATTTTTCTTTTAGCATATCGAGCGTAGGGGTATGAGCGAGCGCGACCGCGTTGCCGCCGTTGTCCGGGGCTATCCCGACGCCGTCCATAACTATCGTAAGCAGGGGACCTTCCACCCCTTTGAAGCCGTTCAGTTTCTTGAGTTCCATACTGTCAGATCCTTTCAAAAAAACATCAATCACATCTATTATAATATATTTTCCGAAAAAATCAAATACAATTTGTAAAAATGCTTGTAAATTCTCCGTAAAAGTGATAATATTTTTTAAATAGAAAAACAATTTTTAACATTTTTTGACTCTGAGGGGTTTTATGGAGAAGCTGCACGACAAGCACCGTTTGCGCTTGAGGGAAAAGTTTCTGTGTTATGGACTTGATTCTTTTGCGGATCACGAAGTGATAGAATTGCTTCTGTTTTACTCGAGACCGAGGGTCAATACAAATCCGATTGCGCACGCGCTCCTCAATCGCTTCGGATCGCTCTCCGACGTTTTTGAAGCGGATCCGGAGGATCTGATGAGCGTAAAAGGCGTGGGCGAAGCCTCCGCTTCGCTTATAAAACTGATGCTCCCCATAATGAAGCGATACGAGTCCGACCGCGTACGGTCACGGGACGTTTACGCTTCAAAAGAGAAGATCGGCGGCTATCTTGTCAACCGGTTCATCGGCGAGACCCGCGAGAAGGTGCTTCTCGTCCTGTTCGACGCTTCCGACCATATAATCGACGTCGTTTGCGTGCACGAGGGATCGGTGACTTCGAGCGACATAAATCCCAATAAGATCGCCGAGATCGTCTTTTCACGCCGGGCCGCGGGCTTTGTCGTCGCGCACAATCATCCCGGCGGAAGGACCGAGCCGAGCAAGATAGACCTTCTGATGACGCGGGAGCTGTACAAGGCTTTTTCGGGCTTCGACGTCAGGCTCCGCGAGCATTTTATCATCGCGGGAAAGGAATACCGGCCCATACTTGACGAAACGCTCAAAGAATATCCCGTCTTCTGTTGAGCGGGGTCTCGATTACATTATTTTATTATAATTATAAGTTGACAAAACCCAGTCTTTGTAGTAAAATATAGGGTAAAGTATTTTTCCATCGTTTGGAGCATCCGGATCGAATATGATTAAAAGCATGACCGCTTACGGCCGCGGCGTTCTTCAGACAGACGCCAAGGACGTCACCGTAGAAATAAAGAGCGTAAACAACAGGTTTTTCGATTGCAATATCAAACTGCCGAGAGTGTATTCTCCCCTTGAGGAAAAGATACGCTCGCTTTTGCAGTCGGCGGGACTTTCACGCGGAAAGGTCGACGTTTCCGTCATACTTACCGTAAAGTCGAGCGAGGGCGTTCACGTCATGCTCGACCGGGCGTACGCGGACAGCTATCTCGCCGCGCTTCGCGATCTCCGCGACAGCTACGGACTCACCGACGATATCAGCACAATGACCGTCGCCGCCAACAGGGACGTTTTTACAAGCGAACAGCCGACCACCGATACGGAAAAGGATTGGGAGGAGCTTCGCCCGGTAGTGCTCGAAGCGTACGCGGCGTTCAGCGCGATGCGTGAGGCGGAGGGCGGAAGGCTTCGCGCCGATCTCCTTTCAAAAAAGGACGGCGTAAAGGCGATGGCGGAAAAGGTCAAGCTGCTCTCCGAGGCGAGTATCGCCGGATATCGCGACAGGCTCGAGGCGAGACTTCGCCGCACGCTTGACGATCTCGATATCGAGATCGACGAGGCGCGCATACTTACCGAGTGCGCAATATTCGCGGACAAGGTCGCGATCGACGAGGAGCTTGTCAGACTGGACAGCCATTTTTCCGAGTTCGAAGCGATAATGAACAGCGACGAGCCGGTGGGCAGAAAGCTCGACTTCCTGCTCCAGGAGATGAACCGCGAGACCAACACGATCGGCTCCAAATGCTCCGACGCCGATATAGCGCATATCGTAGTCGATATGAAGGCGGAGCTTGAAAAGATACGCGAACAGATACAGAATATTGAGTAAAGAGATGAAGTTTATCGGCATCGGATACGGAAATATGATCTCGGCGGACCGGATCGTCTCGGTCGTCTCCCCCGACGCCGCCCCGATAAAGAGGCTGGTGGCTGACGGCAGAGCGGACGGAAGGGTGATAGACGCCTCGTCCGGCAAGGCGACGAGGTCGGTCATAATCTGCGACAGCGATCATATCGTGCTGTCCGCGCTTTCCCCGGAAGAGCTTAAAGAAACAGTCGATCATGCAGATTGAGCGGAGGTCTATATGACAAAAAAAGGAGTCCTGCTTGTTGTTTCCGGACCGTCCGGAGCCGGTAAAGGCACCGTCATCCGGGACGCGATGGAGCGCGATAAGAGCTTCTATTATTCGGTATCCGCCACCACCCGGGCGCCGCGTGCCGGTGAGATCGACAGAGTCAATTATCATTTCGTCACGCGCGAACGGTTTGAGGAGTTCATCCGCGACGGGGCGGTCGTGGAGCACACCGAATACAGTCAGAATTATTACGGAACGCTCCGGTCCGAAACGGAGGGCAAATGCGACGACGGCTTCAACGTCATACTTGAGATAGAAGTCGACGGCGCGTCGCAGATAAAAAAGAAGTTCCCCGAAGCCGTTTCCGTCATGATCCTTCCGCCAGATTTCAAAACGCTCGAAAACCGTCTTCGCTCACGCGGGACCAACACCGAGGAGGACATAAAACGCAGGCTGGACCGCGCGCGTGAGGAAATGAAGTTCTACGGCGATTACGATTATCTCATCGTCAATTACGACAACGAAGTAAGAGCCGCCGCCGACGAGCTGATATCCATAGTAAAGTGCGAGCATATGCGCACCCTTCGCAATCCGGATTTTCCGGCGGAGTTTTTCAACTTGAATAATAATTGATCTTAACGATTTTGGAGGAATAAAAAAATGATGTACCCCACTCCCGACCAGCTTTCCAACAACGGAAAATACAACCGCTATACCCTCGTTGTCGCTACGGCGAAATGCGCCCGTAAGATAACCGACGAGTACGTAAAGCAGCGCGCCAACGCCGAAAAGCTGATCGCAAATAAAGAGACCGATAAGAGCATCGCCTCTATGATCAAAAAAGAGTACCGCGACGACAAGGCGGTCGATACCGCCATAAGCCGCCTGCAGAACGGCGAATACGTCATAGTTGACGCCGAAGGGAACAAGATCTGACCCATATGGACGAGATCCGTGTCGCCCGCGTCTGTATCATCGGGAATATCCCGTATAATATAGACAAGCCCTATGATTATTATGTGCCAGACGACCTGCGCGATGAAATTCGCGCAGGCGTCTTTGTTGCTGTTTCATTCGGCAGGGGGAGGGGATCTTACAAAGCGCTGGTCGTCGAGGTGACGGACGTTGACGCAGACCGCGCGGCGGGATTGAAGCCGATTATCTCCGCGGTCGACAAAGACGCCGGCCTTACAGACGAGCAGCTTAAGCTCTGCCTTTTTATAAAAGAGCACACCTTCTGCACCGTCGCCGAGGCTGTAAGGACGATGATACCGCAGACGGTGGAGTGTAAATACACGGTGTACGCCGAGGCAACCGAAAAAGCCGCCGATTACGTAGACGGCGGATCAAAGCTCCGTTCCGCCGCGCAGACGCGGATATTGTGCGACCTTTCGCTCGCCGGCAGACTTTCCGCGGACGAGCTGAAAGAGGAGCACGGCGCGTCGCCGGCGCAGATAAGATCGCTCGCCGATAAAGGACTTATCAGACTGACCAGGTACGACGAATTCCGCGATCCCGTTTTTTCCGGGGACGGAAAAACGCCGGAAAACGAGCTCAACGGCGAACAGGCGGCGGCGAAGGAAAGGCTCACCGCTCTCCTCGATGAAAACGCGCCGCGCGCCGCGCTTCTGCACGGCGTCACCGGAAGCGGAAAAACGCGGGTCATAATCGCTGTGACGCAGGAGGCGCTCGCCCGCGGACGTCAGGTGATAATCCTCGTCCCGGAGATCGCGCTCACGCCGCAGACTCTCGGTCTGTTCTCGTCCTTTTTCAAGGATGATATCGCCGTAATGCACTCCTCTCTTTCAGCGGGGGAGAGATACGACTCCTGGCGCAGGATGCGGCTCGGACTTGCTCACGTCTGCATCGGGACCCGTTCAGCCGTGTTCGCCCCTTTTGACGATCTCGGCCTGATCGTCATCGACGAGGAGCAGGAGCATACTTATAAGTCGGACAGCGACCCGAAGTACAGCGCGGTCGACGTGGCGCGTTTCCGCTGCGGGGCAAACAACGCCCTGATGCTGCTTGCGTCCGCGACGCCTTCGCTTTCAAGCTACTATAAGGCGGTCACCGGGAAATACGAGCTTGTCGAACTCAACGAGCGGTACGGCGACGCAAGGCTTCCCGACGCCGCGGTCTACGATATGCGGAAGGAGTACCGCGCAGGAAACCTCGGCTCGATCGGCGCTCTTTTGAAAAAGGAGCTTTCCGAGACGCTTGACGAGGGAAAGCAGGCGATAATCTTTATAAACAGACGCGGCTACAACCATTACGTCAGTTGTCCTCAATGCGGTACGGTAATGGTCTGCCCCCATTGCAGCGTCTCGCTGACAAATCACACAGTCCGCGGGAGGCGCGA
>JAFSSR010000110.1 GCA_017450885.1 Clostridia bacterium | reverse complement strand
CACTCCCCTCAAAAGCTTTTTACACTATAGTAAGGAGCTGTAACGCGGGGGAAAGCCGATCGACCTGCGGTCGAGCGGTAGGTGTGCATGCAAAATCGTCTCTGAAAGCTCGCTTTCGAGAGCGATTTTGCATACACACCGCCCGTCGCGCTCCGCGCGACTTTCTCCCTTGTCTTTTCGCCCAAGCCTTTGTCTAAAAGTTTTACGGGGGTATGGGGGCGGCTTTTTCAAAAGCGCCCCCATAAAACACATTGTACAAGCGTATCGTTTATCAGCCGATGTACTTGTTGACGATCTCGGTGACGACGCCGTCGTCGATGAGCTCGGCGAGAGCGGCGTTGACCTTGTCAAGCAGCTCGGTGTTCTCTTTAGCGATAGCGATGGCGTAATCCTCGACCGCGTACTCGGTGGAGAGGATGGTCAGGCCCTCGTTAGCGGCGACGTAAGCCTTAGCGGGCTCGTTGTCGATGATGACCGCGTCGACCTTGCCCTGGGTGAGAGCGAGGACGGCGTCGTTGCCGGTGGCGTACTCTTCGACGTTCTCCTCGCCGTAGTCGTCGGTGGCGTAGATATCGCCGGTGGTGGCGAGCTGGACGCCTATCTTTTTGCCGTTGAGGTCATCGAGGGAGGCGATGTCGGAGCCTTCGGGGATGATTACGACCTGGACGCCGGTGGCGTAGCTGGTGGAGAAGTTGACCGACTGGAGACGCTCCTCATTGACGGTCATGCCCGCCATGGCGAAGTCCGCGAGACCGCTCTGGACGGCGGGGATGAGCGCGGAGAACTCCATATCCTCGATCTTGAGGGTCATACCGAGCTTTTCGGCGATCTTGGCGGCGATCTCGGCGTCGATGCCGGTGATCTCGCCGTTCTCGACGAACTCGTAAGGCGGGAAGGACGCGTTGGTGCACATCACGATGACGTTGTCGTCGGCGCCGGCGGTGTCCGGAGCGGGAGCCGCGGTGCCCGGAGCAGCGGTGGTGTCCGGAGCGGGAGCCGCGGTGTCCTTCGGGGTTTCGGTCTTGCCGCAGGATATCACCATTACGGCGCAGAGAGCGATGAGCGTGAGCATTGCAGCGATCTTCATGATCTTTTTCATTTTTCTTTACCTACCCGCCTCCTTTCGGCGGGTCCCTTTCTTTTTTGTTTTTGGAGGAATAAATATTCTATCTGATCGGTTATTTGCCGTTGTTTTTGAACTTTTATGCGTTCCGTGTGATTTTTTATGCACCGATTATACACCCGCTTTCCCCGTTTGTCAAGGGGTTGTTTGCATTTTTATTTGCGTTTTATGCAATTTTATTCATATTGATTTTTTTCCGCGGTTGAATTATAATGGTATTAGTATATTTTACATAATACCCGCGGCGTCCGATCGCCCGCGCGGAGGCTTTTACCCCGAAAGGAGCTGCTATGAGCATGGATCCCTCGCCTGAATATTTACTGAATAACCTTATAAATGACCTCAATCTCAAGGTCATTTTCCTCCCCGATCATAAAATTATCGTCAATAACGCCAACGTCAACCGCCCCGGCCTCCCGCTGACCGGCTTTTTCAATCATTTCGAGCCCTCCCGCATCCAGCTTATCGGCAAGACCGAGTTCAACTTCCTCGAACAGATGTCCGACGAGGAGCGGGAAAAGCGGATGTCCGACCTGCTTTCGCGCCAGCCTAAGGCGCTTATCTACTCGACCTCGCTCGAGCCGAGCCCCATAACCCGCAGACTGGCGGAAAAATACGACGTGCCGCTCCTGCAGACCGACCTCTCTACCTCCGAGTTCGCCGCCGCCCTTATCCTGCGGCTCAACACCGTCCTCGCGCCCTGCATCACCCGCCACGGCGTTCTGGTCGAGGTCTACGGCGAGGGCATCCTCATCATCGGCGACTCCGGCATAGGTAAGAGCGAGACAGCCATCGAGCTGGTCAAACGCGGTCACCGCCTTATCGCCGACGACGCCGTCGAGCTCCGCCGCGTCTCCCACCAGACGATAGTCGGCAGCGCACCCGAGCTCATCCGCCACTACGTCGAGCTGCGCGGCATCGGTATTGTCGACGTCCGCCGCGTCTTCGGCACCGGCGCCGTCAAAAATACCGAAAAGGTCGAGCTGATAATCAACCTTAAACCATGGGAAAAGGGCCAGAGCTACGACCGTATGGGCATCGAGTCCGAGTATACCGATATCCTCGGCATCAAGATCCCATCCAATACCATCCCCGTCCACCCCGGACGTAACCTCGCCGTCATAATCGAGATCGCCGCCATCAATAACCGCCAGCGGCGTATGGGCTATAACACCGCCAAAGAGTTCAACGAGCGGCTGCTCAATAATATAGGTATCACCGATCCCGATATCATAGAACGGGAAAGCAAGGAGTGATTTTTTCCGGACCCTTTTTGAAAAAAGGGTCCGTGCCCCCAAAAACTTTTCAACAAGAGTTCGGGCGATAAAACAAGGGAGAAAGTCGCGCGGAGCGCGACGGGCGGTACGTATACAAAATCGTCTCTGAAAGCTCGCTTTCGAGAGCGATTTTGTATACGTACCTACCGCTCGACCGCAGGTCGATCGGCTTTCTCCCGCGTTACAGCACCTTACCAAAGTGCAAAAGCTTTTGAGGGGGTCCGGGGGAAGCTTTTCTCTGAAAAGTTCCCCCGAGAAGAAAAGCTCCCCGAGAAGAAAAGCTCTCCCGAGAAGAAAAGCTCTCCAGAAGAAAGAAAGGAAAACGCAATGATCTACAAACCTACGTATACCGCGCCGGTGCTGGCGCATGGGACAAAAACAGCCGATATAGAATGGGATAATATACCCGCGGCGAAGGTGAGCAACTGGCTCTGGCGGCAGGACTACACTCCGGAGACGGAGGCGCGTCTTGCGCTTATTGAGGGCGAGGGGCTTGCGATCCGCATGGTCAGCCGGGAGTCCGATCCGGTAGCGCGTCACACGGAATACGGCGACGAGGTATGGGTCGACTCGGCGATGGAGTTCTTTTTTGCCGTACGCGAAGGCGGGGTCTACGTCAATCTGGAGATGAACTCGGCGGGCAACAAGCTCGTCGGAGTAGGGGCGGGGCGGGAAGTCCGCGCCGCGATAGACGAATACTTTCCCTGTCCGCCCGTCAAGGCGGAGGTCGTGCCGGGCAGATGGTCGGCGGAGTGTTTTTTCAGCAAGAGCGACCTCGACCGCGTTTTCGGCGATTTTCCCTGCGGCGACGGGGCTGTGCTTTACGGCAACTTTTTCAAGGTAGGCGAGGAGACGGGCCGCCCGCACTACGGCGCGTGGGCAGCCATCGACTGGCCGGAGCCCGATTTCCACAGGCCGGAGTTTTTCGGAAAGATCGAATTCAGAAAGTGAGAAAGCGACCAACAGGAGAGCCAACATGCTTACAAGCGCGTATTCAGCCGGAGTTCTCGGCATAGACGGATATCTTATCACCGTCGAGACGGTGGTCAAGCACGGAGTGGGCCGCTTCGACCTCATCGGCGTGCCGGACACGGCGGTCAAGGAGTCGAAGAGCCGCGTGCAGTCGGCGATCGAGAACAGCGGATTTGTTTTTTCGGGCGGCGACATTCTCATCAATCTCGCCCCCGCCGACATCAAGAAGGAGGGGTCCGCATACGACCTCGCCATCGCGGTGGCGCTCCTGCGGAGCATGGGCCACCTGCCGGAGGAGATCGACCTCGGCGGCTCCTGCTTTATCGGCGAGCTCGCCCTTTCGGGCGAGGTGCGTCCCGCCGACGGCGTGCTCTGCCGCGTCATGGCGGCAAAGAACGCCGGCAAGCGCGTCTTCTTTGTCCCGTCCGAGAACGCGCGCGAGGCGGCGGCGGTCCCGGGGACCGAGATATACGGCGCGCCGTCGCTCGCCGCGGTGGTCGATCACCTAACCGGCCGCGCCGCGCTGGAGCGCACAGTCTTCGACCGCGACTCCTTCGAGCGCGAGCGCAATTACTCCGCCATCGACTTTGCCGACGTCAAGGGGCAGGAGGCCGCAAAACGCGCGCTTGAAATAGCGGCGGCGGGCGGTCACAACGTCCTGTTCATCGGCCCGCCCGGGACCGGCAAAAGCATGCTCGCCAAGCGGCTGCCGACCATTTTGCCGCCCCTCGACTTCGACGAGGCTCTGACCACCACCGGCGTCTGGTCCGCCGCGGGCCTGCTGCCCGCCGGCGTCTCGCTTATGACCGAGCGCCCCTTCCGCTCGCCCCACCATACCGTGTCCGCCGTATCGCTCTGCGGAGGCGGCGCGATACCCAAGCCGGGCGAGGTCTCGCTCGCCCACAACGGCGTCCTCTTTCTCGACGAGCTGCCGGAGTTCGGCTCCGCAAAAGCCGATTCGCTCCGCCAGCCCATCGAGGATAAGAAGATATCCGTCGTCCGCATCGGCGGCCGGGTGACCTTCCCCTCGTCGTTTATGCTCGTCTGCGCCATGAACCCCTGCCGCTGCGGTTACTACGGACACCCCACCCGCCGCTGCACCTGCCGCCCCGACGACATCAAACGCTATATATCCAAGGTGAGCGGTCCGCTCCTCGACCGCATAGATATCCAGATCGAGGTCCCGTCCCTTACCTATGACCAGATGGCGGATACCGAGCCGGGCGAGTGCTCCGCTTCCATGCGCGAGCGCGTCATAGCCGCCCGTGAGGTCGCTAAACGCCGCTTTGAGCGCGACGGCGAGACTGCCAACTGCAACGCCGAAATGTCCGAAGCCGAGCTCCGCCGCTCATGCGAGCTCGGTCCCGACGAAAAGGACCTCATGCGCACCGCCTTCGAGAAGCTCGGCCTTTCCGCACGCGGCCACGACCGCGTCCTGCGCGTCGCACGCACGATAGCCGACCTCGACGGCCACGAGAATATCACCGTCCTCGATATCGCCGAGGCTATCCAGCTCCGTACGCTGGACAAGAAGTACGTTAATATAAGGTAGTAATTTTTATTTATTTATTTATATATGGGGGTGCTTTTCGAGAAAAGCCACCCCCATGCCCCCTTAAAAGCTTTTACCCCGCGCTCCCGCGCTGTCGCAACTTTCGTGGCGGTAAAGGGGCAGTCACGCTCCGCAGGAGCGCGACGGACGGTATAAGTCTAAAAATCGCATCCGAAAGTAAACTTTCGAGGGCGATTTTAGACTTATACCTGCCGCTCGACCGGCAAAGCCGGTTGATCGGCTACCCCTTTATCCGCCTTGTATATGCGTCGAAAGGACCCGGCGGAAAAGTTTTTGGGGGTGCGGGACCTTTTTGAAAAAAGGTCCCGGGAAAAAGAAAGGAAAACGATATGGAAAACGCATTTTATCCGCTGGTATTCCGGCAGAAATACATACGCCGCTGGGGGCTGATGAGGAACCTGACGACAGAGACGCTGTCGGAGCACAGCTACGAGGTGGCGGTAACGGCGCACGCGCTGGCGGTGATCGGGAACGCGCTTTTCGGGCGCGGGTACGACACGGGGCGGGTGGTGCTGCTCGCGCTCTATCACGACGTGCAGGAGGTCTTCACGGGGGACCTGCCGACGCCGGTGAAGTACAACGACCCGGGCATCCGCAAGAGCTACGCGGCGATAGAGAGGAAGGCGACCGACCAGTTCCTTTCCAAGCTGGACGGTGCGCTCGTCCCGGAATACGAGGCGCTTTTGAAGCTGGACGACGGGAACGACCCGGAGCTCTGCCGTCTGGTACACGCGGCGGACAAGCTGTGCGCCTACATCAAGTGCGTGGAGGAGCGCAAGGGCGGGAACGGCGAGTTCCGCTCGGCGGAGAAATCGACCGCGGCGGCGCTTGACAAATACGGACTGCCGGAGCTCGACTGGTTCCGCGAGCACGTCCTTCCGGCGTTCGAGTGCGACCTCGACGAGCTGCAGAGCCGCGGCTGATCCCACTTTGCGTTTTTGGATCGTAATAGGATAAGTATTTATAATATATTACATTAAATAAAGCGAAAGATAACGCGCCGCGCCCCGGACAGATAGTCCGGGACGCGGCGCTTGTATTATGCCGGGGCTGTTCCGCGGCGGCTTTCAGATACCGCCTTCAATACCGGAGCCGGAGGCTCCGGCGGCGCGGTCGATCACGATCTTTGTAACGCTCCCGTTGTCGCCGACGGTGACGGTTATAACGCTGCCCACGGCGATGTCGGCAAACGACGCCCCGCTGCCGTCGGAGTTGCAGATGACGCTTTCATCTGAGACGGTGACAGTCGCGCTTGACGATCCTTTTTCGGCGGGGCCGCGCCCGCCGTTTTCACCGCCGGAGAAGTCGGGCGGGGTCTGTCCGTCCGGCATCGCGGGCGCTTCTCCGTTTTCACCTCCTGAGAAGTCGGGCGGGGTCTGACCGTCCGGTATCGCGGGCGCTTCGCCGTTTTCGCCGCCGCCGAAGTCGGGCGGGGTCTGGCCGTCCGGCATCGCGGGCGCTTCGCCGTTTGCGCCGCCGGAGAAGTCGGGCGGGGTCTGACCGTCCGGCATCGCGGGCGCTT
>JAFSSR010000109.1 GCA_017450885.1 Clostridia bacterium | reverse complement strand
GGGATTTACCGGGTTCGAGTGGGTCAGCGGCGCGCTCGACCTCGGGCATAACGTGAGGATCAAGCTGAACTTCACTTACACCGGCGCCGACGCGTCAAGCTACTCCGTCAAGGTGAAGTATAAGAACGGAGACTCTACGGTAACAGAGGATCTCGGTAATCTGGAAGACCTCGCCGGCGCGGTGTACTACGACAATTTCAACCCGTCGGAGTTCGGCAGGACGCTGCAGTTCGCGGTCTACAACAGCAGCGGGACAAGAGTCAGCAAGGTGCTGCAGTACAGCGTATACTCCTACCTGCTTACCGCGAGCGGAAAGACAGGCAATATAAAAACCCTCGCGGACACGCTTATCAATTACGGCGACACGGTTTACAGGTTCGTTAATGGTGAGTCCGATTGATGCTTACGATCATCAGAAAGTGAGTTTGTGATATGAAAAAGAAACTGTTTATTATGCCCGAGGTGGATATCATCCCCATTCTCGGCGACGATATGTATTTCTCCACCGACGCTTTCGATTTCGGCGACGAGACCGGGCCGGACGGGGAGATCCTGGATTGATGAAATCCCGCTTTGCAAGGATCGCCGGAGCGATCTTGTGCGCCGCTGCGGTGTTTACCTTCGCGGCGTGCGGCGGTGACGGCGGCGCAGGCGGTGCGGACAGCTCCGCGCCGCCCGCTCCCCACGCGCCCGACACGGGCGACACCTCGACACCGGGGTTCTTTATGCCAGACGACACGTTTGACAGCCTGACGGTCGACACGGATACCGGCCTTATCTTCGACGACGATCCCGTTGTGACGGACAGGGAGCGTGATCCGGACGTTTCGGACGGCGAGGATATAACGCCCTCCACCGAGCGCGCGGAGCCGGACGATACGACGGAAAACGATCGTCCGGGCGGAGAAACGCCGGTTACGCGAGAAGCGGACAGCGGGAGACAGCCCGATCCGCTCGCCGAAACGGCGGAAAAAGACAGTACGGATAATGAGGACACGGCGGCCGATCCGATCGACTCCCTTTGGGACGATCTGCTTAACGAGGCCGGCGAGGGCGGACGGATCGTTCTTCCGCTCGATCCGTAATCATTGATATGCGAGGCTTGATATGGAAGAAAATAATGCGAACAAGAAAACCGAATTCGTCGCCCCGACTGTCGAGGTGAGGCGCTTCTCCGTGCGCGACGTCGTGCGCACAAGCCCGATAATCATGCCGTTCGATCCGAATTACGAGGACGACGAGGACATCTGACCGCGGTATATTTGACGCGAATAATTCAGGCGCTGCCCTTTTTGGTCAGCGCCTTTTTGTGTGTGCGGTTTTCCCGCCCGAGCGACGCTCACGCAAAGCTCCTTCCCCCACCGCAGGTGGGGAGGGGGAGCTCCCGGCGGAGCCGGGTGAGGGGAGGGGGAAACAAAGTCGGTTGCTGACTGTATCCTTTAGGGCGGGGGTGGCACCCCGCCCCTACCGGTTGAAACAGCGTTTGGGTGAGACGACCTCGAGGGCGGCGGGGGAACGAGCCCCCGCCCTACCGGTTGAAACAGCGTTGGGGTGCGGAGACAAAGAAAAGGCGCTGATCTGACGTATCAGCGCCTTGTGATTTAACGCATCGAGGGGATTTATTTCTTCCCCTTCGGTCTTCCCTTCACCCGCCAGTAATGGTCGTAAAGCTCCTCGGTGGCGAGGGCGACTTTGGTGACCGAAAAATCGCAGTCCTGCGGGTAGGTATAGAGCGTATCGGTCGCGGTATTGAGGTCGACGCAGTCGCCGTGCTTGCCGAGATAGTCGTACTCTATGTGGCATGAATACAGGTCGGCGGGCGACCATTTCAGATCGTACGGCTCGCCGTCCGCCGTGCCGGCGAGGCGGAAGCCGTCCATATTATGGGTGAGCTCGGCTTCGCCGATATCTATATACCTTTTTGCGTTGGGGAGGGCGTCGACGCGCGCTTTGCAGGTGAAAGCGTACTCGCCGCGCTCGATCTCGCCGCGGACGTTCATACGCTCCCACTCGTACCAGTCGGGGATGTGCGAAAACTCGGTCTCGCCGTCCTTCGCCGCGAGCTCGCCGAGCTCGGTCATCTCCCACTCCTTGCCGCAGGCGGAGCATTTAAGCGTCGTGCCGCCGGAGGTCATTTTGTACTCGGTCCCGCAATGCGGGCACTGGTAGAGCACCTTATGCAGTCCTTTTGCGCGGTCTTTGTAGGTTATCCGGACGCCGTTCTCCTTCTGCCAGGCGAAGTCGTCGTAGGCGAACGCCGCGTCGATCTTTGCGGCTATCTCCTCCGCCGTCGCCTCCTCCACGCCCTTGGCGTCGTAGAGGCAGGTCATCTCCGCGGTCGTGCCCTTGACCTTGTGATCGGGCAGGTTCCAGAATGGCGAATTTACGTGATGCCCGTGGCAGATCAGCGTGACGACCGGGACCTTGAGGAATTTGCAGAGCTGTCCCATCGCCTCCGGAAGCACCGCCTTGGTCCCGCAGAGCGAGTAGCGCGCCTCCGGATAGATGACCGCTATATCGCCGCGCTCGACCACCCGCCGGAGCTGGCGAATGAGCGTGACGTCGCGGGTGAACTTGCGCTTACAGATGCATCCGATCAGCCGCAGAAGCCATTCCCGCCCGATAAAGCCGTCGATCGCGACGACGTAGTTCGCCCTGTGGGGGAAGACCGCCTTCTCCGCGACCTTGAAATCCATAAAGGCGTTATGGTTGCAGAGCAGCAGATAGGGAGGCTTGATACCTTCCATGTTGATCTTTGTGAGCTTGTTTTTATGGGAGATCAGCGCGGGGAGGCAGAGCGCCCAGATCAGCGGCCGCAGATGCTGCCGCATGGGCGGTTTTTTCATATCGAAGCGTTTTACGTTTTCGAGCATTTGGCTTCCCTTCCGTTCCGGCGTTTTTTTAATTATACCACACTTTTCGCACAAAGTAAACCGAATTCACTTTCCCGTGTACTTCGACCAGTCGACCGAGGCGGGATAGGTGATATCGCCGTCGAGCCAGGCGCGGACGGAACGCAAAAGCTCTCGCCCGCGGATGGTGTAGTAACTGAATATCATCAGTCCGGCGTTATCGTATTTGTTTACAAGCTCCGCCTTGACCCGCACCGACTCGTCGTCGTCGCAGGAGAGGTAGATCCTGTTCTCCGCGCTGTAGTACCACGCCGCCTTCGCCGTGGGATCCCAGTAGCGTTTGAAGGAGCCCTTGCAGAGCTGTTCGAGCTCGCGGTAGTGGTATGTATGGTTGGAGGCGCGTGTGCCGAGCATATTGAAGCCGTGACTGTCGCCCGCCGGGACGTCCCTCCATTCGAGGCAGTAGAGCCCGCATCCGAGGATGAGCTTTTCCGCCGGGACGCCGCGCTCGATAAAGATCTGCGTGGTCTGCTCGTTGCTGTAGCCGCGGGTCTGATACTTGCCCGTGCCGTCGTTGCAGGGCGCCGTATGATGCAGCGTCTCGGCGTCGTTTATATGGTGATCGTAGGTCATGATATTGAGATAATCGCAATACTCCGCGATCCCCGCGACGTCGTGCATATCAAAGCCCCAGGCGGTGCTGGGGATCGCCGCGGTGAGCATATACCCCTCGCCCATGCCGTCGAGCGTCTCGCGCAGGGCGGCGGCGAATTTGACCTCGTTCTCGCGATCGACCGCGTCGGACGGGTACTCCCAGTCGATATCCGCGCCGTCGAAGCCGTACTCGGTCATCACCTTCTTCAGCGCGGCGCAGAGGTCGGCGCGCTTCCCGTCGTTCGAGACGGCGTTTGCGAATTCCCTGCCGCCGTTCCTGCCGTCGCGGAGATCGCCTACAAGGCAGGCGAGTATCTTCAGCCCGGGGTTGAGCGCCTTCGCCTCCGCGATCATTTCGGGCGTCAGGCGGTCGTTCGACAGTTTGATGCTGTCGTCGCCCTGAACGTAGATCGAGAGATAGTAGACGATATCGGAGCGCTTGACGTCATCCTCGGTCATGGTAAATCCCGGGCTCCACTTTCCGTCGTAGTAGACGGCGAGAAGCCGCCTTTTATACTCGACCGAAGGGTCGGGCTTGAATTCGGTATCCGCGTCCGCCGTCTCCGTTTCGGGAGGAGCCGTCGTCTGCAAAGCGGGCGCTCCCGTTTCCGTTTCGGGAGCGGGGAGATCCGAATTCGCGCATCCGCAGAGCGTTATTATCACGCAGAACAGTATCGCCGTGAGTTTTTTTATCATACCTTTCACCTCAAAACGCGCCGTAATATTATCATTATACGGCGCGTTTTTTGCCCCCGTTTGGAGCGATTGTATATAAGTTGTAAATAAATCACGGTTTTCCGGCTTTTACTCGCCGTTTTTCGCAAGAAGCGCCGCTCCGCACGCCGCCTCTTCCCTTGCTTCCGAAACTGCGACCGGGCATCCGAAGACGTCGGAGAGCACGCGGCAGAGAGTCTTCCCTTTCCGGGCGGCGTTGCCCGACGCGGTGACCGAGGCGGGATCCGGCAGGCCCATACGCTTGAAATATCCGTACAGCTCGCCGACCATCCCGCGCAGCGTTCCGTACGCCAGCGCCTCCGGAGTGAAGCTGTTCTCGTCGATACCGGTGACCGATCCGCGCAGAGACGGGTCCTCGCGGGTGCCGCAGAAGAGGGTCGACACCTCGAGCGCGGTCCCTTCCGCGTATCCCTTTTCGGCGAGCTCGTCAAGCCGGCGGTAGACCGGCTCATCCCCGCCGGTGAAGGCGCGGAAGAACCTTTCAAGCAGGGCGTACGCCCTGCCTCCGCAGAGCGCGGAGCCGGAGAGGATATATCTCCCGCCTACGTAAGGGCGGCATTCTATTCCGGGTATCTCGCGGTAATCGTCCACGGCGACGGATATCTGGCTCCCGGTGCCGAAATTGCAGAGCACACCGCCCTCCGGCATGACCCCGTAATACGCCGCCTGGTTGTCGCCGATCGCCGCGTTTACCGGTATCCCGCGGTATTTTCCGATCTCGCGGACCGACGCGCATACCTCCGGGAAAAAGGAGGCGTCAAGTCCGAGATCACGCGCAGCTTCGAGGTCGAAGCGGGCATTTTTTATATCGAAAAGCCCGAGGCTCGCGGCGTTTGACGAATGGATATACGGCTCCGCGGTCCCGCAGAGCCGCATCGCCGCGTAGTCGCCTATCGTGCAGAATTTCACCGCGTTCGCGGGGACAAGACCCCACCCTGCGTTGTAAAGATGGGTCGCCGTCCCGTAGCCGCTGTATACGCTGTACCCGGTCAGGCGGCGTATCTTTTCGCAGGCGGTCCCGCCGTCCGGGAGAGGCATATCGCCGCGCCCGTCCTGCCAAGTGATGAGATCGGAGACCGCCTTGCCCGCGGAGTCGAGGTAGACGATCCCGTGCATCTGTCCGTCAAAGCCGATGCGCCGCACGCCCGGGAAGCGGGCG
>JAFSSR010000014.1 GCA_017450885.1 Clostridia bacterium | reverse complement strand
GATAAATCAAGGGTTTTCGCTGGTGCGCCCGAGAGGACTTGAACCTCCACCGAGTTGCCCCGACCAGAACCTGAATCTGGCGCGTCTGCCAATTCCGCCACGAGCGCATATGGTAGACGTCAACCGCGTGTCTCAAATCTATTTTCGGAAATTTGGTAGACATTTGGTAGACATCGACGTTTTTGAGCGTTTTTTCGGAAGATTTCAAATCAAGCGGAAATGCTCGAAAACCCTTGATTTTACTGGGATTTTGGGGGATTGACCGACCGCCCGATCCGGTAACTCGCGTATTAGAACCTGAATCTAGCGCGTCTGCCAATTCCGCCATGCCCGCAAATATTGACCCCGGATTTTTACACGGCGGGGCGTTCCGAGGTGGGACTTTCGTCTGATCCACAGTACGCTTAAAAGCGCAGTAAATAATATACCATATATAATACGATTTGTCAAGCACTAAAACCAATAAAAAATGAAATATACGCGCGATTACGCAAGATAAGGCGAGGATAAACCGCCGGAACAACGCGCTTGTGCGGCGCGATCGCGCGTTGACCGGCTTTACGGCGCGATGAAATAAAAGGGACCGGAGGAAGCTCCGGCCCCTTGGTGATATCGGTTTGACGCCTTGACGTCTTATTTATCCCCTGACGACTATGTTGACCAGCTTGCCGGGGACGTAGATCTCTTTTACGATCTCCTTGCCATCGACGAAGGACGCGACCTTCTCGTCCGCCTTGGCTGCCGCTATGACCTCGTCTTTTGCGGCGTCGGCGGCGATCTTGACCGTGCCGCGGAGCTTGCCGTTTACCTGTACCGCGATCTCCACGGTAGAGTCCACAGTCTTTGCCTCGTCGTATTCCGGCCATTTGGCGAGCGAGAGCAGTCCCTTGCCGCCTATATGCTCCCAGATCTCCTCTGTGAGGTGGGGAGCAAAGGGATTGAGCAGGGTGATGAATATGCTCAATTCGTCGCGCGTGACGCTCTTCTTGTCGTAGATCTCGTTGATAAGGGTCATGAGCGCGGCTATCGCGGTGTTGAACTTCATACCGTCGATATCCTCGGTGACCTTCTTTATCGTCTTGTGGAAGGAGCTTTCAAGATCCTTTGAGATGCCGCCTGATCCGCTGCAGATGGCTTCCAGTCCGGCGACGCGGTCAAGGAAGCGCTTGCAGCCCTTTATGCTGGAAGGCGACCAGGGCGCGGCAGAGCCATAATCTCCCATGAACAGGACGTAGGTGCGGAGCACGTCGGCGCCGTATTCATCCACAACGTCAAGAGGATCGACTACGTTCCCGCGCGACTTGGACATTTTCTCGCCGTCGGGACCGAGTATCAGACCTTGCGCCGTGCGCTTTGCGTACGGCTCGTCAGTCGGCACGACGCCGATGTCGTAGAGGAACTTGTGCCAGAAGCGGGAATAGATCATATGTCTTGTGACGTGTTCCATTCCGCCGTTGTACCAGTCTACGGGGAGCCAGTATTCCAGCTTCTTCTCGTCGGCAAGGCAATTGTTGTTGTGCGGATCGATATAGCGCAGGAAGTACCACGACGAGCCCGCCCACTGAGGCATGGTGTCGGTCTCGCGCCTGGCGTCCTTGCCGCAGCGCGGGCACTTGCAGTTGACGAATTCGGGCATACGCGCAAGAGGAGACTCTCCGCCCTGACCGGGCGCGAACTCCTTCATATCCGGCAGACAGAGCGGCAGCTCGTCATACGGGACGGGGACCATTCCGCACTCCGGACAGTGTACAATCGGGATCGGCTCGCCCCAGTAACGCTGACGGTTGAACGCCCAGTCTTTCATTTTATACTGGACGCCGCCCTCTCCGGCTCCGATCTTTACAAGCTCGTCTATAGCGCGGCGGATGGAGTCTTTTTTATTGGTGAAACCGTTGAGGAATCCGGAATTGACCATCTCGCCGTCTCCGGCGTACGCTTCCTTTTCTATATCTCCGCCCTTGATGACCTCGATCACGTCGATGCCGAATTTGCGGGCGAACTCCCAGTCGCGCTGATCGTGCGCGGGGACCGCCATTATCGCGCCGGTTCCGTAGCCCATCATGACGTAATCTGCTATGTAGATCGGGATCTCTTTTCCGTTGAGCGGATTGACGGCGCACAGACCGTCAAGCTTAAGTCCGGTCTTGTCCTTGTTCATCTGCGTGCGGTCGAACTCGGTCTTCTTGGCGCATTCGGCGCGGTAAGCCTCAACGTCCGCCATATTGGCGATCTTTGACGCATATTTGTCGATAAGCGGATGCTCCGGAGCCATGACCATGAAGGTAACGCCGAAGAGGGTGTCAGGACGCGTGGTGTATATGCGGAGCTTCTCGCCGGTATCCTTCAGACCGAAGTTGACAAACGCCCCTTCGGAGCGGCCTATCCAGTTGATCTGCTGCTGCTTGATGTTGGGGAGGTAATCGACCTCCTCAAGACCCTGCAGGAGCTTGTCGGCGTACTCGGTGATACGGAGATACCAGACGTCCTTCGATTTCTGAACGATATCGCTGTGGCAGATATCGCATTTACCGCCCTGGGAGTCCTCGTTGGAGAGGACGACCTTGCAGTGCGGGCAATAATTGACAAGCGCGGTGTCGCGGAAAGCGAGACCTTTTTCGAACATTTTGAGGAAGATCCACTGAGTCCATTTGTAATAATCGGTCTCGGTGGTGTCGATCTTGCGGGACCAGTCAAAGGAGAAGCCCACGCTCTTTAGCTGAGCGATAAAGCGCTCGACGTTTACGTCGGTAACGGTGCGGGGATGGGTGCCGGTCTTGATCGCGTAGTTTTCGGTGGGAAGACCGAAGGCGTCAAAACCCATGGGGAACATGACGTTATAGCCCTGCATCCTGCGCATACGGGAAATGACCTCAAGCCCGGAAAACGCCTTGATGTGACCGACGTGCATTCCGGCTCCGCTGGGATACGGAAACTCGACCAGAGCGTAAAACTTAGGCTTTTCGCTTCCCGGTTCGCCGGGATCCGCGGCGCGGAAGATGTGCGCGGCGTCCCACCGGTCCTGCCATTTTTTATCTATTCTCCTGAAATCATATCTTACTTCTTCACTCATCTTTCTGATCCTCGCCTGTGATATCGGATTTGATATATTTTGCGACGTCCACGCTTTCGGAGTCGCCCCAGAGCTTTTCGAGATTGTAAAACTCGCGCGTCTCGCGGTTGAATATGTGCACTATCACGCTGGAATAGTCGAGCACGATCCAGGAAGCCTCGCGGAAGCCTTCGATCGACTTCGGCTTGACTCCGGCGAGCCCGGTCTTGTAGTCGAGCTCGTCGGCGAGCGCCTTGATCTGCGTATTGGACGTACCTGTTGCGATGACGAAGTAGTCGGCGATCACCGTCTGATCGGTGACGTGGAGCAGCTTTATGTCATGCGCCTTTTTTGCGTAAAGAATATTGATTATCGCCGCGGCGAGTTCTTCCGGAGAAGCGTCGAGCAGCTCGTCTGTCCTGATTTCCTTTTCCATATTTTCTCCTTATCTCCTCAACCCGCCGATAACGGGGAGGTTGTTTTCCTTGTTTTCCTGTTCCTGCTGTATCTGGTCGGCGCCCTTCAGGGTCTTTTCGTACTCTTCGACGTCGAACTTTGCGTTGTGCGCGTTGTCCAGCTCGGTGTACTTCTTCTGCGTCGTGAACATTCTGGAAGCGTCGAACTCGTTTTCGTTGATGTCTTCGTCATAGACGTTGAAGTACTTGTTTACGACGTAGTACATTCCACGACGGTTAGACGTGTAATACGACGCGTTGGAATCTGGCGCTTTTGCGTAGTCGGAGCCCGGAAGGTTGATGAATGTGATGTTTTCGAGGTTCAGCTTCAGCACCATCTTGACGAAAGATATCGCGTTGCCCGTATCCATATTGGTGGTGACGTAGTCCATCAGCGTCGTGATGGTGGAGGTGAGAGCGCCGGGATTGGTGATCGAAAGCTCCTCGCGCAGCTTGCAGAAGAAGGCGGTAAGGAAGAGCTTTGTCGCGTCCACTCTTCCGAGGTCGCCGGTGACGTAGCCCTTGCGGTAGCGGATGAACTGCTCCGCCTGCGCGGCGTGAAGGGTCTGCTGACCTTCCTTAAGATGGATATGAAGCTCCGGGACCGCCGTCGGGTCGTCGTAATTCATATCGAACGGGACGTACATATCGACGCCGCCGATGCCGTCTACTATCTTGCCGAAGCCGTCGAGGTTCATGATCGCCCAGTAGTCGATCTTTATCAGCCAGTTGCGTTCAAGGACGCTCTTGAGGCCGTTCATGCCGGCGAAGATCCTTTCGGTCTCCGTCGAGACGCTGCTGTCGCGGCGGAAGGAGGCGTATATCGAGTTGATCTTGTTGTTGAGCGAGTTGTCGCGGCAGTAGGTGTCGCGCGGGATCTGGAGTATGTCCGCCTTTACGTCGTCGTTTTCGGTGTAAAGGGAGATCAGCATCATGACGTCGGTGTTGGAGCCGACGCGGTCCTTTCCGACTATAAGGAAGGTCGTCTTTGCGTCGGGGTCGCTTCGGGATATATCCGAGCCGCTGGTAAGCAATTTATACTTCAGCTTCATACCGTTGGCGTTAAGCTCGTAGAAGATATCCTTGTCGCCGGAGGAGGAGAGGCACTTCAGGTCGACCTTGCGCTTCGCTCCTGCGCTGTCGTCGATATTGAAGCCGGTGATCTCGATGGTTCCTTTTTCGTCCTTTGTGAATTCACAGATGACGTAGAGATATTCTATTTCGGTGATATTGAGGTATTTTGCGACCGCCGAATACTTTTCGTCGGTGACGTTCTCCTCTGCGATCTGGAGGGAGAGGTAGGGATCGCCGTTCCCGTCGAGAAGGTAATAATCGCCGTTTGAGTCGACGTTGGTCGTGTTGCGATCTATCGGGGCGTCGTCCTTTTTGCTCTTGAACCAGTCGAGCTGCGCCTGCGTCATTTGATAGGTGAGGAAGAGGCCGGCGAGTATGCTGACGACCGTACAAACGGCGGCGATGATTATCTTGGCGGATCTTTTGACGCGCGATTTTACAATGGAGCGATAGGCGAACACCAGCGCGACTATAGAGGCGATCGAGAGGGTGCAGAAGGTGAAGAGAAGTATCGTTCCGCCGGTGGACGAAGGATCGTCGATATTGAATACTTCAGCCGTGGTGAACTTTAGATTGCCGCGCTCTACGACCGAACCGTCCTCAAGGGTCATGGTGTTTTCGGTCTCCTGCGAGAGGGAGGACGAACGGAAGGTGCGCGCAAAGACAAAAATGCCGAAAGCGCTGTAGATCAGCAGCATAAAGGCGATAAGGATAACTATTATCGGGACGAACGGGAACTTTCCCCGTCCTTCCGGCGTCCTTGCGTTATTGCGGTTTTCTGTGTTTTTATTCATATTCTGACCTCTTGATTTTCTAACAGCCTAAGCAGACTGTCTTTTGCGTCGAACGTATCGGGATCTATATAATCTCCCCTTGACGTAAGGGAGGAAATCGTCGCTTCGAACGCCTCGCAGAGACATTCGCAGAGCAGCCGTTCGCGGTTCTGCGGCGTGACGTTATCGTAAAACCTGCGTCTCAGCCTCCGGCACGTCTCGTATTTCCGCGAAGCCTCGGTATAATCGGCAAAGCATACGATCATATCCGAAAGAGACATACCGGCTTTTCCGGTGGTGTGATACCGTATCGCGGAAAAGACCGTTTCGTTCACCAGATCCGGAAAGAGGGTGCGCGTGAGATACGCGGCGGTTATCGCGTGCAGCGTAGGCGAACCGTATCCGTCCTCCGGCTCTGGGACGCCGTATCTTATGCACAGCTCCTTTTGCTGCGAAGGGGAGAGCTCCTTCGTGGTATCGTGGAGCCAGCCGGCGATGACCAGGCTTTCGGAAAGACCTTCGTCGAGACCGAAGATCTCCGCCAACCTCCCGCAGTCTCCGGCGACCCCCGCCGTGTGGGAAAAACGCTTTTCCGACTCGTGAGCCAGGGCGTATTCTTTAGCTTTTGTTACATTGTCCATTTCATTTGTACAGCCCGTTCGCCTCGATGTACTCGTACACTCCGTCGGGAAGGCCTTCCGGCTTTTCGCCGCGTAAAAGAGCCTCTCTCAATGAGGTGGAGTCCATCGGGACGGCTGAAGCCTTCAGCCTTGTTATACGGGTATTGAATTGATTTTCTGTTTTGACTATCTGCCGTTCGATCTCCTTTGCGGAGTCGGGCGTTTCGTTCTCCCGGCTGATAAAAACCAGCTCCGCGTATTTGCAGATGGTTTCCGGCTTGTACCAGCTCCCGAAGGTCATCATCATATCCGTCCCGATCAGCAGACAGAGCTTTTCGGCTCTGCGGCTGAAATACTTTACCGTATCGACGGTGTAGCTCTTTCCGCCCTTCCTGATCTCAACGTCGGAGACAAACAGCCTGCCGCCCCATTCCGGGTGGGAGGAAAAGGCGATGTTGACCATATCGAGCCTGTTCTGCGCGGTGACATTATCGGTCACCTGCTTGTGCGGAGGGATAAAGGTCGGTACGATATACAGCTTGTCCAGCGGACATTCGTCGAGAAAGGCGTTGACCGCGTGGATATGCCCTTGATGGGGAGGAGAAAAGGTCCCTCCGTAAATGCCGACCGTGCCTTCTTTTTTCATTTAAGCGTCTCTTCTTTAAATCTGGCGATAAAAGCGCGCATCGCTTTTCCGCGGTGGCTTATCGCGTTCTTCTCATCCGGCGGCAACTCGGCGAAGGTCTTGTGCTTTGACGGGATGTAGAAAAGCGGATCGTATCCGAAGCCGTTTTCTCCTCTCGGCGACGTAAGGATGACCCCCTCGCATTCGCCGCGCACCGTAAATCTCCCGCCGTCGGGAAGCGCGCACGCCACGACGCTGACGAATCTTGCGGTCCTGTCGTTCACGCCTTCCAGCAGTTCGAGCAGACGGGCGTTGTTCTTTTCGTCGTTCGCTCCTTCTCCGGAAAACCTTGCGGAGTAGATGCCCGGCGCGCCGTCGAGCGCGTCGACGCAGAGCCCGGAGTCGTCGGCGATGACCGCCGCGCCCGGACGGGTAAGGGCGGTCGCCTTTATCATGGCGTTTTCCTCGAAGCTCGTTCCGTTTTCCTCGATATCGTCGAAAAAACCGACGTCGGAAAGGGAATATACCTTCATATCGGTAAGCCCCGCCTCTGAAAGAAGCTCGCAAAGCTCCCTTGCCTTTTTGTTATTATGTGATGCGAGAACGATATCCATTCCGTCCACCGTTATTCGAACAGGGCGCGTATGAACTCGCCGGTATCGAATTTCTCCATATCGTCGATGCCTTCGCCCACGCCGATGTATTTGACCGGTATACCGAGCCGGCGCTTGATCGAGAGGATGCATCCGCCCTTTGCGGTCCCGTCCAGCTTGGTCAGCACTATGCCGGTGATATCGCCGGTGTTCATGAATTCTTTCGCCTGATTGATGGCGTTCTGTCCGGTCGTCGCGTCGAGGACGAGCAGCGTCTCGCGTGATGCGCCGGGAAGCTCGCGGTCGAGGACGCGGCTGATCTTCGCCAGCTCGTCCATCAGGTTCTTCTTGTTGTGGAGACGGCCCGCCGTGTCGATTATCAGCACGTCTGTGCCGCGGCTCTTCGCCGCGTTCGCGGCGTCGAATACGACGGCGGCGGGGTCGGAGCCCTCGGTGTGCTTTATGAGGTCAACGCCGCAGCGGTCAGCCCATATCTGGAGCTGATCTATAGCCGCCGCGCGGAAGGTGTCCGCCGCGCAGAGCAGGACGTTTTTGCCTTCTTTTTTCAGACTGTTCGCGATCTTTGCGATCGAGGTGGTCTTGCCGACTCCGTTGACGCCTATGACGAGCACGACGGACGGCTTGGTGTTCAGCTTCAATTCCTCGGACTCGCCTATCATCTCGCTCATTATCTCGCGCAGAGCCGCGTTGACGTCCTCGCTCGAAGAGAGGCGCCGATCCTTGATCCTGGCGCGCAGCTCGTCGATTATCTCCTCCGTGGCTTCCACTCCGACGTCGGAGGTGATAAGTATCTCCTCCAGCTCGTCGAGCAGATCCTCGTCCACGCGGTGGATAGCCTTCAGAAGAGAATTGATGGGGGCGAAAACGGTATTCTTGGTCTTGGAAAGACCGCTTTTGAGTTTATCGAAAAATCCCATTAAAGTTTGACTCCGATCTTCTTTTCAACTTCGTTTACATTGACCGACAGTACCTTGGATACCCCGCGCTCGTACATCGTGATACCGTACATCATATCGGCGGACTCCATGGAGCCGCGTCTGTGGGTTATCAGGATGAACTGCGTGCGGTCGGAGAACTTGCGGCAGTACTCGGCGAACCTTGCGACGTTGACTTCGTCGAGCGCGGCCTCTATCTCGTCGAGGACGCAGAAGGGGGTGGGGTTGACCTTGAGTATCGAGAAGAAGAGGGCGATGGCGACGAATGCCTGCTCGCCTCCGGAAAGAAGATTGAGGTTTTTGATTATCTTTCCGGGAGGGGCGACCTCTATTTCGATACCGCTCGTCAGCACGTTGTCCGGGTCGGAAAGCGAGATGTTGGCGCTTCCGCCACCGAACAGCTCCTTGAACACCACCTTGAAGTTTTTGTTTATCTCTTCAAAGACGGTGATGAAGCGTTCGCGCATCTCTTTTTCCAGTTTGTAAATGACTCCGCCGAGTTCTTCGCGTGACTTGGTGAGGTCGTCGAACTGACCCTTCATAAAGTCGTAGCGTTCCTTGACCTCGGCGTACTCCTCGATAGCGCCGACGTTGACCGATCCCATCTGGCGGAGCTTTCCGCGAAGCTCGGAAACGGTCGCGGCGAAGGATTTGCGGTTTTCCTCGTTGACCTCGGGCAGCTCGAGCTCGAGAGCCGCGGAGTATGTAAGCTCGTATTCCTCCCACAGATGTTCGGTGAGCTTGTCCTGCTCCGACGCGGCGGAAGCCATATCGGACTCCAGCTTTGTGTAGTTGCGGAACAGAATCTCGCGTCTGTGAGAAAGCGATTTGTTTTCTTCACGCAGCTCGGTCTGCAGCTTCTCGTTTTCGAGATTGCGTTCGGAGATCGCGCGGCTTTCCGCCTCGTAAGCGCGGAGCTTATCCGCTATGTCGGACGAGGCGTTTACGCCCTCGTCCTTCATGCGCGTGAATTCCTCCATGCGCTGATCGCAGACGAGCAGGGCGTTTTCCGTCTCCGCTATGCGGATGGAGGTGGTCTCCAGACGCGCGTTTGCGTCGGTCAGGGCGTTTTCCGCCGTCTCGACGTCCTTGCGCGCCTCTGCGATCTTGAGCTGAACGTCGTTCGCATCTCTGCGGAGGGCTTCCTGCTCTCCGGTGAGCGAGCGGCGGAGCTCTTCTTTCTCGCGTTCGACCGCGCCGAGATCTTCGATCTCTTTTGCTATCTCCTCGATGCGGGCGGCCGTCTCCTCATAAGTTTTCTTTGCGCGGAGGATGTCGTCGTCGATGCCGCTTATCGCCATTTCGAGGGTGGTGCGGCGCTCGGCGTCGGAGGCGAGCTGGGTCTCGAGCATACTCTTCTGCGCGTTTTCAGCCGAAACGAGGGAGGCGAACAGCGATCTTCTCGCGGTGACGTCGTCCGTCTCGCCGCGCTTGGATTCGAGCTTTTTCTCGATCTCCCCGCGCTTTTCCGACGCGGCGACCAGCTCGTTTTTCTTTGCCTCTATTTCGGACTTGATCTTTGCTATATCGTTGTGGCGGGTCAGCATACCGCTCTCGCGGATCGCGCTTCCTCCCGTAAAGGAACCGCCGGTGTTGATAAGCTGTCCGTCCAGGGTGACTACTCTGATCTTGAACCCCGACGCGCGCGCCATCGCGTTGGCGTTGTCGAGATCGTCGAAAACGACGGTGCGGCAGAGCAGATAGTCTTTGATGTTCTCGAATTTGCGGTCGCATTCGGCGAGCTCGTTCGCCATTCCGACGTAACCCTTGTACGATCTGTAATCAAATCCGCCCGTCGAAAGGGGAGAGGCTTTGATGGTCGCCACGGGATAGAAGGTCGTTCTGCCCGCCTTGTTGTCGCGCAGATAATGGATGGCGCGCTTGGTGTCCGCCTCCGTATCGGTCACGACGTGCTGCATGGTGGCGCCGAGGGCGGACTCTATCGCGGTCGAGTATTTCGACGCGGTGGTGATTATCTTTGAAACGGGGCCGTATATGCCATGGAGCTCACCGTCAGCCGCCGCCGACATAACGCGGCGCACCGCGTGCGAGTAGCCGTCGAGCTGGGCTTCCATGCGTTCGAGCGTCTGCGCCCGGTGTTCAAGGGAATTGACGTCGACGGTCAGCGCGTTGACGCGGTCGGAAGCGTGCGCCAGCTCTTTGACCAGGGCGTCCTCCTCGGACTTGCACTTCGAGATCTGCTCGTCGAGCTCCGCTATATTGCTCTGATAGCCGGAGACCGTTTCGGACGATTGCTCGATCCGTTTACGGAGCAGCTCCATATTTCCGGCGAGCTCGTCCTGCTCGGCGGAGAGGGAAGTACGTTTTTCGTCGTCGGTGCGGTCGGAGACCTCAAGGGTGGACCGCTCGATCTTTTTTTCGGTAAGCTCCTCGGAGAGCGATTCGAGCTTCTGACCGATCTCCTCGAGCTCATCGCTCGCGCGGTCTATCTGAACGTCCTTTTCTCCGATCTGCTTGCAAAGCTCCTCGTATTTCTCAACGTGAGAAACGAGCTCGTCCTTGCGCGTTTCGAGCGTCGCGGCGGCGTCCTTTTGAGCGGCGGTATTCGCCTCTTTTTCCTCGTTCAGAGCGGAAAGCTGCTCGCTTGCCGCCTTGCGCTGCTCGGTGACGTGGAGTATCTCGTTTTCGTAGACCTTGCCGGAGCTTTCGATGCGCAGCCTTTCCTCGTTCGCCTCGCGGGTCAGCCGGAAGAGTTCCTCGTAACGGAGCTTGTCCGCCTGGATGCTCTCGAAGAGCTTTTCCGTCCTCTGCTCGTTCGATCTGAGGTCGCTGTCCGCGCTTTCAAGCTCGCGGACGGCTATGCCGTAATCGGACTCCAGCTTCGACTGTTTATTTTTGATGTTTGAGATATCGAATATCGAGAGCGCGACCTCGGCGGTCTTCTTTCTGCCGTAGATGTCGAGGTACTTACGCGCCTTTTCGGACTCCTTTTCAAGGGGACCGACGCGGCTGCCGAGCTCGCCGATAATATCGCCGATCCGGACGAGGTTGTCCTCGACAGCCGCAAGTTTGCGTTCCGCCTCGTTCTTTTTGTAGCGGTACTTGGCTATGCCCGCGGCGTCCTCGAATATGATCCTGCGCTCGTCGCTCTTTTGGGAAATGATCTCCGCCGCCTTGCCCTGGCTGACGATAGAGTATCCGGAGCGTCCGATACCGGTGTTCATAAACAGCTCGTTTATATCCTTTAAGCGGACGGGGTTGTGATTGATAAAATACTCGCTGTCTCCGCTGCGGTAGTATCTTCTGGTGACCGTGACCTCGTCGTATTCGATGTTCATACGGTTCTCGGGGTCTGTATTGTCAATGGTAAGCGAAACCTCGCAGAAGCCCATCGGGCGGCGGTTGTCCGTACCGCCGAAAATGACGTCCTCCATTTTGGTTCCGCGGATGCTCCTTGACGAGACCTCTCCCAGGACCCAGCGCATGGCGTCGGAGATGTTGGATTTTCCGCTCCCGTTGGGTCCGACGACCGCGGTGACGCCGTGGTCGAAATTCATGACCGTCTTCTCGGGAAAGGACTTGAAGCCCTGCATCTCAAGCGTTTTAAGTCTCACGCCATGTCTCCTTTCGATAGATAGTGTTGCTTGAAATAATCATTTTGCCGGGACGACGACGCCGTTCGGCAGTAAAAGATCGAACTCGCGCGCAAGCAGCTTTTCGATCATGGTCTTCACGTCCCTGACTTCTCCGTGGAAGCGCGTCCTGAAGCCAATGAAATGCGCCCATTCGTGGAAATCCTGTCCGCACAGGGGAATCAGCCCGTTCTGCTCTGCGAACTCCGCCGCCTGCCGGTTGTGATTGATATCAAATCCCTCGGTGAAGCGGGTCTCCTCCGCGCGGTTGTATATCTCCGCGCCTTGATAGAACCTCGGGTCGGGACGATCGGAAGAGCGGAAGGGATGGGCGATGGCAATGAACAGGCCTTTTCGCTTCGCCATTTCGGAAAGCTCTTCTACGGTCATATCGAACATCCTGATATTCTCGCGGAAGTCGTCTTCCGTCAGCCCGTAGACAAGAAGCTCGCAAAAATGACCCTTTAGTTGGATTTCAACGCCGTGTATAACGGTCAGCCCGCATTTCTCGGCGGCTTCGCGGGCGGCGTACCAGCCCGCCATCCACTCCTCGATCTCCTTCGCCCAGACCTCTTTTTTGTCGCAGTCTGGAGAAAAGTATCTCTCGTTGAAGTGGTCGGTTATGCAGACCAGATCGTAGCCGTTCTTTTTGAATACCGGGATGGATTCCGCCGCGGACACCTCGCCGCATTTGCTTGTCTCCGAGGTGTGGAAATGCATTTCAGCGTAAGTGTATTCCATGGCTTTACGGATTTCTCGGGTCTACTATGGTGCCGTCCGGAAGTATCATATCATATTCTCTCGCCCGCAGCTTTGCTATCAGCGTGTCCATATCCCTGACCTCGCCGAAGAAACGGGTCTTTGCGCCCTGGATGGCTTTTGCCGAGTGGACGTCCTGACCGCAGGTGGCGACAAGATGAGGGTTCTTCCTCGCTACCTCGACCGCGAGGTGATTATCCGAATCCTCTGAGGGGTGGAAATTGTATATCTCTATACCGTCGAGGTATTTGGGATCGCACTGGAACTCGTTGCGGAACGGATGCGCCTGCGAGAAGTACAGACCGTGCTCATGCGCGAAAACGGAGAACTCGGCGGAGGTCATCTCAAGCATTTCGGGGTGATTGTGATAGAGCTCGTCGGTCATACCGTAAACAAGATAGTCGGCAAAAGACTCTCTGAAACGGAATTCCGCGCCGTGGAGCACGGTGACTCCGTATTTTTCGCCCTCTTCCTTTGCGGTGTACCATCCCGCGAACCATTCGTGGACGCGCGCCTTCCATTTTCCGTACTTGTAATAGTTTGAAAAATACTCATAATTGAAGTGGTCGGTTACCACTACAAGATCGTAACCCTTTTCTTTAAAAAGCGGAATGGCGTCCACCGCGGATATCTCGCCGCACCAGCTCGTTTCCGCTGTGTGGAAATGCAGCTCCGCAAAAGTATAATCCATTTTGTCAGATTCCTCCGGATTACAAAATATCTATTTCACAATTATACCTTAAAATTTCCTTTTTTTCAATAACTTTTTCTATTTTTACATTGTATTCATTATTAAAAAAGTTTTTATTATTTCTATTTTGCCCGATCACCTTGGAGGTCTCGCCCGGAGAGCAGTAAACGACCGCCCTTTTTCCGGCTGTTTTATCCGCTGCGCCGGTGATTTTTCGCGCGATCAGTCTCCTGTAATACTCCGAGACGACAAGCTCTCCCATCGCGGGATGATACGCTCCGCCGACTATGCCGTCGTCCGCGTGCAGTCCGTCGCTTTCCGCAAGGCCTATTCGTATCACCTCGACTCCGCGCGAGACGAATATCTCAAACACGTCCGCGGCTATCGAAACCGACTCTTCGAGAGAGGGAGGAGTATATACTCCCCTTTCCATCATTCCCTCCATCGCCGTGCCCCTGAAGGTCATGGTGGGGTAGATCCTCGCTCCGTCCGCCCCCATTTCGCATATTTCCCGTGCCGTGTTTCGGTCGTCCTCGGGTGAGGAAAAGGGAAGAGAGGTCATCATCTGACCGACCAGCTCAAAGCCGTACTCCTTGATAAGCGCGCAGGCGGCGCGGGATTGACCGGCGGTATGCCCCCGCCCGCAGGCGGAAAGCACGCGGTCGGACATTGACTGTATCCCCAGCTCCACGGAACGGACGCCGTGCTCTTTAAGGATATCGAGTATTTCGGGAGAGATGTAATCCGGGCGGGTGGAAAGACGTATGGAGGCAACCTTGCCCCGGTCTATGTATTCCTTGCCGACGCCGAGCAGATAGAGCATATCCGCGCGGTCTATCCCGGTAAAGCTGCCGCCGAAGAAGGCGAGCTGGACCTCCGTTTGTTCTCCGTCAATAGTCGAAAGCGCCCGGTCTATTTGAGGCCGAACGCTTGAAATATCGAACTCCCGCGTCCCCGATATGGTCCGCTGATTGCAGAAAACGCAGTCGTTGGGGCATCCGAGATGCGGAATGAATATTGGAATATTTTTATGCTTTTTCATCGGGCTCCTTTACTCCCTCTCCGAACAGTGTGAGCGCCTCTTTCGCGGCGAGCTGTTCCGCTTCGCGCTTGGATTGAGCGGAGCCCCTGCCTATGACGTTGCTGTTGAGACGCGCCTCCACGTCAAAGACGGGGAGGTGTGAGGGCCCGCGCTGACCGACGACGACGTACTGCAGGATCTCGCCGTGCTCCTGCTGGACGATCTGCTGCAGAGCGGTCTTGTAGTCCACCGCGCTGCCCTGATCTATAATGTCCCTGATCTTTCCGGAAACGAGGGGAAGGAGGAACTTTTTGACGTTGTCAAGTCCTCCGTCGAGGTGGATCGCGCACAGCATGGCTTCAAAGGCGTCGGAGAGTATCGAGGCGCGTTCTCTGCCTCGGTTCATATCCTCCCCGTGACCGAGAAGGATGTAATCGCCGAGGTCTATTTCATGCGCGAATTCGGAAAGCGCCTTCTCGCATACCGCCGCCGCGCGCACGCGCGAAAGCTCGCCCTCCGGCATCTCCGGATGGGAGGAAAACAGATACTCGCTCGTGATCAGGGAGAGCACCGAGTCGCCGAGAAACTCCATACGCTCGTTGTCGCGGCAGTTTATGCCCTTGCTTCGCATCTCGTGGGCGAACGAGGAATGAGAGAGGGCGCGGGTGATAACGGCCTTGTCCTTAAAGACATAGCCGATTCGCTGCTCTAATTGTTCTATCGGACGGGGAAGATCACTCATTTCCTGCCTCCGCTCTTTCGCTCGTCTGCTTTGCCACCGCCTCCGAGATGTCAAAGATCAGCCCGGTGCTGAGGAAGGCGATCGCCTGGCGGACGGAGTTTTTTATCTCCTCCGCGTCGGAGCTTCCGTGCGCCTTGATGACCGGCTTGGAGATGCCCAGCATCGGGGCGCCGCCGTATTCGGACGCCGAAAAAGACGCCTTCAGCGCGAGAAGCTGGTGCTTCATCGTCAGCGCCGACAGCTTGGTCAGCGGATTTGCGGTCATGACGCCTTTTATCTGCTTCATGACGTACATGGCGATGCCCTCGGTGACCTTGAGGATCGTATTCCCGGTGAACCCGTCGCAGACGATGACGTCGCAGACCCCGAAGGGGAGCTGTTTGCCCTCCACGTTGCCGATAAAGTTTATCATTTCCGACCGGGAGAGGTATTCATAAGCCTCGACGAGAGCCTTGGTGCCCTTTGTGGGCTCTGTCCCGATGTTGGCGAGGCCGACGCGCGGATCGTTGATATTGAAGAGCTTTTTCATGTAGATCGAGCCCATCATACCGAACTGCTCGAGCTGATCCTTCGTAACCTCGGTGTTGGCTCCGGAGTCGATGAGCATGGTCGGGTTTTCGAACGGGAGAATGGTCGAGATGGCGGAGCGTTTTATCCCTTTTATACGCCTGACCACCAGGGTCGAGCCAGCGTGCAGTGCGCCCGTGTTTCCGGCGCTGACCATGGCGTCCGCTTTGCCGTCGGCGAGCATACGGAGGGAGACCCCCATGGAGGAGTCCGCTTTTTCGCGCACTACCGAAAGGGCGTGATCCTCCATTGTGATCACGCTGTCGGAATTGACTATCTCGACGTTCTGCGGCAGCTTGATCTCGTTGTCCGCGCAGACTTCGGCTATTACTTTTTCGTCGCCGACCATTATGATCTCGACTTTGTAGGCTGCGGCTGCCGTTACGGCGCCTTTGATCGGTTCGAGCGGAGCGTTGTCTCCGCTCATAACGTCAACAATGATCCTCATTTTTTAATTGACCTCTGATTGATCCTTAAATAACCTTGTTTTTTCCTTTATTATTCCCAGAGCGCGGTCGGCGAGATACTGGTTTTTCGCCGCTTTTCCGCCCTTTACGCGCTCCTCCGGAGGGGCGATGATGCCGAAATTGACGTTCATCGGCTGGAAGTCGGTGACCGCCGTGTTGCTGACGTAATGGGCGAGCGCGCCGATAGCCGTGGCGTCCGGAAAGTCCGTCCGCTCCCGTCCGAGAAGAGTGAGCGCGGCGTTCACGCCGGCAACGAAACCGGATGAGCAGGACTCGATATAACCCTCTACCCCGGTCATCTGACCGGCAAAGAACAGTCTCGGCTCCGAAATAAGAGAATAATGACAGTCGAGAAGTCTCGGAGAGTCGATAAAAGTATTGCGGTGCATGACCCCGTACCGCAGGAAGGAAGCGTTTTCAAGTCCGGGTATCATACCGAAGACCCTCTTCTGCTCGCCGAAGGTAAGGTGGGTCTGAAATCCGACGATATTGTACATCGTGCCCTCGGCGTTTTCGCGCCGGAGCTGAACGGCGGCGTAGGCGTCCCGTCCGGTGCGCGGGTCGGGAAGACCTACCGGCTTCATCGGTCCGAAGCGCAAAGTATCGGTGCCGCGCTTTGCCATGACCTCGACCGGCATACAGCCCTCGAAGACGTCCGGCTTGCGGTCGAACTCCTTCAGCTCGGCTGTTTCGGCGGTAATGAGGGCGTTGTAAAACGCCTCGTATTCCTCTTTGTTCATGGGGCAGTTGAGATAGGACGACGGGTCGCCTTTGCCGTATCTCGAGGCGAAAAACGCCTTGTCGTAGTTTATGCTCCCGGCGTCTACTATCGGAGCCGCCGCGTCAAAGAAATGCAGATCCTCGGCGCCGAGCTTTTCTCTGATCTTCTCTGCGAGCGCGTCGGAGGTGAGGGGACCCGTGGCGATCACCGTGACGCCCTCCGCGGGTATCTCCGTGACCTCTCCGTCTGTCACTCTGATCTTTTCGCAGGAACGTATCTTATCCGTGATATACTCCGAGAACAGCTTTCTGTCGACCGCGAGAGCGCTGCCGGCTTCGACCCGGGTGGCGTCCGCCGCCTCCATGATGAGCGATCCGAGCACGCGAAGCTCTTCTTTCAGCAGTCCCACGGCGTTTGTAAGCGCCGCGGAGCGCAGGGAATTGGAGCAGACCAGCTCGGCAAAGCCCTCGCTGTGATGGGCGGGGGTGTACTTTTGCGGCTTCATCTCGTAAAGCTCGACCTCGCACCCCAGCCGCGCCGCCTGCCACGCCGCCTCGCATCCCGCGAGACCTGCGCCTATGACTTTAATTCTTTTTTTCATCGCTTTCGGAGATTTCGCGTTTGTAACCGCACTCCTTGTCCGCGCAAACGATCAGATTTTTACCTTTTTTACGGAAAAGCATCTTTCCGCAATCGGGGCATTTTTCATTCAGCGGGACGTCCCAGGAGGAGAATTTGCATTCGGGATAACGCTCGCAGCTGTAGAAGAAGGAGTTGCCCTTCTTCGCGTTCATACGGACCAGCTTTGCTCCGCACTCGGGGCAGGGAACGCCGATCTCGCGGGCGACCTTTTTGGTGTTCTTGCATTTCGGATAGTTCGAGCAGGCGTAGAAGCTGCCGTATCTTCCGCTGCGGAGCACCATCGGTGCGCCGCACTTGTCGCACACCATATCGGTCTGCTTCGTCTCGGATTTTTCGGCCTTGACTATCGGTTTTCCGTCTCTTGAAAGGGGCTTTGTGTTCTTGCACTTGGGATAGTTCGGGCAGGCGGCGAACTTGCCGTATCTGCCGGTTTTGACCACCATCTTGGCGCCGCAGAGCTCGCAGACGATATCTGTCTCCTCGGCGGGTATGTCGAGCGTCCTGCCGCCTATATTCTTCGCCGCCTCGTCGAGCTCCTTTTCAAATCCGGTATAAAAACTGCCGAGCACGCCGGTAAGGGTCGATTTGCCGCTCTCGATATCGTCGAGACGGTCCTCGAGCTGCGCGGTGAATTTGTAATTCACTATGTCGGGGAAATACTCGAGCATCAGCTTGTTTGTCGTCTCGCCGAGAGGGGTGGGACGAAGGACCTTGCCGTCGCGCTGAACGTAGTTGCGCGAGATGACGGTGGTGACGATGGTCGCAAAGGTGCTCGGACGGCCGATCCCCATTTCTTCAAGCACCTTGACGAGCGAAGCCTCGTTGTATCTTGCGGGGGGCTCGGTAAAGTGCTGCTCCGGCTTTATCGACTTCTTTATCAGCTTGTCGCCCTCTTTGATCTCGGGCAGACGCGTGTCGCTCTCCTGACTGTCGTTGTCCTCATAGACGGCGAGGAAGCCGGGGAAACGGACGTTGGAGCCGGAGGCGTGGAAGACGTATCCTGAATTGTTTATGTCCGCGTTGACGGTGTCAAAGGAAGCGGACTCCATCTGACTTGCAATAAATCTGCTCCAGATCAGCTTGTATAGCTTGTACTGATCCGCGGAGAGACGGTCCTTTATAGATTCGGGATCGAGCTCGAAGTGAGAGGGACGGATCGCCTCGTGAGCGTCCTGCGCGTTCTTGCGCGATTTGTAAAATCTCTGTTTTGCGGGATAGTATTTTTCGCCGAAATTGTTGATTATATACTCCTTCGCGGCGGATGCGGCGAGCGCGGAAACGCGGAGAGAGTCGGTACGCATATATGTGATGAGACCGGTGACGCCGCCCTTGTCGGCGCCGAGGTTTATACCTTCGTAAAGCTCCTGCGCGACCTTCATAACGCGCTGGATCTGAAATCCGAGCTTGCGGGACGCATCCTGCTGGAGCGTGGATGTGATGAACGGAGGCAGCGGGCTCTTGGAGCGGACGGATTTTTTGACCTTGCCGACGATGAAATCCCCGTTCTTGACGGCTTCGACGATCTTATCGGTCACGTCCTTGTCCGAAAGCTCGGTCTTTCCGTTCTCGTCGCCGTAGAATTTGGCTTTGAAGGTCTCGCCTTTTTCGGTCTGTAGGGTGGCTTCTATCGTCCAGTACTCGGACGGGACGAAGGCGCGGATCTCCTCCTCGCGCTCGCAGATTATCCTCGTGGCGACCGACTGTACGCGCCCGGCGGAAAGCCCGGAGCGCAGAGTCTTCCACAAAAACGGGCTGATCTTGTAGCCGACTATACGGTCGAGTATCCTGCGCGCCTGCTGAGAATTGACAAGGTCCATGTCGATATCGCGCGGATGCCGGATGGCCTCCTTGATGGCGGGCTTGGTTATCTCGTTGAAGGTGACGCGCTTCGTCTTTGCGGGATCGAGTTCCAAAGCGGTTGAAAGATGCCAGGAGATCGCCTCGCCCTCGCGGTCCGGGTCGGTTGCGAGATAGACGTTGGCGGCGGCCTGGGCTTCCTTTTTAAGATCCTTTATGAGATCGTTTTTGCTGCGAATGTTGATATAATGAGGCTCGAAATTCTTTTCGATATCGACGCCCATGGTGCTCTTGGGAAGATCGCGGACGTGCCCGAAGGACGCCATGACCTTGTATCCGGAGCCGAGGGCGGACTTTATCGTGGGAGCCTTGGAGGGGGACTCGATTATTATCAGATTGTTTGCCATTTGGGGATTCCTTTCAATATATCTTTGCTGTAATTATTTTCAAAATTCAATCGCCTGACACGGATCACCTGACGCGGACGTATCCGCCGCCGGGCATGGGCAGGATGAGCTTTTTGACCTCGAGCATGGTCAGAGCCGCCATGATCTTGTTGACCGGCAGGGAAGTCCTTATGCGCAGCTGCTCGCAGTTGAGCGGATCGGTGAGCGTAAGGATATTATAGACCGTCGTTTCGAGCAAGCTGAGCTCCGAGATCAGTTTGTCCGACTTTTCCTTTGAAAGCGGGACCTGCTCGGTTTTCGGCGGTTCGGGAACGGGCTCCGGGGATGGAGTCCCTCCATTTTGGAGGTCCGCCGGGATACCGGCGTCCGGAACAGGGGCGGCGATCTTCTTTTCACGGGGAGCCGCCGGCTTTTTCCGGTCTGTCCTTTCAAGGACGTCCTTGAAGTCGTAAAGTATATCGCCCGCTCTGACCGCGGCTTTCGCGTATCCTTCGGTCAGCAGCTCGTTTGTACCGACAGAGGTCAGGTTCCCGGCGTTGCCCGGAAGGGCGTAGACGGGGCGTCCCTGCTTTCTCGCATAGCGCGCGGTGATAAGCGAGCCGCTGTTTGCGTCCGCTTCAAACACCATCGCGGCGTTGGAGAGCCCGCTGATTATCCTGTTGCGGATGGGGAAGTTGGCTTTGACCGGCTCGGAAAACGGCGCGAACTCGGTAAAGATCGTTCCTTTCCGGGCTATCTCGATCATCAGATCGCGGTTTTGGGGCGGATAAGCGCGGTCAAGACCGCATCCGAGCACCGCGACGGTCAGACCGCCCGCGTCGAGAGCCGCCCTGTGGCAGACCGCGTCTATTCCGAGCGCAAGTCCGCTGACTATTACGGCGCCTTCTTTGGCAAGGTCGCGGCTAATCGCGTAGGCGTTGTTCTTTCCGTATTCGGTCATCTTTCGCGTCCCCACGCAGGCGACGGCGAGATGATCGTCGATATTCGGTATCTTTCCGTAAGTGTACAAAACGCAGGGGAAAGAATGGGTTTCGTAGAGGCGCACGGGGTAGAGCGGGTCGTCGGGAGCGATCACCCCGACCCGCTTCATCTCGCACCATTTCAGTATGTGCATGGCGCGGTCGAGAGACTTGTCGCAGAGCGCCGGAAGACAGGATATTTTATCGTCGACCGAGATATATTCTTCCTCCGTCGACTCGTAAATGGCGTCGATATCGCCGAACGCGCTGTACAGCGTCTCCGGAACGGAGCTTCCGGCTCCGCAGGCGAGCGAGAGCCAGATCCATTTTGTAAGTCTTTCTATTTCGTCCATCCTATTATACTTCTCCGACCTAACGATTATTTATGAAACAGCTTTAAAAATCATTTAGCCGATCTCATCCGCCACATAAGGACGGACGAGGCGACCGCGGCGTTGAGCGACTCTGTGCCGCCCTCCATAGGGATGACGACGCGTCCGTCGCAGGCTTCGATGAACAGATCCGAAAGTCCGTGACCCTCGTTGCCGACCGCGAAGACCGTGTCTCTGTCCGGCGTAAGATCGTCGAGCGAAACCGCGTCGCGTCTCAACGCGGCGGCGAAGACCTTTTTTCCTCTGCCGCGGCATAGTTCGATCGCGGCGAGCGGATCGCATACCCGCACGATACGCTGCGAAAAGAGAGCGCCCATAGTGGACCTCACGCATTTGGGATTGTATATATCCGCGCACTCTCCGGCGAGGATGAGCGTATCTATGCCGAAAGCGAGGGCGGAGCGTATGCAGGTCCCGAGATTTCCGGCGTCCTGTATGTCGCACAGTATAATCGACTTGCCTAATTCTCCGGGTACTTTCCCGTGAAGCTCGGTCAAAAATGGCGCGATGCAAAAGACCCCGTCCGGCGATCGGTCGGCGGTGAGCTTTTCGTATACCGGATCGGATACGGTGTGATATGCGCACCCTTTTGCCGTCAGCTCCTCTGCGAGGACGTCCGCCGCTTTTTCGGTGAGGAAGACCTCGGAAAGAGCGGCTCCGCGGCGCAGAGCCTCGCGGCAGAGCTTTATCCCCTCGAACGCGAAGACGCCTTTTTCGTCTCTCTCTTTCTTTGACTTCAGCTTTACGGCATCGGTGATATGCGGATTTGTACGCGATGTGATTTCCACGCTTTTTTCTCCGGACTGCGGTTTTGATCAAAGATAAATCGGCTGTATTAACGACGAAAGCCCCCAGACGCGTGTGCGCCTGAGGGACTTTGTTATAATATTAAAGGGCTGCCTTGGCTTTCTCAACGAGAGCGGCGAAAGCATCCTTGTCGGATACTGCCAGCTCAGAGAGCATCTTTCTGTTGAGGTTGATGCCGGCCTTCTTGAGACCGTGCATAAACTGCGAGTAGTTGATGCCGTTGACCTTTGCCTGGGCGGAAATACGGGTGATCCACAGGGAACGGAAATCTCTCTTTTTAAGCTTGCGGCCTACGAAAGCGTAATTGCCGCTCTTCATGACGGCTTCTTTCGCCATCTTGAAGTGCTTGCTCTTGGAACCCCAGTAACCTTTTGCGAGCTTAAGTGTTTTATTTCTTCTCTTGCGCGTCATCATCGCGCCTTTTACTCTTGCCATTATATTGATCCTCCGATTTCTTGATTATTTAGCGTAGGGCATAAGCTTCTTGACGGTGGGCGCCATGGACTCGCTGAGATATGCGTTTCTTCTCAGGTGCATTTTGCGCTTGGAAGTCTTGAGACCGAGCTTATGACGACGGTCGGTGTGGTTCATCTTGACCTTTCCGGTACCGGTGACGGAGAACCTTTTAGCGGTTGCCTTGTGTGTTTTGATCTTTCCCATTTCGATATACTCCTTTCATTTGTTAGCGGGTTGTTTGGGAGGCGCGAGGAACATGGACAGAAATCTGCCTTCCAGCTTGGGTTCTTTGTCGACCACTCCGACGTCGGAACAGGCCTCTTTGAACTGGGTCAGGAGGTCCTGACCGAGCTGCTGGTGGGTCATCTGTCTGCCCCTGAAACGCACAACAACCTTAACCTTGTCGCCGCGCTGCAGAAAACCGCGCGCACGGTTGACCTTGGTGTTGAAATCGTTAGTGTCTATACGGACGGAGAGCTGTATCTCCTTGATATCGACGACCTGCTGGTTTTTCTTCGCCTCTTTTTCTTTCTTTGCTCGCTCAAAGCGGTACTTACCGTAGTCCATGATCTTGCATACAGGCGGCTCGGATTGAGCGGCAAGCAGTACGAGATCGAGATCGCGGTCATACGCCATGTCAAGAGCGGTGGAAAAAGGGAAGACACCGAGCTGTTCGCCGTCTTCGCCGATGACACGAACGTTTTTGGAATCGGCCAGATCGATATTTTCGTTGATCTGCAGATCCTTAGAGTTGTTGTTGTTTTTTATAGGGCAGCACCTCCAATAAAAAGAAAATGTGTACGGACGGCATCCGCACACAACAAGCCCGAAGCATAAGTCTTACGGGAATATTGACCGCCGTTTTGTTTCAACACGGGGTGAGAACGGGATGCGTCCTTCTTTATTTCCACGGTAGTATAGCACAAATCTCCCGACATGTCAAGCGTTTTTTTCAATTTTTTGTGCATGGAACAAAATTCGCGGGATAATACTTGAAATGCGGAAAGCTTTGGGATATAATAAAGAAAAATATATTTCCGGCCGGAGGGACAAATGGAACTTAATTACGGTCTTCAACTTTTCAGTATTTCCGATTTTACCGCTGCCGATCTCGACTACGCTCTCGCCAATGTCGCGGAGTACGGATACAAGACGGTCGAGTTCGCGGGCTTCTGCGGGCACACGGCGGATGAGATCGATGCCATGTTGAAAAAATACAAGCTCGGCGTCATAGGCGAGCACGTCGGGATGGACCTTCTCGACGAGGAGCATATAAATTCGACTCTCGCTTCTTCCGAGGCGATAGGGAACAAAAACATAGTTTTCCCGTCCCTCGCGCTCTCTGACGCGAACGAGGTCGCAGCCGCCCTTAAAAACATCGAGCGCATCAAAAAAGAGACGGATAAACGCGGAATGAAGCTTCATTTCCACACCCATGACTGGGACTACCGGCCTAACGAGGACGGGCTTATCCCCATCGAAATAATAGAGAAAGAGACAGATATCCTTTTTGAGATCGACACGTTCTGGGCTTTCTACGCCGGGCGCGACCCCGTAAAGGAGATGGAGCGTCTCCGTCACAGATGCGAGCTTGTCCACATCAAGGACGGCAAAGCCAACCGCGACCCCGCCGTGGTAGGCGAGGGAGTCGCCCCTGTCATAGAGTGCGTTGAGAAGGCTGATGAGCTCGGCATATACAAGATCGTCGAAAGCGAAGGGATGATACCCGACGGACTTACCGACGTCCGCCATTGCCTCAAGTACCTGAGGAAAGTCGCGAACGGAGAGATAACCCGGTGAGCAAGACGGTCTGGCGGGGCTCGACCCTGCTTTCTCCGCTGCCTCCGGCTCTCGTCGTCTGTGGAGATATGGAAAAGCCGAACGTGCTTACCGTCGCGTGGACCGGGATAATAAACTCACAGCCGCCCAAGACCTACGTCTCTATCCGCCCGGAACGATATTCGCACGGGATCATCTCAGAGCGCGGCGAGTTTACGATAAACCTTCCCACAAAGGAGCTTGTCCGGGCGGTGGATTTTTGCGGAGTGCGTTCCGGCAGGGATATCGACAAGTTCGAAAAATGCGGGCTGACGCCCGTCCCCGCCTCGCAGGTCGCCGCTCCGGTCATCGACGAATGTCCGATCGCCCTGGAATGTAAGGTCTTCGACCGCGTTTCATACGGCACGCACGATATGTTTCTCTGCGACGTCGTGGCGGTCGACGCGGACGACAGGTACATACTTCCGTCGGGAAAGCTCGATCTCTCCCGGGCGGAGCTGATCGCCTACTCGCACGGAGAATACTACGCCCTCGGTCAACGCCTCGGAAAATTCGGGTTTTCGGTACAAAAACGCAAAAAAAGACGTTGAAATATCGCCCCTCGCGACATTTTTCGCGCGGGGCGTTCTTATTTGGGTTGACTTTTAAATTTCGTAATGATATAATATAAGGACCGGCGGGAGGGATCCCGGACGGAATAACAGAAAAAGGAGCGGAAAGATGGACACAGGCAACGGCAATCCCGACGCGGGCGGGCGAAGTACGATGTTTTGCGGAAAACGATGCCACGGTTTGTTTTTCCGCATTATTCGTTGAGCTTTTTCCGCGTTATGCCTTGATGCGACCAAAATCAAGAGGGAAACGCTATGGAAGAAAAAACGATGCAGGAGCAGGCATTTGAACTCCTGAAAGAGAGAAAGTACCCGGAGCTTCGGGAGATGCTTGCAAAAATGGAGCCGGCGGATATCGCCCTGCTCCTTGAGGAAGCGGATATAGAGGACGTGCCGCGCTTCTACCGCATCCTTCCCAAAGAACTCGCGGCAGACACCTTCGCCGAGATGGAGCCGGATATGCAGGAGCTGCTTATCAAGGCTTTCAGCGATAACGAGCTCGGCGAGGTCCTGGAGGAGATGTTCCTCGACGATACCGTCGACATGATCGAAGAGATGCCGGCGGCAATAGTCAAGAGGATACTCCGCGTCGCCGATCCGCAGAAGAGAGAGGTAATAAACAACCTCCTGAACTACCCTAAGGACAGCGCCGGGAGCATAATGACCATCGAGTACGTCGACCTCAAAAAGTCGATGACGGTGGCGGAGGCTTTCGACCGGATCCGCAAGACCGCGGTCGATAAAGAGACCATCTATACCTGCTACGTCACCGACCCGGGGAGGCATCTTCTCGGCGTCGTTACGGCGAAGGATCTGATGATCTCCTCTCCCGACCAGATCATCGGGGACATAATGGACGAGGACGTCATTTACGTCTATACCCATGACGACAAGGAAGACGTCGCAAACCAGATCGACAAATACGGCTTTCTCGCGATGCCGGTCGTCGATAACGAAAAGCGTCTCGTCGGTATCGTAACGGTCGACGACGCTATCGACGTTCTCCAGGAAGAGATCGACGAGGACTTCGCTCTCATGGCGGCTGTCACGCCCAGTGAAGAGTCCTATCTGAAGACCTCGGTCTTCAAGCACGCGCGGAACAGGCTTATATGGCTGCTTATCCTCATGCTTTCCGCCACCTTTACCGGAATGATAATAACCCGGTACGAGGAGGCGATGAGCGCGCTGCTCGTCTCCTTCCTCCCCATGCTTATGGATACCGGCGGAAACTGCGGCGCGCAGAGCTCGGCGATGATCATCCGCGCGCTTGCCGTTGACGAGATCGGCTTCAAGGATTTCTTCAAGGCGGTATTCAAAGAGCTGCGTATAGCTCTGCTGGTGGGATTTACTCTCGCCCTTGTCAATTCGCTGCGCATATTCATCATGTACGAGCTGGTCTATAAGGATACCGATCTTTACAAGGGAATGAACCTGTGGCTCGTCTGTCTGGTCGTCGGCGTGACGCTGATGGGCGCCGTTCTTCTCGCCAAGCTGCTCGGATGTATTCTCCCGATGCTCGCAAAGAAGATAGGGCTCGATCCCGCTATCATGGCGTCTCCGCTGATAACCACCATCGTCGACGCCTGCACGGTCCTGCTCTATTTCAACATTGCCATTTGGGTATTGAGGATATGACCGCCGTGAGCTCGTCCCGGCTGTCGGAAAAATGATAGGGAAAACTATGAAAAAGCAACTGATAAAAATCTTTACGACGGTCATGTTCATCCTGACCGTCGTAGTTGTCTGCGCGGTCTTTTCGCACGCGCAGATAAGCCCGGAATGTACAGGGATGACCGTGAGCGGCTATGAGGCGGAGCTTACCTTCGACCACTGCGGCGAGGGTCTGCGCCTTTCGAGCGGGAACAGACTCGCCGGGATCGAGGTGTGGTCTCTCGGCAGGTGGGTGACGCCCGACGAGGCGTATATTTCCGCCGCCGACGCCGTAACCGTAAAGTATTCGGACGCCTTCTCCATGGTCAGGTACGAGGGCGGAAATCTTGTCTCGTCGGAAGGGACCCTCGCGAGCGGCTTTACCCGCCAGGCGGCGAGAAACGCTTCGTCTGGATATATCGACGCCGCGGTCGTCTCGTCGGGGTGTGATATCTACACCCCCGTAAATTCGACCAATTTCCGCTATCAGTACGGGGCGAGCGCGATAGTCAATCCCGACGGCTCGATCGACGTTTGGGCGTCCTCCCACGGCACCAGCGCCGTCGGTCTGCGCGTGCTCGACTACATAAGCTATTTCCGTTCGGAAGACGGCGGGGCGACCTGGAGCGACCGCAAGATAGTCCTCTCTCCGACCGCGGTCTCTATGGACCATCACTCTGTCTGCGATCCGGGGGTCATCCGCTTCGGAGGATACTATTATCTCGGATACACCTCCACTCTCGATCACGGAGGATTTGCCAACAACGTATTTGTCGCGCGCAGCAGAACGCCGGACGGTCCCTTTGAAAAGTGGAACGGATCCGGCTGGGGCGGCGACCCGGCTCCCCTTATACAGTTTGAGGATTATTCAAACCATTGGGGCGCGGGGGAGGTCTCGTTTGTTGAGCTGGACGGCAGACTTTATATCTACTACAGCCTGCGGGAGTGGACCAACACCGAGGGCTACGTCAATAAGACCATGGTCGCCACCGCCGACGCTTCGGATGGGAACTGGCCGGCGACGGTACAAAAATACGGCGTATGCGCGGTTCGTTCCGGGTCCCCCTCAGGAGCCGACGTCAAGTACCACGAGGCGACGGGGAAGTTCATAATGATGGGCATGGAGAACGCCATGACCGACCGGAGCGCGCTGTACGTCTTCCAGTCGGACGACGGCCTGAGCTTTACGCAGTGCGATACGCTGAATACCAACGTCTATTATTACGGCAATAACAACGGGCTTTCGGGAAGCCCCAACGGGCATATAGTCGAAGGGGATCAGACCTTCATCACTTACGCCTACGGGACGCAGAGCACCAACTGGGCGACAAGGCTCGCCCCCGTTACATATACCCTTGCGTCTTCTCCCGACACTTCCGACAAGGCTTCAAATATGATAAAAGCCAACCACGGCTTCAAGCAGGAGAGTTATACCATGGGTATAACCGCCGAGAAACGCTTCTACGTCAAGCACGTCTCGGACGGAGCCTTTACGATACCGGTACTTAAATTCAGCAACGTGATGGGCAGGAGCGCGGTGACTGACACGCAGAATATCCTTTTCTCCGGCTACGACAGCTCGGTCGTCACATTTGTCAATAACGTCTGCACGCCGGTCGGAGCGGGCGAGACCGAAGCGACTGTCCGCTACGGCGATTTCTTCAATACGGTCAAGATAATCGTTCGCCCGGAAGACGTCAGTACGGAGTACGACACGCTGATCAGCTTTACCCCGGAAGAGGATGTGATAACGGTCGAGCTCGGGACTCCGGCTCAACCCCAGATCAAGGGCGTAGGCGTCTCGTACGCCGGCAAGATCGCGGAGCTGTATAACGATCCGAACGCCAACAGCTACGATTTCAACAGCGGCACACACGTCGTCACATATACCGGATACGACCCCGCGATCATTTCGGTCAGCAGCGAGGGCATCATAGTCCCGTATGCCAAGGGGAACACCGTTGTCAACGTCACCTGCGAGAGCACGGACGAGGATCATCAGGTGAGCAATTCGCTCTCATTCACCGTGACGGTCAAGGTGGTCGCGCCGCGTCAATACACGCTTACGATGGACGCGGCGGGCGGATTTTCCGGCGCCCCGGAAAAGCTGACAGCCGCCGCCGCGCAGCCCTATTCTGAGCTGTTCCCGTTCGGGATCCCCGTCCCGGCAAAGGCGGGATATAGATTTGTAAGCTGGGTCAACCGGCAGAATTCCGCCATCCTCAAGCTCAACGCAAACTACTCCTACAGGGCGGATACCGTCTTCCGGGCGGTATGGACTCCCTCGGAGACGTATACCGTTTCCTTCGACGCGAACGGCGGAACGGGCGCTCCCGCGGATCAGGCCAAAAAACTCGGCGTCAACCTTGCGCTGCCCTCCGCCGCGCCCGTCAGGGACGGATATACCTTCCTCGGATGGGGGCTTACACCCAATACTACGGCGGTAAGGTTCGCGGCGGGAGCAAAGTATACGTATAACGCCGACGCCCGCCTGTACGCCGTCTGGCAGTCGGACAAGAGCCTTGAATGGGAGACGGATAACTACGATCTCGTGATACACGACGCCTCCGATATCGAGGTCATCCGTCTCGCTCCCGGAGTCTTTGATACGTTGGATGAGATCCGCGCCGCCGAGGGCTTGCGGACCTTCAACACCGCTCTGATACTCGCGGGTACCGACGCGAACGGCGATCTCCGCATCGACCTTCTTTCGACGGGCAGCTTCAGCATGTGGGTCAGGTTGAACGATAAGCGTACCTTCATCGTTTCCGATATCAAGGTCGAACCCGAGCGTATCACCCCGTATGTTTCATCCATTGAGGGGATCACGGTCCGAATTGAAGGTCTGGGATCCGACATAAAGGATATCTTTCTCGCCCCGGGCAGACTATCGACCTACCGCGAGTGCAGCGACAGTAAGATAGTCAGATTGACTCAATCGACCTTTGCGACGCCCGGAAGGACCTCCAACTACGGCAGGACGATCAATTACGTCATCGACTACCGCAGCGTTTCCGCCTCGGGAGACTATACGATGTGCGTAAGGTTCAATTCGGGCAGGGAAACACGGTTCAGCTATTTCCACATAGACTGCCCCGAGCCCACCGTCTCGGTGAACGGACTGCAGATCACGGTGGACGGGCTCCGCAATATCCGCAATATCCGCATCGCTCCCGGTGAATACGAGACCGCGGGCGACGTCAAGAGGGCTCCGGGCGTAAGACTGTTCAACAAGAACGACACTCTCAAGCACGTCGATCAGACAAACTACTCCTACACCATCCAGTGCAGGGACGACGGTCCGTATACGCTTTCCATAGAGTATATAGGCGGTTACGCCGTAGTTGCGACCGTTGACGCGGAGCGTCTCGTCCCGACGGTCACGGAAAACGGAGACGGAACGCTCACGTTCGGAGATCTTGACGGACTGTATATCATAAGGTACGCTCCGGGCATCGTCACGGCCCAGGGGGATTTCAAAAAGACGCCGGGCAACGGCTTTTATAAAGCCGCCGACGCCGCTCCCGACGGGACGATCACGACCGGCGTATTCTCCGGGAAATGGTCGTTTATGGTCCAGTATAACGAGCTTTCCTGCACCGTATTCTCATACGATTTCGATCTCGGGTCCTACGTCGGCTGATCTCATTCGACGCGCCGGACGCGGCGGGACCGCAAATAGCCGCTTTTTCATCGACTGTTCCGAAGGACGGCCGGCGAAGGAGCGGCTTTTTAGTACTCTTTTTATTTAATTTTAATAAATTATATTGCAAAAATCAGGCAGACATGGTATAATTATTATATCAACGAAAGACGAGAGGTATATCCATGAAAAAGATCGTTTCCGTAGTTCTCGTCGTGCTGATGCTTGCGGCGCTCGTGCCGTTTTCATCTTTTGCGGCGTACGAGAACACACATACCAATACCGGCAACCAGATCGAGGATCTCATTGCCGTCGCCACCACCCAGATAGGGTATAAAGAGGGAAATAATTCCTCGCAGCTTGCCGGAACTACCGCCGGGAGCGGAAACTATACCAAGTACGGCCAGTGGTACGGCATAAATCCGGGGGCATGGTGCGCCATGTTCGTCTCCTGGTGCGCAAATCAGGCGGGGATAGCCTCCTCTGTTATCCCCAAGCACGCCAGCTGCGATACGGGTATGAACTGGTTCAAAAACAACGGACTTTGGCAGAATTCCGCTTATTTCGGAGGGAACTATACCCCCAAGCGCGGCGACATCATCTATTTCGGGGACGACCCGACTAAGACGTGGGACTCCACCCACGTCGGGATAGTCACCGGCTCCGATTCGAGCAAGGTATATACCATAGAGGGCAATAAGGGCAATCAGTGCAAGACGTACAATTACTCCCTCAGCAGCAGCTACATCTTCGGCTACGGTACGCCCAAGTATACCGGCACGTCCTCTTCCACTCCGTCGACAAATCTCGGCGTGTACGTCGTCACCGCCTCCTCGCTCAATATGCGTTCCGGCCCGGGCACCGATTATTCCATAGTCGGCGTTCTCAGCAACGGCGACGCCATAGTCGTCACCCAGACGTCGGGCAAGTGGGCGTACACCACCTACGGGACCAAGAGCGGCTGGTGCAGCATGAACTATCTGCTCGCGCAGAGCAACATAAAGTACGCGATCAGCTCCGACGGCATCGAGCTCATCAAGGGACTCGAGGGCTTTTCCGCGACCAAGTACTGGGACGTTTCGCAGTGGTCTATCGGATACGGGACAGCGTGCGGCGAGAACGATTATCCCAACGGGATAACCGAGTCGGAAGCCGAGGCGCTCCTTCGTTCCGCTCTCGTTAAATACGAGCTCTACGTCAACAAGTTCCTCTCGAACAACAATATCACGATCAATCAGAACCAGTACGACGCGCTGGTCAGCTTTACGTATAATCTCGGCGACGTATGGTCGAGCAAGGATTTCACGCTCAAGACCTACCTTATAAACGGCGTCTCCAACTACACCGCCGATCAGATCAAATCTGCGTTCGGCGAGTTCGTCTCGGCGGGCGGGCAGGTCCTTTCCGGACTGGTCGCAAGGCGCGAGGCCGAAGCGAATTACTTCCTTACCGCTTCCGACACGACCACGACCACCAACACGGTTTACGTCGTTACCGCGACGTCTCTCCGTATGCGCGAGGGACCCGGCACGGACTACGATACCGTTGGTTATCTTTCCAACGGGGATCAGATAACCGTGACCAGCATCGCCAATAACTGGGGATATACCACCTTCAATAATAAGACCGGCTGGGTCTCGCTCAAATACTGCGAACTCGTTTCGGTCGCAAGCAAGCCGTATACGCTTACCTTCGATCCCAACGGCGGGACCATGGAAGGGCCCACCGAGTATAAGATAGATTACGGCGATTATTACAAAGACATTTTCGATACCATCCCCGTCGCCACCCGCGCGGGATACGTCCTTTCCGGCTGGCTCTGCACCAAGTATAATTACACTCTCACCCTTGCGGAAACCGAGTATTACGCGGTCAGAGAAAACAACACCTTTACCGCGCAGTGGACGCAGCTTCAGTCCTATACCGTTACATATAACGCTAACGGCGGGACGGGCGCTCCTCCTTCGCAGACAAAGACGCAGGGGACAACTCTTACGCTCAGTACGTATACTCCCACACGCGAAGGCTACACCTTCCTCGGATGGGGAACGTCCGCTTCCGCGACTTCCGTGAAGTACCAGCCCGGCGCCGCGTATTCCAAGGACGCCAACCTTAATCTCTACGCGATCTGGCAGGAGAACGCTCCCGCGCATACCGAACACACCTGGACGCTGACCTCCGTTACCAACGCGACCTGCGTAAACGAGGGACAGGAGCTCTATACCTGCACCGTCTGCGGAACGACCAGGACCGAGACGATCGCCGCTACCGGCGTACACACCTACGGGACGTGGAGCGTAAGTCAGGCGGCGACCTGCACGGCTGCCGGTACCGAGACGCGCTCCTGCACGGTCTGCGGAGCGTCCGAGAACCGGTCCGTTCCTGCCTCCGGTCATACATGGGGCGATTGGACGGTGACCACTCCCGCCACCACCGCGGCCGCGGGCGAAAAGACTCGCACCTGTTCTGTATGCTCCGCTGTCGAGACCGCTATTGTTCCCAAGCTGTCCGAAGGCCTCAGCTACGAGCTTGACAACTACTTCCTTGTTTTCCATAACGCGGCGGAGATAGATACCATCCGCCTTGCGCCCGGCGTCCATACCACCTCGAACGATATAAGAAACGCTCCGGGACTGCGCACCTTCAGCACGTCGCTCATCAGGGCTAACACCAATGACGATGGCGACCTGCGCATAGACCTCTTCGAGGTCGGCGAGTACAGTATATGGGTCCGCATGAACGACAAGACCACGACCTATATAAGATGGGATATCAAGCTCGAGGCTTCGAATATTTCTCCGCGATACGCGGGGCATACCGGCATCACCGTCAAGATCGACGGCATAAGCTCCGACGTCAAGGATATATTCCTCGCCCCCGGCCGTCTGGAGACCTACCGCGAGTGCAACGACAATAAGATAGTACGTTTTACTTCGAGCTATTTCAGCGATCCTACCAAGACCACTAACTACGGACGCACTATCAACTACGCGATAGACTACCGCAACGTTTCGGATGACGGCTGGTACACCATCTGCGTCAGGTACAATTCCGCAAACAGAAAGAATGATTTCGAGCAGTTCCAAATAGAGTATCCCTCTCCCACCGTCTCGATCAAAGGCCTGCAGATCACGGTAGGCGGGCTCCAGGAGATCCGCAACATCCGCATCGCTCCCGGCGAATATGAGACCGCGGGCGACGTCAAGAGGGCTCCGGGCGTAAGACTGTTCAACAAGAACGACACGCTCAAGCACGTCGATCAGACAAACTACTCCTACACCATCCAGTGCAGGAACGACGGCCCGTATACGCTTTCCATAGAGTATATAGGCGGTTACGCCGTCGTTACCACGAGGAACATCGTCCATCTCCAGCCTTCCGTCAACGTGGACGGACAGACGGTCACCCTCGGCGACCTCAACGACCTTTACATCATCCGTTACGCTCCCGGAACGTACACCACCGCTTCGGCGATCAAGAACGCGCCCGGGTCGCAGTACATCCGTCCGGGCGATATCACGGGATCGAGCGTGAGCCTCAATCTCCAGCCCGGCACGTATTCATTCAACGTTCAGTATGTTGAAGAGAGCGTAAACATCTTCACGATCACGATAGCGGACAGCACTCCCGTGATCCCCGAATATACGCTGACCTTCGATCCCAACGGCGGATCTGTCAGCGGCACGACGGCGTATACCATCAAAACAGGCGATAAGTACGTCGACGTGATCGGCACGCTTCCCACCGCGACGAGGACCGGCTACAACTTTACCGGCTGGCTCGATCAGGCGCACGGTTACACTCTCAATTTCAATTCTTCCGAGACCTTCACCTTCAGCGAGAACGTCACCTTCAAGGCGCAGTGGTCGCCCGTGACTTACACCGTAAGCTATAACGCTAACGGCGGGACCGGAGCGCCCTCCTCGCAGACCAAGTATTACGGAACGGCTCTGACGCTCAGGACCGCGGTCCCCACCAGAAGCGGATATACCTTCCTCGGCTGGGCGACCTCATCCGGAGCCTCGTCCGCACAGTATCAGCCGGGCGGATCGTACACCGCGAACGCCTCGGTCATGCTCTACGCGGTATGGCAGAAGGATCCCAAGCCCAAGCAGTCCATCTCCCTCAACGGTCAGACTCTCCTTGAGGAGAGCACCCTCGCCGACGGAGTGATCTTGAGCCATGTAAAGACCTCTTCGAGCTCGATCTACAATATCCAGAACATGAATATCGTTGAATTCGATCCTTCGCAGAGCAACATTTACGTCAACGTCGTCGGAGGCGGAACTTACGCCCACAGCGCAAAGACAGTAAAGAACACCATAACGTCCTTCGCCGCCAACAATCCGACAAAGACTCCGCTCTTCGGCGTCAACGGCGACCTGTGGATGATGACCTCGGCGCACGCACGCATTCAAGGTAAAAATACTTCCTACGGCGGATACAGTGACGCGGTCGTTAAAGGCGCACTCAACCTGCCTCGCGGATTTACAGTGTATAATGGCGAAATAATCTGTTCCGCCCATATGTATCAGGAGACCCCGTACGAGGGTGAGTTCTGGTCCTTCGGTATCACTCCGGAGGGATACCCGCTCATCGGATGTCCCACCCTTACCATCCAGGCAAAGGTCGGGAGCAACAATATCAGCGTCGACGGTCTCAACCGTCTGCCTGCAAACAACGCGCTGGTCCTCTATACCGACAAGGGCTGCCTGAACAATATGGCGCTCGACGACGCGTATGAGCTTCTTATCAACGTCGGTTACGACTACACCGTCAAGGACGGTGCATCCATAACCGGTACGGTCGCCGGGATTTATAATTCAAGCACTTCTTTAGATCCCTCCACCTCCGCAACGACGATGATCCTCACCGCCCGCGGCACAGCGGTCTCGAAGATCAATACCCTCTCGGTCGGCAGCACGGTCTCCTTCACCTTCTCGGTCGGCGAGCGTTATGATCGCGACGCGGACCTCTGGAAGACGGTTACGGACGCGGTAGGCGGACATATGCCCTTCGTAGTGGACGGCATCAAGCAGGAGACCGGCACCACCACCGGATATCCCTCCACGATAATCGGTATCAAGAACGACGGCAACCTCATCATCATCGCCGACGACGGACGTCAGTCCGGCTTCAGCCGCGGACTCGACTTCAACGATTACGCCGCGCTCGCCGATGAGCTCAACATCAACACCGGCTTCATCCTCGACGGCGGCGGATCGACCGATATGGTCGTCCTCCAAAACGGTCAGTACAACGTGGTCAACAGCCCAAGCGACGGAAGCGAACGCAGCGTTATCAACTCTGTCATCGTCTCTGTGGGTCCCTCCCGCCAGAAGGATAAGCTGGAGGCCGTGATACCCGACGTTCCGTCGTCCCTGACCTCGCTCTACTTCAACAATTACGCCGCGTATTCGATGCTCCGTCCGAACATCCAGACCAGCATGACTATGACGAGCGAAGGCGCGAAGATAACGGTCGATAAGAACAACGAGAGCCCCTCGGTCAACATCTGCTTCGGATTCCCGGGCTCCGCGGTCAACTCGAGCTATCTGACCGTTCCCTCCACTTCAAAGAAGGTCAATATGACGACCTATCCGTACATGGTCCTTGAAATGAAGGTGTCGGCGGCAACCTCTTCGGCGTTCCACTTCCAGACCTTGTACGTCGGATCGGGGACCCAGTGGGGAGGCACTAACAACAACTTCGCCGGCTTCAACAACGTATTTAACGACAGACAGTTCCATAAGTACGTTATAGATACGTCCTCCAACTCGTATATAGCCGGACAGCTCAACTTTATCCGCCTCGGACTGTTCTTCACAGCCAACGGCGCTACAATATCCAACGGCGACTACGTCGTGATCAAATCCATCAAGTTCGCGCAGACAGCCGAGCAGGCGGCTGCGCTCGCGCAGGAGGGTCCTTCCTTCTGACGCCCGGACCGGATCATAATCCGATCGTCCGAGGTCCCTGAAACGATATCACGTTTCAGGGACCTTTTT
>JAFSSR010000108.1 GCA_017450885.1 Clostridia bacterium | reverse complement strand
CGAAGTCGGTTGCTGACTGTATCCTTTAGGGCGGGGGTGGGACCCCGCCCCTACCGGTTGAAATGGCGTTCGGGCGGGACGACCTCGAAGGCAGGATTACGGATTGCCGCGTCGCGCGGTTCCGCCGGTCCTCGAAATAACATAGTATAGGCGCTGATTTGGAAAATCAGCGCCTTTCTTTGAACTTTGAACTTTGATCTTTGAACTCCTCTCCGATCTTTTAACTCTTATCCGATCTTTGAACTCTCATCCGATCCCCAAACCGCAAAAAGCCCGTTTTCCCCTCTATTTACGGGAACTCTACCGTGAGTAGAGAGGCCGTAAAGACTAATTCTACCGCCCGGACCGGCTCATTCTACCGCATAAAGCGCGTGACAGGTTGATTTTTTTAAAAGAATATTGTATAATACCGTTATGGATAAAAGAAAAGTCATCTATTATACCGATGAGCTGAACGACGAGTTTTCGGTCGCGCAGATAACGCCGAAAAAGATCGACGGCAATTACGTCTACCTGCGCGACGGACTCTTCCGCCGTTTTACACACTTTTTCTGGTACCGCGTCGTCGCTACACCGATCGCCTTCTTCTACGTCAAGCTGAAATTCCGTCAAAAGACGGTCGGGCGCGAAGCGTTCAAGGAGTGCCGCAAGCGCGGGTACTTCCTTTACGGCAACCACACACAGGATATCGGCGATGCGTTTATTCCGAATATCATTGATTTTCCGAAAACAAACTACGTCATAGTCCACCCGAACAACGTCTCCATCCCCGCCGTCGGACGCGTCGCGCCATCTCTGGGCGCCCTTCCGCTGCCCGACGGGATGGACGCCTACCGCAACTTTACGGCGGCGATAGATCGGCGCATCTCCGAGGACAGGGCGATAGTCATCTACCCGGAGGCTCATATCTGGCCCTACTACACCGGCATCCGCCCCTTTCCCGACACGTCGTTCGACTATCCGGCGCGGCTGGGCGTCCCGGTGTACTGCTTCACCAACACATATCAGAAAAGGCGCTTTTCAAAAAAGCCGAGGATAGTGACCTACGTCGACGGTCCCTTCTTCCCCGATCCCGAAAGATCGCGCAGGGACAACCGCCGCGAACTGCGGGAGAAGGTGTACGAAACGATGTGCCTCCGCGCGAAAAATTCAAATCACGTTCAGATCCAATATATAAAGAAAGAACAGGAAAATGGTTGATATACTCTTTTGCGGGAACGAAGGCGTATTCGACGGGGTGCTCACCTGCGTCCTCTCGATACTGAAACGCACCGAGTCCGCCGGACCCTTTACCTTCCATGTCTTCACGATGGACGTCTCCCATCTCGATCCCAAATACAAGCCGGTGACCGACCGCCAGACGGCTTTTCTGTCCGAGGTGGTAAAAGAGCGCGATCCCGAGAACCGCGTCGTCAAATACGACGTGACCGGACACTATATGAAGTATTTCTCCGGCTGTCCCAACGAGGGAGCGTACTGCTCGCCCTATACGCTGATACGGCTGTTCGCCGACCTCGAAGAAGGCATCCCGGACAAACTGCTCTACCTCGACGCCGACATCATGTTCAACCGCGACGTAAGCCTTCTTTGGGACACCGATCTTACGGGATACGAGTACGCTGCGTCTACCGATCACTACGGCAAATACCTTATCCACCCCCACTACATAAACGCGGGAGTCCTGCTCTTCAACATGGCGGAATGCAGGAGGACGGGACTGTTTGAAAAGGCGCGTGAGTGGATCAGGCGCAAGAAGCTGACCTTCGCCGATCAGAGCGCGATCATCCGCTCGACGACCAGGCGCAAGCTGCTCCCGCAGCGCTTCAACGACCAGAAATTCCTTCACAAGCACACGGTCGTGCGGCATTTTTCAAAGCGGCTCTTCTGGCTGCCCTATCCGCACACCGAAAACATAAAGCAGTGGCAGGTCGACCGCGTGCGCGAGGTCTTCGGATACCGCGCGTTCGACGACATTCTCGACGAATACCTGCTTCTGAAAGAGAGATTTTCCAGCGAGGAACAGACAGATGAATAAGCCCGTAATACCTATTTTCTACGCCTGCGACGACGCGTTCGTGAAATTCACGCTCGTCTCGCTGCATTCGATGAAGAAAAAGGCCTCCCGCGACTTTGAATATCACGTTTACGTACTGCACACCTCCATTTCGGAGGAGATGAAGCAGAGGCTTTATGAACTCGAGGACGAGAATTTCAAGGTCACGTTCGAGGACGTGACCGACTATCTCGAGTCGATCTCAAAAAAGCTGCCCATACGCGATTATTATTCCAACACCACCTACTTCCGGCTCTTTATCGCCGAAATGTTCCCGGAGTACGACAAGGCGATCTACATAGACAGCGACACGGTGATCCAGGGCGACATAAGCCGTATGTTCAACACCGATATAGGCGAGGCGTACGTCGGCGCCTGCCACGACACCGTATTCATCAACATCCCGCCCTACGGGTCCTACTCCGAAAAGGTGCTGGGCATATCCCGCTACAATATGTTCAACGCGGGCATACTGCTTATCAACTGCGAGCAGTTCCGTTTATGCTACGTTCTTGATAAATTCATACACTATCTGCATGAGTACGATTTTGTCGTCACGCAGGACGAGGATTATCTCAACCTCATCTGCAAGGATCACGTCTACTGGATGGACCAGCGCTGGAACACCCTGCTGACCACCAAGCTGACTTATCCGATAGAGGAAGCGAACATAATCCACTACAACATGGTCAACAAGCCGTGGCATTACAGCGACTGTCTCTACGCCGACATTTTCTGGGCGGAAGCGAAGGAGACGTCGGTCTACGGACTTATAAAAGATCAGCTTAACAACTACACCGACGCGGACCGCGAGCGCGACCGTATTTCCGGCGTGCGCCTTGCCGAGACAGCTCAGCGCGAGATCGACCGCGAGGACAACTATCTGAAGCGGGTAAACAGGTTCATCCGTAACAAAGAGAGAGTCGAAGTGATGGAGCGCATCGAGCAGTACGAGCGCGAAAAACGCTTTGACGAGGACGTCGAGCTCGACCCGCCCGGACGGGTGCTCATGCCGGACGAGATCGACTATCTCGACAGCGGGATGAGCCGCAAGCTGAAGACGAAGGTGGCGTTTATGGCTGCCCGCAAGTTCGTCGGCAAGCTCATCAGCGACAAGAAGCTGATAATAAAGGGCTACAAGGGAATGGAGAACTTCCGCGGCCTCAAGAGCGGCGCGGTGATCACCTGCAATCACTTCAACGCCTTCGACAGCTTCGCCATCCAGCTCGCGTACGAGGAGGCAAATCAGCCGGACCGCACCTTCTACCGCGTCATTCGCGAGGGCAACTACACCTCCTTCCCCGGCTTCTACGGCTTCCTTATGAGGAACTGCAACACCCTGCCCCTCTCCTCCAACAGAAAGACGCTCGCCAAGTTCACCCACGCGGTCGGCAAGCTGCTGGCGGACGGCAATTTTGTCCTGGTCTACCCCGAGCAGGGTATGTGGTGGAACTACCGCAAGCCGCGCCCCTTGAAGAGCGGCGCGTTCATGTTCGCCGCGAAGAGCGGCGTCCCGGTGCTCCCCTGCTTCATTACAATGAAGGATTCGGACATCATGGGCGAGGACGGATTTTTCGTGCAGGAGTACACAATACACGTCTCCAAGCCGATATATCCCGACAAATCGCTTACCTACCGCGAACAGATAACCGATATGATGAAGAAAAACTACGAGGTCTGGAAAGAGATCTACGAGAAGGAATACGAGATACCGCTTTCCTATACCGAGGGATAAACGGCCGAAAACGGCCCCGATATGCCGGCTGTCCATAATGGACAGCCGGCGGTTTTTATGTTCCCCCGCCGTGAACGGATCCCTTCCCTCACCCGGCTCCGTCGGGAGCAGACCCGAAAGGGGTCCACCGTAGGGCGGGGTTTTAACCCCGCCGCCTTCGAGGTCGTCGCGCCCGAACGGCGCTCACGCAAAGCTCCCTCCCCCACGGCGCAGCCGCGGGGAGGGGGACCCAATTCCCCACGAAGCTCGGCAGGCTCGCTTCGCCGGGGACCCCTTTCGGGTCCGCTGTCGCCGCAGGCGACTGAGGGGAGGGGAAAACGAAATCGGTTGCTGACTGTACCCTTT
>JAFSSR010000013.1 GCA_017450885.1 Clostridia bacterium | reverse complement strand
GGGGTGGCACCCCGCCCCTACCGGTTAAAATGGCGTTCGGGTGCGACGACCTCGAAGGCAGGATTACGGATTGCCGCGTCGCTCGGCGGAGCGTGCATATAAGCGACACGTACGCTCCCAGCATACTGCGGATATTTTGATCCGGCCACGCCGGCGCTCCTCGCAATGACAGCGTTGGGGTGCGGAAACGGAGTCACAGCGCCTTACGTTTCCAAATTATTCGTCGCCGCAGGCGACACCGCAATTCCTCATTCCTAATTCCTAATTCCTAATTATTCAAAAAACGTATCGTCCCGTCTTTGCGGTAATAAATCAGGCGCCCGTCTTTGCGACGGGCGCCCTTGTTTGTCTTTATTCCTATGATCCGACGATCATTTCAGCCGTTCCGGTTTGCTCCGAAAAAGGCGTACAGGAAGGTGACGACCTGCGAACGAGGAGCGACGTTTCCGACTCCGAAGACGTCGGCGCCCGTGCCGTAGGTTATGCTGTTCTCGAATGCCCAGAGGACCGCGGTGTAGTAGTACTTGCTTGCCTTGACGTCCTTGAACGGGCAGCTGGTGAGCGATACGCTCGGTTTGCCCGCGAAGGCGTACAGGAAGGTGACTATCTGCTCGCGCGTGCACTTCTGGTTAGGCGAGAAGGTGGTAGCCGAGGTGCCGGACGTGATACCGTTCTCGACCGCCCAAAGGACCGCCTTGTAGTAGTACTTGCCGGCCTTGACGTCGGTGAACGGGTTGTTCTCGGTCTTGACCTCGGGCTTGCCCGCCGCGGCGTAGAGGAAGGTCACGAACTGTGCGCGGGTGATCGGGCCGTTCGGTCCGAAGTGGGTATCGTCGGTACCCGCGGTGACCTCGTTCTCGAGAGCCCAAACGACCGCGTTGTAGAACCATGCGGTCTTGGGAACGTCGACGAACGGGAGATCGTTGACCGCTATAACCTCGGTCTCGGAAGCGTCGCAGCGTGTGCAGTCGTGATGTCTGGAGCCCTCGGTGGTGTAGGTGGCCTCGGTATCGACTACCCATTCGCCCCAGGAGTGATTGAGAGGAGCGATAGGATCGGAAGCGGTAAGAGTTATACCGCAGCGTGAGCAGACCGTGCCGCCGGTGGAACCGGGCTCGGTGCAGGTAGCGGCGACTTCGGGAGCCGCGACCTCGTCGTGTCCGAGAGCCTCGATGACGGTCTGGGCGACGAATACTTTATCGCAGTTCACGCAGTGAATTCCCGCGGTCAGACCGGTTTCGGTGCAGGTGGCGGCGACAGCGGCGTCGACAACAAGGTTGTGCCCTGTCTTGAGAATGATCTCCTGCATAGTCGTTTTGCACTTGGAGCAGGTGTATTCGATGTAACCGTCCTCGGTGCAGGTAGCGTCCTTACGGCCGGTTTCTTCCCAGACGTGCTCGCCGTCCTCGTGGTTGATGGTGACAACGATCTCCTCGTCTTCGACGGGATACGCGCCGCGCTCGAGCACCTCAACTTTGACGGAGGTGTCGACGTAGCCGTCTGCGTAGGTGAATTTGAGAGTACCTACGTCAGCTCCGGCCGCGACCTCGCGATCGTAAGCGTATGCGAAGAAGATGACGCCGGGTTCGACTTCGTTCACGGAGTAGAGTCCGGTGCTGTAAGCTCCGGTAAAGGTAAGAGCCTCGGTATCGTAGGTTACGCGGAATACGCCGTTGGAAACAGCCTCGTCTTCGACAAGGTTTACGGTGACCTCGCCGTCAGCCGTTTCGTCGGAGAAGCTGATAGCCTCGGGACGTGCGACGGAATCTATCTTGGTCGCGGTGTATCCCTTTACTGCGTTGAGCGAACCCGCGGCGTCGCCCTTGAGAGCTTCCGCCATAGAGGTCTGCTCTATCGTCTCGGAGCCTATAGCGACGGAAGCGAGAGCGGTCTTGAAGGCCGCGTTAGTCGTCTTGGCAAAGGACGGGAATCTGATCGCGTCGGGCTGATGCTCGGGATCTTCTTCGGGAACTAATGAATCAATGCTGTCATAAGCTCCGATCAGTCCGTCGAAGTTGTCGAGATTGAAGACGCCGACAAATCCGATGAAGTCGTCTTCACTCTCGGCGAGGAAGTCGATGTACCAGATCTCTCCGGTGCTATTGATCGCGATGATAAGACCTGCGTTGACGATATCGCCGGTCTCGCTGTCGTAATCCTCTACCCAAGCCATCGACGCGTCGGACTGATCCGCAAGAGCGGGAAGTCCGTCTGTAACAAAACTTAAGCTGAACGTGCCCTTGGCATAATTGAAATCGAGCTCATACAGCTCTCCGTCGGTGGTGAGCAGATAGTATATGGAGTACTCGGTGGTGACCCCGGTCTCACTGTCGGTATCGGAATAAGTTCCGGCAAACTCGATGGCGGCCATAGTACCGTTAAACAAGCTTGAGAAGTCCCAACCGTTGTAGTCCGGTGTGACCAGCCAGCCGTCCGTAGTGGTGAACAGAGCCTTATTCTGAACGAGCTCGCCTTTATTATTCTTGAAATCGGGGTAATTTGCGATATCCTGCGCGGGGAATTCAGAATAGTAACTGTCTATCTCGACCTCGTCTTCGGTCTCCTCAAACGTAGAGATATCGAGGACCTCGATCTCGTCGTCCATGCCGGCGAAGTAATATTTGCCGCACTGAGCGCCGGCGGTAACGGTGCCGGGAGCGGAACTGAACGCCGAGGCGGACATATCGCTGAGATCGATGTATCCGAAGTAATCCTCGCCTTCCGCGCTGAGCTGACCGATGGCTAAAGTATCGATCTGCTTCAGAGTATTGACCTTGACGGGAACGTCGACGGAAATATGTTCGCCCGCCGCGTTGGTGTCAACGGTGGTGACGGTAACGACGGTCTCGCCGCCGGCGACGCCGGTGATCAGGCCGGTCGCGTCAACGGTGGCGACAGACTCGTCGGCGCTTTCAACGGTGAATTGGTTGGTCTCGCCGAGCTTGACCTTGATATTGAGCTGCGCGGAGGTGCCCTCGAAGACCTTGACGGAGTCGGGGTTGACCTTGAGCGTAAGGTCGGTGGCGGGATCATACTGATAGAGTCCGACTACAGGCCATACGTTCTTCTTGAAGTTGCCGAGCTCGGCTCTTCTTAAGGGATTGGAAGCGTCAAAGGTAAAGAGGTCTGCGTAATCGGATTCTCCGTCGTATCTTGCAAGATAGAGGAATCCGCTTGCCTCGTCGTATTCGAGCGACGCCCAGACTTCGTTTGTCACGTCAGACGCGCCTTCGAGAGAAATGCCGGTTTCGCCGATCTCATCAAAGTAGAGGTATCCTTCAAGATCGAGAGTGAAACGATAGATGGCGCCGCTTTCGGTGATCACGAAGTAGAATCCGACGTTCTCAATGGTATCGCCGTACGAGTCTGTGTAATCGCCGCGGCCCGCGAACGTGATCGCCGCCATCGGATCGCTGCTGAAGTAATCCGAAAGAATGAAATAATCAAGCTTGCCCGACTCGGGATCAAGGATCTCGAAGTATTGGCCGTCGGAGCAGATACCGGCGACCCTGCCGGTCAAGCCCCACGCGCTTGACATATCCGCAGGAATAAAATCGGCGTCGCTGGGTATCCAGTCGGACACTATGCTGCCGAGAGTGGTGATCTCATAGGTATCGGCGTCGACCGCGTACATGGTGTCGCTGGTAGAAGTGTATAACACGTCGTCGACAAGCGCCGCCCATCTGAACGACAGGCCGTCGCCGAGGGTGGTCCACTCGGCGGAGCGATCGGAGTCAAAAGCGACCCAATGTCCGGCTCCGTTTTCATCCCACAGGAAGCCCTTGAGCGAAGCTACGGGAGCGTTCTCGACAACGACGGTTATGCTGGTGTAAGTGTCCGGCGTAGCAACGGAAGTAACGGTCAGAGTGGCTTCGCCGACAGAAACGCCGGTCACTATTCCGTCTTCGGTAACGGACAGCACCGATTCGTCGTCGGAGGTCCAGACGACTTCCTTATTCTTGGCGGTCCACGGCTTGACTACAACGGAAACCTCCAAAGTCTGACCGAGAAGGACCGAAAGATCGGCCGGAACGATATCGAGCTCCAGCACTTCGTCGGTAGGATTGACGATGAGGCTCGAAGCGGAAGGTACTATGAACAGACCTGCCAGCGGTACTCCGAAGCAGGAGCCGAGGGACTCGATATCGTTGACCTTTGTACCGGCGCCGGTCTCGGTGTCGACGATAAAGAGGCTGTGGTCGTAATCGTAATCATCGCCGGCCCAGTTGGCGGCAAGATAAAGCCGGTCGTTCGTGTGATCCCACGCGATGGAACCGTAGCCGCCATCTTTCATAAAGAAAGCGCCGACCATGTTTTCAGCCTTAACGGGATCTGCGATAACCCCGTCCTCCGCGTCGGCAAGTGCGAACGAGTAGAGGTAAACGTCGTTTCTGTAACCTATGCCGACGGTGTAGAACGTGCCGTTGTCATCGATCGCAAGCGCTCCGAGATCGTCACCGCCCGCCTTTACTTCGGCGACTTTGGTGAGATTTCCGGTGTAAAGATCGACCGCGTAGATCGTATTGCTGTCGTCCAGAGCGTACAGCGTTTCGTCCGCATAGTTGAACGCAAGATCGTAGACAAATACGTCAAGCGTTGAAACGAGCGAAACGTCGGTGAGATCGTCGATCGGCGCGACGAACAGAGCGTCTTCGGACGCCATGTATACGTATCCGTCAACGTACTCGGCGGCAATTATCTCCGCGGGAGTCTCGGAGAATACGTCGATACCTTCATATTCGCCATCCTTAGTGTAATAGAGAGTCTCGGGATCAAGCTCAACAGCGCGAGGTCCGGAGCCGGGCTCGACTTCGGCGGAAGTAAAGCCGAAGATCCTGTCGCTGAAGTCTTCAGACGCGCCGCCGAGATCTACCTCGTAAGCGGTCTCGTTGCCGGCGTAGTCGGCGACGAGCAGTACGACTTCGGAGGGAATCGTCATCCCTTCGGTGGTAAGGGAGGCGAACGCGAGCTCGCCCTTATCGGAATTCTCGGGAACGATGCCCGTGAGGAGCTTTCCGCTCTTGGTCATGAGTGCAACGTAAGCGACGTAGTTATTGTCCGCAGCCGCTATGATAAAGTCTCCGCTTAAAACGTCGCGCATAGCAGCCGAGATAACGGGAGCGGTGTCGTCCACGGTGAAATCATAAGCGATAGAAGCGCCATCACCTACCGTGCCCGATTCGAGAACGGACTTGAAGCCGTCTTCGTTGAGAGCGCCGGAAGGAACAACGTCGTTTTCGAGCGCGTAGCGGATCGCGTAATATTCGGGAAGGAGATATACGCCGATGCTGACGACGTCGTCTTCCTTCAGCCCGATATCGGACAGATTCTTGTTGATCCTGGCGGTACGCGGAGAGGTATAAAACCATCTGCCCTGGTCGTTGTGGTAGAACGCGGAAGTGATGTCTTCTCCGAGGACTTTGCTCCAGAGGACCTTTCCGTCATTCATCACCGCCGCGCCGAGAGTGCCGGCGCTGCGGATGGGAGAGTATACCGCGCTTCCGAGCAATGCGTCAGATCTGACGGCAAAACGCCCGGCGGGAAGCTCGTCCTCTACCGCGTAGGGGTTGCCCATGAAGACGTAGGAGCTGCCGTCCGCGTCGGTAAAGGTGAGATAGTTGGTGTTGCTCTCGTCGAGGTAAGGAAGCTTACCGGTGCCGTACGCAGCGTCGAGCGCGGAGTCGCGGTCGACCATGGAGGGCTCGGTAAAGGATCCGTAGAAACCGAGGATCGGGATGGAGTGAATCGAGTCGGTGATCTCGCCTTCCTCGGTGACGTAAGGCTCGACGTAGGTGTAACCCTGGACGTAAAGTCCATTGGTGAAGTAGGAGTCGATAAAGCCGAGATCCGCCTTGTTAAGAACAATGTTGACCTTGACTTCGGTGGGTTCGGAAACGGTGATCACGGGAGTGACGATACTCTTGAGAATGATGTGCGCATCGTAAGAGGTGACCTCGCCGTCTCCGTCGACGTCAGCGACCTCCGCGTCGAATTCCGCGGCGGAATCGAGCTTGGCGGTAACGTAGTCCAGGATATCCTGGGCGTCCTTCGCGTCGGTCTTGCCGTCGCCGTTTACGTCGGCGTCGAACGGAACGTAACTCCCATACGTCACGCCGTTGACCTCGTAGGTCACGTCGGAGTCGAAAAGCATTGTCCCGGTATCCATAAGCATACCGTATCCGGCGTCGCCGGCGATCCACTGGATGAACATATCTGTCCTGAGGGTGAACTGCTTTTCGCCTTCTTCGAGCGGATAATAGGTGAACTTGTAGCTGTATTCGCCGGTGCGCTCCGGATCGTCGCCCAGCTCGACCTTGACCTTGCCGTCGCGGGCGGATTCGGGAAGTATGGTAGAATCCCCGTCCATCAGAATGTAGGACGTTGCGTTGATCGCATCGCCGACGTTGGCAAGGCCGGCGCCTACGCGGATAACGGGATAGTAATCGCCGTACTCGTCATATATGGGATGGGCGGTGGACATCACAAGAGAGTTGATGAGCTGTCTCTGCGACAGACCGGTCTTTTCGCACAGACCGTTCTCGCGGATATACTGTCCGAGGACAGCCGCGATACCCGCCACCTGAGGAGACGCCATCGAGGTACCGGACATAAGCTCGTATTTATCGGAGCCGCCGGTATATCCGTCGTCCGTCTTGTTATATCCGAAGACCGAATAGATCGATCCGCCGGGGGCGGCGATCTCAGGCTTCAGGATAAGGCTTCCGGGAACGCCGTACGCCGAGAAGGACGACACCGTCTGGAAATCGCCGGCCTCGCCGTAAAGGACGGCGAGCTGGTCGGAAGCGGAAAAGCTGCCGGTGTAGTAGGCCTGTCCGCTTTCGGTCTCGTGCTTCTCGGACTGGGCGATTATCGCCTCTCCGTCATTCAGAGTGATCGAGACCGCCGGCGCGCTGTATTCGTAGCCGGTCAGGTTCATGTTGATGGCGCCTTCGACGTTGTTAAAGATGATAACGCCGATAGCGCCCTGCTCTACCGCGGCGTTCGCCTTCGCATAGAAGGAGGAGGAACCGCGCTTGCAGATGGCGACCTTCCCGGAGAGAACTTCGGAGCCTATCTCTGCGAACTGGTTGCCGCTGTAATCGTTGTCGGCAACTCCGGGTCCGTCGATGAGAACGTAGTCGAGATTACCGAGAGAAGCGAGAGAGGTGAACGGCTCGTTGCCGTATCCGGAAGTCTCGAAGTAGAAAACGTACAGACCGTCGCCGAAATCGAGCGGGAAGCCGGTCTGACCGTTGTTGTCGACAGACGCGGTGGAAAGCGAGTTATTAAAGGTTCCGGGGCTTCCGCCGGTCTGGAAGTTGGTATCGTCGAGATACAGGTAGGGGTATTCCATCTGGGGGTTAAGGGGAGTATCGTACCACATTCCGTTGTTGCCCGTGGACATGTTAACGACCATACCGTTCTCGACCAGCGAGTCCATGATCTCCTGATAACCGTCGGAGAAGGTCGTGCCGGGAGCTGCGCTGCCCAGAGAGAGGTTGGCGGCATCGCATCCCAGAATTATGGCGTCCTCGATCGCGGCCATGTAGTCGGAGTCGTATGCTCCGCCGCCGGCGCCGAAGACCTTCATGACTACGAGCTGAGCATCGGGAGCGACGCCCTGCACCGCGACCTCGTCAAGCGAGAATTTGAACTCATCGCCTACCTTGACGTACTTGTTGGCGACCGCTATACCGGCGACGTGGGATCCGTGTTCGCCCTCGGTATCGTTCGTGTGACCTACGTCCTGATTATTGTCTACGTAGTTGTAGCCGTAGGGGATCTTTGTGCTGATATATGTCTGATCGACGTCGATCTTGGCGTTGAGCTGATCCGCGACCGCCTCGACGTCCGCCTTGGTCATAAGACCGACGGAAGCGCAGTACTCGTCATAGCTCATGCCCGCATCTTCGGCAAGAAGTCCGAGAGAATACTCAAGGCCTTCGCCGGAGAAGGACTGATGCTCGATATCGGCGCCGGTGTCGATGACGGCTACCTTGCTTCCGACGCCGGTGTATCCGGCAGCCCACGCGTAGTTGGAGCCGATCTGAACGGAGGACGTCGCCATGTTGGGATCGTCGCCCTTTTCAGCCTCATCAACGTCGTAACGGTTTTCAAGGATGACGTCCTTTACTCCCGCGACCGACTTGATAGCGTTGATCTGACCGTACATGACGTTCGCCGAAATGATATTGGCGGCGAGAGTCAGATTGCGTTTGACTTCGAAGCGTCCGTTCACCGCTGCCGCTATCTTGGCGGTCATGGTGCTTTGTTCGCTCTTCAGTCCCGCGCGGTAGGACTTGGCGCCGGCGTTCTTCGCTATATTCTCGACAGCGTATCCGGCGGCTAAGGTGCCGGGCTTGTCGAGAACAACGGAGACGCGGACGTATTCGGTCGCCGCGTGTTGTTCTTTCTCAACGGTCAGTTTGTCGTCGAGCTTTTTCGCAGGGCTGAGCCCCGCGGCATCTATCTCGGTAAGCTCAAGCTGTTCGAGCTTGGCCGCAGCGTTGTCGTCCGCGTAAGAAACGGTGAGCGGAAGACCGACCAGCATCGACAGGGTAAGCAGCACCGAAAGGATGCGCTTGAAGATGTGTGCCTTCATTTTTTCTCTCCTTTTATTAAATTTTTTCCGATAATCATGGCGGCGCGCGCCCGTTTTTCACGCGCCTGTTTTACAAAAGGGGTTTTTTACCATTAGTGTATAAAAATCCCCATAGTAAAAAGATAATATTATTTTAATACATTGTTGCGTATTTGTAAAGAAAGATTTTAACTTTTTATCGAGATAAAGTCCAAGTTTTCCGAACGGTACACAAAAAACCGGAGTCGGGCTCCGGTTTTTGTATAATATTATACCGACCTATAAAGCGCGGTTATAACCGAATATAAAGCCGGTCAATAGCGTTGCTTTTCGAGGAAAACGGGACGCATCTGGACCCCCATCCTCGCCTTTTCGAGCGCCTCCGGAATGAGTTCCGTCCGGGCGACGAGGGAGAACGGCTTGCTCTGCGGATCGTCCTGCTCCATAGGGACGAAATAGACGCCCTTCCGCATCATCATCCGGGAAAGATTTGCGAGATTTGCAGACATGGCGTCGTTGGAGGCGAGGGCGATCAGCAGCGGACGCGCCGTCCGCATATGCGCCTTCGCCGCCATGGTGACCACGGTGTCGGTTATCCCGCTCGCCAGCTTGGCGAGGGTGTTCCCGGTGCAGGGCGCGATGACCATCGCGTCAAGCGGGCGGGCGGGTCCGAGCGGCTCGGCGGATACGATGTCGCAGACCGCTTCCCTTCCGCACAGCTTTTCGCACCGGGCGACTATGTCGGCGCTCCTGCCGAAGCGGGTGTCGAAACGCCTTACGTTCTCGCTGATTATCGGAAGAACGTCATACTCCTTCGTCAGCTTTTCCAGCGTTTCAAGAGAGGCGGCTATCGTGCAGAATGAGCCGCAGACGGCGTAGCCTATCACGGCGCCACCCCCTCTTCCGCGAGGATGGCGGCGACCGCCTCCTTGATTATACCGCCCGCCGTGACAGGAGCCACCTTTCCCGGGAGGGATAGCGCCTGTATCACCCGGCAGCCCGCCGCCCGCGCCGCCTCGGAGTCTACTCCGCCCGGCGCGGAGGCGAGGTCTATTATCGGCGAGCTCCCTATCGCGGAGAGCTCCTTTTCTCCTATCACCCGCGCCGGTACGGTATTGAATATGACGTCCGAGCCGGCAAGCGACGGGATGTCGGGGAGATCGACGGCGTTTACTCCCGCCGTCCTGCACCACGCCCTCTGCGCCGGATCTCGCGCCGCCACCGTCACCCGTGCTCCGAGCGCGCACAGTCGGGGGACGAGGGCGCGCCCCACCCTGCCGTACCCGACGACCGCCGTCTTCGCGCCGCACAGGGTAACGGGAAGTATCGACATCGCGAGCGCGACCGCCCCCTCCGCCGTCGGCACGGCGTTGAGCACCGCCACCTCCTCGCGGTCGAAATAATCCCTCACCCTCACTCCGTAACGGGAGGCGGTCTCGGCGGCATCGGCGGTCATCATACCGCCGAGTATCAATCCCCTCGGCGCCATCATCTCGCACAGAGCGGTGAACGCGACGGCGCAGTCCGCGCCGCGTATATTGATCCATCCTCCGTCGCGTGAGAAGGGCGTTCCGAGCAGGACCGCCGCGGCGCCGCGCACACATTCGTCGAGCGACCCGGCGCGCGGTACGCCGGGGGCGAACCCCGCTTCCTCCGTCCCGAAGACGTTTATCTCAAAGCCGTCGTCCTGCAGCTTTGACGCAGCGGTGAGCAGCCGCGCGTCTCCGCCTGCGACGGCGATCTTGGTTTTTGGTCTCATGTTCTTTCACTCGGAAGAAGGGACCGGATGCAAAGCGTATCTTTCCGGTCCCTTCTCCCTTTCATCCTTTCAAAAGTCATATACCGCTCACTTCATAATATGCCGACCGCTTGAATTTTGCAAAGCTATGTGGTATACTTGTTTGGTAAAGGAATAGAGTGTAATATGAAAAAACTGCTTATTTTATTATTGACCATCCTCCTCGTCCTCTCCGGATGCGCGGAAAAGACCGCCGTCTCCGGCGCGGGCAGGAGCGACGTAGGTCCCCTCCCTCCCGAGTCGGCGGCGCCCGTCACCGAGCCCGCTCCGCCGGAGAAAAAGGACACCGTCAGCATCGTAATGGTGGGCGACGTCCTGCTCCATACTCCGATCAGCCAGAGCGGAGAGATGGAGGACGGGAGCTGGAACTACGACCATCTTTTTGCGAACGTGAAGGACGCGGTGGAGGCGGCCGATCTCGCGCTGGTCAACGAGGAGGTCATCCTCGGCGGCAGGGAGTTGGGGCTTTCCGGATACCCGCGCTTCAACGGCGCCTTCGAGGTCGCGGACGCGGAGGTCAAGGCGGGGTTCGACGTCATACTCCAGGCGACCAACCACGCCCTCGACATGGGCAAGGAGGGTCTTCTCAACGACCTCGGCTATTTCCGCAGTAATTATCCCGATATTTCGGTCACCGGCATCTACGACTCCGCCGCGGCGCGGGACGCCGTCTGCGTCCGCGAGGTCAACGGGGTGAAGATAGCCATCCTCAACTACACCTACTCGACAAACGGCAACGCCATGCCGGACGGCATGCCCTGGGCGGTGGCGATGCTGGACGAAAGCTCGGTGAAAGCCGATTTCGAGAAGGCGAAGGCCGCCGCGGACTTTATTATCGTCTGTCCGCACTGGGGCACGGAATACAGCCACGACGTCTCGCGCTATCAGCGCGGCTGGGCGGAGTATTTCGCCGAGCTCGGCGCGGATCTCGTGCTCGGCGCGCATCCCCATGTGATCGAGCCGGTCGAGGAGCTGACGCGTCCGGACGGCAAGACGATGCCGGTATTCTGGTCGGTAGGCAACTTCATCAACTCGACCGCCGCGACCGGCGACGGCGTCGCCGAGCGCATGGTCGGGGCAATGGCGAGCGTGACGCTCCACGTTTCCGACGACGGCAACGTGAGCGTGGAGAGCTATGAGGCGATCCCGCTGGTCACCCATATGGTGTTCGGGAGCGGCGCGCCGACCACATATTTTCTTTCCGATTACACCGAAGCCCTCGCCGCCGAGAGCGAGGCGGGCAGGCGGGACCCCGATTTTTCGCTGGAATTCATCCGCGCGCTGTGCGAGTCGGTCCTCGGCAAAGCGTGGAAAAGATGAAACGAAAGGACAGCCGTCGGATTCGTTCCGGCGCGGCGACGTCGAAGACGGGAAGACGGATTGCCGCGTCGCTCGGCGGAGCGTGCATGTAAGCGATACGTCCGCTCCGAGCATACTGCGGAATTATTGGTCCGGCCACGCCGGCGCTCCTCGCAATGACAGCGTTTGAGCGTGGAAACGGAGTTACAGTACCTTACGTTTCCGAATTATTTGTCGCCGCAGGCGACACCTTAATTCCTAATTCCTCATTCCTAATTCCTAATTTTTCGGGTCCGGCGCCCCGCCGGTCCTCGCAATGACAGCGTTGGGGTGGGACGATAACGAAGGCGGCGGGCAATAAAACAAACCGTCCCTGTTTTGAAAACAGGGACGGTTTGTTTTATCCGTGCGGCTCACCAGTGTTCGGGAGCCATGGTGGGATCGTACTGGTCGAGAGTATCGAGCGTGCCCTCGGTCCAGGAGATATCGTGATCGAAAATATAATTGCAGAGCTCCTCGTTCGCCGCCACATACGCTGCGCGCTGCTCCTCGGTGCCGTTTTTATAGCGGCTCTCCCAGGTGGCGCACTGGCGGAGGTAGATCCAGGAATGATTGGC
>JAFSSR010000107.1 GCA_017450885.1 Clostridia bacterium | reverse complement strand
ATGCCGAGAATGACGGCTCCGTCGTTGCGGATGAGCGGAAGCGGGCCTATGCCCAATACCGACAGAAAACTGTTGATTATCCCGGTGTCCTCAAGGAGCGATACCCACGCGAAGGTGCGGAGCAGAAAGCTCATGCACATGGGAAGCACGACCAGCATATACAGGAAACGCTGGGTCGAGGGCTTTTTGCAGGTGGCGATGAAATACGCCACGGGGTAACCGACGATAAGGCATATGACCGAGGCGGCAAGCGCAAGCCAGACCGACTTTAAGAATACCGGCAAATAATCCTTTATCTCGGCGATGTTCTTAAATGTGAATTCGCCCGTCTGACTGTCGGTCAGGGCGAAGTAGGCGACGATACCCAAAGGGATAATGGTGAATATCACCATCCATACAAGGTATGGCGCGGCGAGAGCTTTATTCTTCATTCCTGCCCTCCCCGGCGGCAGCCGTGCCGTCCCAGTCGGGCTCTGTTTCTTCCTCGAATTCGGCGCTGTAGGAGCTGTAGTCTCCGAACATCCCGGAGTACTCGCTGCGGCGCATTATGTGTATCTCATCGGGGTTGATGCGTATGCCTATACGCGAGCCGACAGGCTGATAGTCGGTGGTCTGGATAAGCCACTTGAACCCCTTGAATTCGGCGATTATGTCGTAGTGCACGCCCTTGAAGGTGACGCCCGTGACCGTACCGTAGAGCTGACCCTCGCCGCGTTTGACGATGTCGACGTCCTCGGGGCGGATGACCACGTCCACCGGCTCGTCGGGCTCGAAGCCCTCGTCCACGCAGTCGAAGATCCGGTCGAAGAATTCCACCTTGCGGTCGGCGCGCATTATGCCGTCCAGAATGTTGCTCTCGCCGATAAAGTCGGCGACGAAGGCGTTGCGCGGCTCGTTGTAGATGTCCTCCGGCGTGCCTATCTGCTGGATGGCGCCGCGGTCCATAACGACCACCGTGTCGCTCATCGTCAGGGCTTCCTCCTGATCGTGCGTAACATAAATAAAGGTGATCCCCATCGCCTGCTGGATCCGCTTGAGCTCCACCTGCATATCCTTGCGGAGACGCAGATCGAGGGCGCCGAGCGGCTCGTCGAGAAGCAGTACGCGCGGTCTGTTGACCAGCGCGCGTGCAATGGCTACGCGCTGCTGCTGTCCGCCCGAAAGCGAATCGATCTTGCGGGAAAAGAAGCCGTCAAGACCTACGACGTGCAGCATCTCCTTGACCCTCTCGTTGATCTCTTTTTCGGGGGTCTTTGAGATCCGCAGCCCGAAGGCGACGTTCTCGAAGACGTCGAGATGGGGGAAAAGCGCGTATTTCTGGAACACCGTGTTGATCGGACGTTTATAGGGCGGCACGTCCTTTATGGGCTTGCCGTCTAAAAGCACCTCGCCGCTGTCCGGCTCGGTGAACCCCGCGATGATACGCAGGGTGGTGGTCTTGCCGCAGCCGGAAGGACCGAGCAGCGTCACGAACTCGTTGTCGTGGATATCGAGGCAGATGCTCTTCAGTACCGGCTCGTCCGCGTCCGGAAACTGCAGAGTGACGTTTTTCAGCT
>JAFSSR010000106.1 GCA_017450885.1 Clostridia bacterium | reverse complement strand
GGGAGAATGTATCAGCGCGGGTATATGAACGGTATCTCGGACACTTTGTTCGGATCCTCAAACGTGATAACCCGCGGCATGTTTGCGTTGATCATTGCCAAGATTGCCGACGCGGAGCTCGGCCCCAAGAACGTTACGACGTTTGACGACGTTCCGGCGAATAAATACTATACCGCCGCGGTCAACTGGGCTTTCGAGAACGGAATAATTTCCGGCTCCGGCAACGGGAAATTCATGCCTAATTCGCCGGTGACGAGAGAACAGGCGCTTGTTATGTTAAGAGCTCTCGGCGACTACCTCGACTACGACGTCACCTATGAGGATCCCACTTTGCTGATCCTCTATCACGACAACGGCAAGATCAGCAAATACGCGAAGCGCGCCGTGGCGTGGGGTGTGGATTACGGCCTGATTTCCGGCGACGGCGACTACGCTCTAAATCCCAAAAAAGCGGCAACGCGCGCCGAGATGGCTGTTATTCTTAATAAATTCCTCGATTATACCGTAACGCCTCCGATAGTTCCTCCGAACATTTATACCGTTACATTCGTTAACTGGAACGGCGACGTTCTCTATACTGACCACGTAGCGGAAGGAAAGACCGCCTCCTACCGCGCCGAAACTCCCTCGCGTCTGCCCGAGGGAAAATATGAGTACGTCTTCACGGGCTGGGACAAGGAGATCAAAGAGACTCCCGTAGAGTCTAACATCACCTTTGTTGCGGAGTATAAGAAGCAGACAAGACATCTCAAGATACAGTTTGTAAACTGGGACGGCAAGCTGCTTTACTCAACGACCATACTTTACGCAAATTCCGTGACCTACTCCGGCCCGGCGCCGAAACGTCCTAACGACGCAAAGTATATGTATTCATTCACCGGCTGGGACAAGAAGCTGGGACCGTTATATGACGACACGACCTTCTACGCTCAGTACGACGCGATACCTCTCGACGTAAAAGTGACCTTTGTAAACTGGGACGGAAAGACGATCTGGTCGACTACCGTTAAGTACGGAACAAAGCCCGTATATAAAGGACCCACTCCCACGAAGGCTCCCGACAGCAAATACTCGTACGTCTTCGCCGGGTGGGACAGGGAATTCACCCCGATCTATGACGCAACCGTCTATAAAGCTCAATATACAAAGAAAGACCGGACCGTCAAAGTTTCGTTTGTTGACTGGGACGGAAGGGTGATCTCCTCGTGCGAGCTCAAATACGGGGCGACCGCCTCCTTCACCGGGACAGCTCCCGTTCGTGAATACGACGGAACCTACGAATACACCTTCATCGGCTGGGACAAAGCGTTCACGGCGCTTTATGACGATACGATCTACACGGCTCAATATAAAGCTTTCAAGAAGCGCAATATCCACGACGACGTTCTCTCGGCAAACGGCATCGACTTCAACGGAAGAAACGGATACGTTGTCAATCCTACTCTCTGGAAGAACCTGAACAACGTTCTGTATGACCGCGGAGAAAGAGACGTGGGACTGTACGTCGTTGATCTCGAAACGAATATGACGATAGGCTATCACGCCAAAAAGCAGTTCTGGGCGGCTTGCACGGTAAAGGCTCCGATGGCTATGGTCGCGTACAAACGCGCCGAGCAGGGCGCCTTCTCGCTCGACAATACCTACTGGACTTATCTCGAGAGACATTACTGCGAGAGATCGGGCACCATACAGTATTCCGCCTTCGGCACAAAGTATAAAGCGCGCGAGGTCATCCACCGCATGATAAATATAAGCGATAACGTCGCTTACTATATGTGCCAGGACTACGTCGGATATAGGTATTTCAACAAGCAGATGGAGGAGCTGGGCGTCCATACCAGACACTCCAATTTTGACGGATGGGGCAACTTTACTCCCCAGGAGCTCGGATTTATCTGGCAGGAGATCTACAGATATCAGGGCGTATCTAACTATGGCAAGCAGCTTTATAACGAATTCCTTAACGGACAATCCGATATCAACTTTATCAGACGCGGCCTGTATTCCAAGTATCCGGTCGCGCATAAATCCGGCTGGCGCGAGGAGCGCGTCTTCAACGACGCGGGAGTCGTGATGAGCAATCATCCGTATATCCTCGTTATCCTCATGACCGACAACAACTACACCGGAAACGTCTCCTATATGGGCAAGGTAGCGCGCGCGGTCGACGCGATCATGACCGACTATGCGAATTACAGAGCCTCAAACTGATAATATATAAACAAAACGATGCCGGCTGGCAGCCGGCATCGTTTTATGACTTTGTTCAGGCCCTTATTATATCTCCTTCTTTTGCGTCGAACGGGAGTCTGACGTAAGCCTCCATTTTCGGGTGCGGGATCGACTTTATAGAGTTCATATCTGCGTCGTACAGCTCGTTCACTTCAAAAACGCGTCCGACCTGACCGGGCGAAATGATCTCCGCCGTATCGCCCAGCGACAGCTTGTTGCGCTGCTCTATAAGCGCAAGCTCGCCGGCGGGAGCGCCTTTCTTAACGACGGCAAGATATGATTTCTCGCGAACGTATCCGGGAGTCTTTGTCAGTTTGGCGTCTTTTCCGGGCCTTTCGAAGAAAAATCCCGTGTCGTATTCCCTGTGGGAAACGCTTTCGAGCTCTTTTAGCCACGCGGGATCGTACTTGTATTTTTCGGGACCTCCGCTGTATGCGTCTATCGCCATCCTGTAGGCGTTTGATGTCACGGCGGTATAATACGCGCTTTTCATTCTTCCTTCGATCTTGAAGCAGTCTATTCCCGCTTCGATAAGCTCCGGGATGTGTTCGATCATGCAAAGGTCTTTTGAACTGAAAAAGAATGTCCCTTCGCCGGTCTGCTCGACGCGAAGGACGTCGTCCTGCCTGTCGTCTTCATAAATATGCGCAAAGTTGAAATGCCATCTGCAAGGCTGCGTACACAGCCCTTCGTTGGCGTCGCGCCCCGTGAAGTATTCGGAGAGCATACAGCGCCCGCTGTAGGAAACGCACATGGACCCGTGGATAAATACCTCGAGCTCAAGCTCCGGCGGCGTGTTTTTGCGTATCATACGGATCTCTTCGAGCGTAAGCTCTCGCGCAAGAACGATGCGCTTGATACCGCTTTTGAATTTAGCCCGGCAGACCGCGCTTGACACCGTGCTCGTCTGCGTGGACAGGTGGATCGGTATTTCCGGAGCGATCTCTTTAGTCAGCTCGATAACGCCGTCGTCGCCCGCGATGATCGCGTCAGGCGAGACCGATTTAATGGAAACGAGATATTTTTCAAGCCCCGCATACTCGTCTTCATGCGGAAACGTGTTGACGGTAATATATGCTTTCTTGCCGCGTTTGTGACAGTATCGAACGGCTTCGGCGAGTTCTTCTGTCGAAAAGTTTCCCGCCGCTGCGCGCATGCCGAACTTATCGCCGGCAAAGTAAACGGCGTCGGCTCCGTACAGCAGGGCGGCTTTCAGTTTTTCAAAATTACCGGCAGGTGCAAGCAGTTCGGGCATTTTAATTTTCCTCGCTATCGGTCTTTGACTATAATTATACCCGAAATCAATATAAAATCAAGTGCCGCGGGAGGTTTTATGGCAGACGCTTTTGATAAAAATGAAACGGAATATATGGAGATTGCTCTCCTAGAAGCTCGCCGGGCCGCCGAAGCAGGGGATATCCCTGTCGGCGCAGTCATCGTCGACGGATCGGGGAAAATAATCGCGCAGAGATACAACGAAAGGGAAGCCGTCGGCTCCGCTGCTTCACACGCAGAGCTTCTCTGTATAGAGGACGCCTGCAAAAAGAAAGGGAGCTGGAGACTATCCGACTGTACCATGTACGTTACTCTTGAGCCTTGTCCCATGTGCGCCGGTGCTATATTCAACTCACGGATAGGCAGGGTGGTCTGCGGTGCAAAAAATCCGAAAGCCGGCGCTTTAGGGAGCGTACTCGATCTCAATTCTTACCCTCTTAATCATAAATGCGCCGTCCGGTTCGGAGCTCTTGAAAAAGAGTGCTCCGCTCTGCTTTCCGATTTTTTCGTCGATAAACGGCGGTGATTTTTATAAGGTAGCAATTTGTACATTTAATAATAAAAAATTAATAAAGCGTAAATAAAAATTAACAAATATTACAGTCTTATTGACTTTGTTTTAAAATGGTGATAAAATTAGTTGACTAAAAAATCGGGAAAGGGAGGACTTTGACCTTTCCGAAGCCATCCATGAAAGGAGCAATTATGAAAAGATCTGCATTATTACGTATCCTTCTCTGCGTTGTTCTTGTTGCAGTCTGCGTGATTGTTATCGCATCCTGCGATAAAAAGCCGGTCGATCCTGTCGATACCACAGACCCCGACAAGCCTGTTGAGAAGCATTACGACGATCTTCCCAACGACCTCGACTTTAATAAAGAACAGGTCAATATTTTCTATTGGGGACACACCTTTGTTATCAATGAGCTGACCGCTGACGGTTCTACCGGCGACGTTGTAGATCTTGCTATCGACGCAAGAAACGTCAAGGTCGAAGAAAGGCTCAATGTAAAGCTCAACCCCATTCAGGGCGAGGCTCCCGCTGAAGTCTTCATGCCTGTCGTACGCGATGAGATCCTTTCCGGATCTACCGACTACGACATAATCCTCGGACCCCAGTGCACCTCTACCGAGGTCGCTGCCGCAGGCGCATTCCGCGATCTTGCGGGAGAGAAGTACCTTGACTTCTCCAAGCCCTACTGGTCTGAAGACTACATACAGGCTCTCTCGGTCAATAAGAAGCGCTTCCTCATCGGCGGAGATATCTCCCTGACCACTACCGCGTGGACTTCCACCATGCTGTTCTATATTGAGCCGTTCGAGAATATTTTCGGCAGCCCTGATGATTTTTATGAGCTTATCCTCTCCGGAGACGGTGATACCGGCGGCTGGACGCTCGACGTTATGTCCGACTACTGCAAGAAGTGTTATATTAACCTCAACGGTAACGCCGTCAGAGACACCGGAGACCAGTTCGGACTCGGAATGGGCGCCGGATCCTCCAACATCGACAGATTTATATACTCTTCCGGCATGAGCATCTCCAAGAGAGACGAGAACAACGTTCCTTACCTCGACATTAAGAACTCCAAGCTTATAGATTACTTCAACAAGTTCTATGAGTTCTTCCATAACAACGAGGGCGTCAACTTTACCAAGGACAATTCCGCTCCCGCCAACACCGCCGGCCAGGTCGACGATGTCTTCAACGCTTGCGGAATGAACGAGATAGTCGAACTTCGCGCGGAAGAAAAAGACTTCGGCGTAATTCCTTTCCCGAAGGTAGATTCTGAAATGACCTCCTACAAGTCATGGCTTTCCGACAATACCGTTATCTGCGGTATCCCGATCACCGAGCCTGACGACAGGATGCCTCTCGCCACCTCGGTCATCGAGTGCATAGCCTCCGAAAACTATGAGCTCACTCTTCCCGCGTACTACGAGACCGCTCTTAAAGACAAGTACACCCGCGACGATTACTCGTCCAAGATGCTCGACATAATCCACGACGGCGAGACCAACGATTTCGCGGTCACCTACGCCATGTCGATCAACGGCATCGGCTACATGTTCCGCGATCTTATCGGCAACGCCGAGCCCAACATCATGTCCTGGTACGAAGCTAAAGAGAGCAAGACTCTCGCTAAGCTGCAGGAACTGTATGAAGCTTTCGATCAGCAGCCCGATATCCCCACCGTTACCACCACTCCCGTCGATACGAAGGATCAGCCTTCTTCCGGAAGCGACACCGAGGATCCCAACGCCGGCTTCGCCGACAACCAGATCTCGACAAGCTGGAAGGTATTCGGCTCCAAGTACAAGAAGTCCCAGATCCTTGTCCGTCCCGATATGAGCGATGAGTTCAGATATATCATCAACGACGACGACGAGATCGAGGTCGATTCTCCTGTCAGCGGCAAGGGCGGATACAACCCGACAGCCGTTATCCAGAGCAGATCGACAGTTCCGATCGTAGGGCTCAGCACAGAGTTCCATACAAACGAGCCGTTTAGCTACAGCATAACCGAAGGTTATTGTTCTTCCGTATCCTTCGTCTGGATCGACAAAGAGCTCGTTGAGATCCCGCATTACCTCGAGGCGATGGGCACCAACGGCGTACGCGACATGGTACCCGAGGACGCTTCCGGATTTGCGGTATGCTTTATGGGGACGCAGGCCGAGGGCAACGGAGGCGTTGCGGATTATCTCTACATAATCCTCTTCGACGGCAAGAACACCAACCCCGAGCCCGACGGACATCACGGAACCAGATGGTCCAACAAGATCCTGACCGACACTTACTCTCCCATCTCT
>JAFSSR010000105.1 GCA_017450885.1 Clostridia bacterium | reverse complement strand
TGCGGTGGGGAGGGGGACCCAATTCCCCACGAAGCTCGGCTGGCTCGCTTCGCCGGGGACCCCTTTCGGGTCCGCTCCCGGCGGAGCCGGGTGAGGGGAGTGGAAAACAAAGTCGGTTGCTGACTGTATCCTTTAGGGCGGGGGTGGGAACCCGCCCCTACCGGTTGAAGCGTCGTTCGGGTGGGACGGCCTCGAATGCAGGATTACGGATTGCCGCGTCGCTTCGCTCCTCGCAATGACAGCGTTTGGGCGGGACGACCTCGAAGACGGCGGGGTTAAAACCCCGCCCTACGGGGTTGGGTGCGTGCATCCGCGCGTATGCGCGGATATCACCCGACGCAGTCGGATATCACTTGCCGCAGGCAAATTTCACCGCGCGATGCGCGATATCACTGCGAGCAAAGCGAGCCAGCCCCCGCCCTACGGTGTTCGGTGCGGCGAAGCGGCGTTTCAGCACCCAGCCCTTCTTGCGACTTGCGACCGGCGACCGGCGACTCTTCTTTAAACTTTGAACTTTGAACTACTTATTCATCGTCCTCGCGATGACGTTGTCCTGAAGCTCTTTTTCGAGCCAGACGAAATAGTCGCTGTAGCCGCCGACGCGGACGATGAGGTCGCGGTGGCGTTCGGGATGCGTCTGGGCGTCGAGCAGCTCCTCCGCCGAGACGACGGTAAAGGTCAGCATCTGTCCCCCGCGTCCGAAGTAGCTGTTGACGAGCGAGATAAAGCCCGCCTCGCCCGCCTCGGTGCAGAATATCTGCTTATCGAACTTGACGTTGAGGATAAACCCGCTTCCGGGGAGCCGGTGATCGAACTTAAGGCAGGAATTGAGCAGCGCGGTGGGACCGTTGACGTCCTCGCCGGGCGTGGAGCCGATCGAGTCGGCGATCAGGCACTCGTCGAAGCGCTTGCCGTTGGGCAGGGCGCCGAGCGCCTTGCCGTAGCCGGAGGCGCGGTTGTATGGGGAGCAGCCTCCGCTGAACACGCCTCCGCGGTATGTGCGGATATGCGTGAGATATTCGTTGAAGTGGTTGACGGTCGCGGCGGCGATGGTGTCGACGTAGTCGTTGTCGTTGCCGAATTTGAGGGGGCTGTTCTTGAAGGTGCGGAGCATCTCGTCATGACCCTTGTAGTCGTTTTTGAGGGCGTCGACGACCTCCGCCATCGTGTATTTTTTCTCCTCAAAAACGTACTTCTTTATATTCGCCAGCGAGTCGGCGCAGTCGGCGATACCCTCGGCGAGGATCTGCCCGTTGTTGTAGAGCGGCCCGCCGTCCGAGTAGTCGCGTCCCTTTTCTATGCACCCGTCGATCAGTATCGAGCGGAGCGGATTGGGGGAATTCTCGGCGAACGCCTTCTGCCCAACGTTGGACATCTCGCACGCAAGATCGGTCAGGTGATCGAGCTGTTTGAGGAAGGCGGCGTAGAAGGAGTCGAAGTCCGCGAACCGCGACGGATCGCCGGTCTTCAGCCCGAAATCGGTGTTCTTTTTATACTCTATTCCGTCGAAGAGCAGATACTCGAGCGCGGCGGGGAAAAGCACCTCCCCGTCCTCGAGCCCCATATGGCTCTTGCCCTGTATGTCGATCTGGTTGCAGCCGTTCATTACGTACTCGTGGGCGTCGGCGGCGGGAACGCCCAGCGCCTCCAGCGCGGGGCAGACGGCGGCGTCGTTGTAGAGAGTCGGCATACCGCAGCCGGACGCGATCGCCTTGTAGGCGGCGCGGATCAGCTCCTTGGGGGTCCCCTTGTGACAGCGCATGGTCAGGTTGGGGGTCTGGAAGGCGTACTTTGCGGTCAGCGCGAGGATCTCGTAGGAGAGCTCATTCGTAAGATCGTTGCCCTCGGCGTCCGAGCCGGAGATGCAGAGGTTCCAGCTCCGCGTCTCGTGGAAGAATATCCACAGAGCTTCGAGATATTCGCGCGCGGCGTCCTTGTCCCCGGTAGCCTCCCAGAATTTATACATATACTGATCGAAGTGTCCGGGACTGTCCACGCCGTCCAGCGTGAATATCACGCCGAACACTATGCACGCCTCGGGAAAATCGCGGCAGGGCTGCTGCGGCGCGTGCCCGAAGGTGGAGATTATCTTCTCAAGCCTGCGGATATTGCCCGGATCGGTTTCGCCCTCCAGCATCTCCTCCGCCATCGCCTTGAAGCGGGCGCAGAGCAGATCAATCGAGTCGAGGGTGGTGATCATCGAGTCATAGAAATCGTCCTTCCCG
>JAFSSR010000104.1 GCA_017450885.1 Clostridia bacterium | reverse complement strand
TATCGCCGCACCCGACACCGTAGGGCGACGCTTACGCAAAGCTCCTTCCCCCGCGGCGCAGCCGTGGGGAGGGGGAGCTCCCGGCGGAGCCGGGTGAGGGGAGGGGAAAACGAAGTCGGTTGCTGACTGTATCCTTTAGGGCGGGGGTGGGACCCCGCCCTACCGGTTGAAATGGCGTTTGGGTGGGACGACAACGAAGGCTGGGAAACGGATTGCCGCGTCGCTTCGCTCCTCGCAATGACAGCGTTGGGTGGGACGACCTCGAAGACGGCGGGGATTTGCTCCCCTCACACATCCACGTCCATCGTCAACCCGACCGTGTATTCGGGATAGGCGGCGTGAAGCTCCTCGCATATGGCGGCGAATTCGGCGTCGCGGTCGGGAAGCTCGAAATCGAGGATGACGTCGGCGTTTATCAGCTTGCGCTCCTCATCGTAGTAAAAGCCGTGGATCTGCAGGACGCCATCGTGCGCCGCGATGCGGTGCGTGACGTCCGAGCGGACCTCAGCGGCGTGGTCGTCCTTGGTGTTGACCGAGTAGATGCCTATCCCGGCGAGGATGACGCCGTGCTTTTTGTACACGTTGCCGGCGATGCGGCGCTCCATCAGATCGATCTCGTCGGCGGTCATGGTGTCGGGGACCTCGACGTGGACCGAGCCGAAATACTTACCCGGCCCGTAGCTGTGAAGGATGAGATCGTAAACCCCGCCGACCGCCGGGTCTTCGCCTACGGTCTGTCTTATTTCGGAAAGATATTCGCGGTCGACCCGCCTGCCGAGGATGTCGCTCAGGGGTCCGGCGATCATGCCGACACCCGACTTGATGATGAACGCCGAGATGAGCACGCCGACGTAGGCTTCGAGCGCGACGCCCCAGATGAGGTAGACGGCGGCGGACGCGAGGACGGAGAGCGAGATGATCGCGTCAAAGAGCGCGTCCGCCCCCGACGCCTCCAGCGCCGCGGAGTTGACCTTCTTTCCCTGTCGCTTGACGTAATGACCGAGCAGCAGCTTTACTACCACCGCCGATCCCACGACGATGAGCGTCGCCGCGGAATAGTCCGCCTTCTCCGGGAAAATGATCTTTTTGACCGACTCGACGAGCGAGGCGGTGCCGGCGTAGAGCACCAGAGCCGCCACCGCGACGGCGGATACGTATTCGATCCGCCCGTGACCGAGCGGGTGCTTCTTGTCCGGCTTGCGGGACGCCAGCTTGGTGCCGATTATCGTTATCACCGACGAGAGCGCGTCGCTCAGATTGTTGACCGCGTCGAGCACGACGGCGATCGAATTGGCGATCAGTCCCACCGCCGCCTTAAAGCCCGCGAGCAGTATATTCGCCAGTATGCCGATCACGCTGGTCCGGACGATCATCCTGTCCCGCGTCTCGGCTTTGACTTTTATATCATTTTGATTATTGTCCATAATATCCTCCGGAATACATCGAAGTGTACTATTATTTTACTAATATTTTATGTAATTGTCAATAGGCGCCGGCTCCGCCGGCGTGGCCGGACCAAAAATCCGCAGTTCGTTTCGCGATATAGTGTTCAATAGGCGCACGCTCCGCCGCGAGCGGAGATTTACGTCTTGAAAAATTCACAAATACATTGTATAATATAATTTACGGATAAAATACAAAAAGTATTTACGGATAGAATAAAGGACAGACCATCATGATAAAAGCAACGCATCTGACCAAGCGATACGGGAGCTTCACGGCGGTGGACGACATATCGTTCACGGTGGGCGAAGGCGAGATCGTCGGATTTCTCGGTCCCAACGGCGCGGGCAAATCGACGACCATGAACATGCTGACCGGCTACGTTTCGGCGACGGCGGGCGATATCGAGATCGACGGTCACGACCTGCTGACCGACACGGCGGCGGCGAAGAAGTCGATAGGCTATCTGCCGGAGCTGCCGCCCGTCTATCCCGAGATGACGGTGGGCGAATATCTCGATTTCGTCTACGAGCTGAAGGGCTGCACCCTTCCGCGCAAGCAGCACCTCGCCGACGTGTGCGAGGTGACCAAGACGGGCGACTCGCTAAAGCGCATAATAAAGAACCTCTCCAAGGGCTACCGCCAGCGCATCGGCATCGCCCAGGCGCTGATCGGCGACCCGAAGACCATCATCCTCGACGAGCCGACCATCGGACTCGACCCGCGCCAGATCATCGAGATGCGCAATCTCATCCGCATACTCGGCCGCGACCACGCGGTCATACTTTCCACCCACATACTGGGCGAGGTGCAGTCGGTCTGCGACCGGCTGCTGATAATCAACCGGGGCAGGCTGGTCGCCGACGAGAAGACCGAGGTGATAACCACCCGCCTTTCGGGCAGACTGCGCGTCCGCGCGACGGTCGCCGCGCCCGAAAAGCAGCTTCTCTCCGCCGTCCGCGCGATAAACGGCGTTCTCCGCGCCGACCCGGTCGCCGGGGGCGAGCCGGGGGCGGTGACGCTGCTTATCGAATCGGAGCCGGGGGTCGACATCCGCCGTCCGCTCTTCCGCGTCTGCGCCGAGTCGGGCTGGCCGATACTCGCGCTCGAACAGCCGGGCGCCGATCTCGAAAACGTTTTCATTTCGCTCACCGCGAAGGATCCGAGGTAAAGGAGGTAAAAAGATGTTTGCGATCTACAAGCGCGAGCTGCGCTCCTACTTTGTCACCCCGCTCGGCTACGTCTTTATCGCCGTATTTCTCGCCGCCGCGGGCTTCGCCTTCTCGATACTGGTGATATTCAACGCCCTGACCTCGGGCAGGTCGGACGTGGACACCTACTTCACGGTTGTCATCTTCTCATTTGCGATACTTCTGCCCCTGCTGACCATGAAATCCTTCGCCGACGAGCGCAGGACCCGCACCGAGCAGCTCCTTCTGACCTCCCGCGTGTCCCTGCCCGGGATGGTCATGGGCAAGTTCTTCGCCGCCTACACCGTTTTCGGCGCGGCGATGCTCGCCTCCTGCCTCTTCTTCATCGTTCTCGGACGCTACGGCTCCCCCAACGGAGCCCGCATCTTCGGCTCGGTGCTCGCCGTCTTCCTCGTGGGAGGCGCGTTCATTGCGATCGGACTTTTCGTCTCCTCGCTGACCGAAAATCAACTTGTCGCCGCGGTCGGGACGATCGCCGTCATGCTCTTCTTCCTGGTCGTCGGCTTCCTTTCGAGCTACGTCAGCTCCCCCGCCCTGCGCGCCGTGCTCGGGTGGGTGTCGGTATACTCCCGCTTCCAGAACTTCACAAGCGGGATCTTCGATCCCGCGGCGATCATCTATTATCTGTCGCTCTGTTTCGTGTTCCTGTTCGGCACCGTGCGGGTCTTCGAGTCCCGCCGCTGGGCGTGAGTGAGGGGGTGTCGTGATGAACGGCGATATCAACCGAAACAACAACGTGAACGTCAACATAAAAGCGGCGCGTAAGCGCAGATTGAAGCACGGAGGCGCCGCGCTGCTCCTGACCGTCGTCGTACTGATCGCCGTGGTCTTCCTGAACTACGCGGTCGGCGCTCTCGTTCAGGCGAAGCGACTCTACGCCGATATGACAAAAGGTCAGATCTACACCGTCTCGGACGCCGCCGACGAGATCATCTCCGCCGTCGGCGACGAGGGCCGCAAATTTGAGATCATCTTCTTCACCCGCTTCGACGAGATGGGCGGGAACGAGTATCAGCGTCAGGTGTACGAATACTGCCGCGCTCTCGCCGAGAAGTACGACTTTATCTCCCTGCGCTACATCGACTCGATAGCCCACCCCGAGGAGGCGGCTCCCTACCAGAACAGCGAGGTCCCCGACCTCAAGACGACCGACGTGGTCGTCACCAACGGAGAGGCGTGGCAGGTCTTCAAGATCGACTCCTTCTTCACCTTCGACGTCAACGACAAGTCGACCCCCTTCGCCCTCAACGCCGAGTACCGCATATGCACCGCGCTCATGCAGATGACCTACGAAAAGATGCTCGCCTGCTTCACGGTCGGTCACGGCGAGACGACGGCGGGCGGATCGCTCTGCGAGCTGTTCGCCGACGCGGGATTTGAAGTCCGCGATATCGACCTCGCGAAAGAGGATATCCCCGCCGACACGCGCATACTGGTCATCAACTCGCCGATTTACGATTTCGGCGGCGAGAAGGACGCGGTCAACGAGATAACCAAGGTCGACCGCTACCTCGACGGTCTCGGCAACGTGATGGTCTTCGAGGATCCGTCGGTCGGCGCAAAGCTGACAAATCTGGCGGAATTCCTCGAGGAGTGGGGGATACGCTTCACCCCGGCGCGCGTAGTCGATCCTGTAAACGGACTGAACGCCGACGGGACGGCGGTCTCCGCCCTCTACACCGCCGAGGGGACCGGCTCCGGACTCACGAAGGAGCTCCGAAGCCTCGAAAATCCGCCCAAGACGGTGCTCGAAGGGGCGATGCCCATCGAGGTGCTCTGGACGACCCGCAATCAGGTCGAGGTCTCGACCGTGCTGACCTCCCACTCCACCGCGAAGGCGTATTCCACCGCCGACGGCGGCGAAGCGGCGTCCGGCGAGATGCCGCTGATGACCGTCTCGACTCATACGACTATCGGCGAGAACAACGAAGCCTATTACAACTATATGCTCTGCGTCGGCACCTCGAAATACGCCGACGACCGCTACCTCAACGGCAACGTATACGGCAACGGCGACATCATCTACGAGGCGATGCGCGCCTTCTGCAAAAAGCCGGTCCCCGTCGACCTCGATTTCAAGGTCTACGACGACGCCACGCTCGATATAACCAACGGACAGGCGGTCGCCTGGGCGATCGCGCTCGTCCTCGCGGGTCCGGTCGTCGCCGGGATCATCGGCGGAGCGGTGTGCCGCAGAAGAAAGAGGAGCTGAAGGGAGAGCCGTCCGGCAAAGCCGGGTCGGATCCCCGCTCCGCGCGGGCGCGGCCGATCATAACGGGACCTCGCCTTGCGATAAAACGCGATCTTGCCGGCGCGAAAACGGGATCTTACAGGCGCGAAACGGGATCTGACGCTTCGCGGCGAACAAAACAAGGTAGGAACATGGATACGAACAACACGAAAAAATTCAACTCCCTCAAACGCAGGCGGGCGCTGATAATAGCGGTCGCCGCGGCCGCCGCGCTGCTGGCGGTCCTATATTTCGCGGTCTTCCGCCCGATGCTGAACGCCCGCGAATACGGCGAATATCACCTGCTGGACGGCGAGGGGGTCACCATAGCCGGATGCCGCGTGGTCGGGACCGAGGGACCGGGAAAGCTCTCCTACTCGGAGGACGGGACCGTCGCCTATTCCGAGGGCGGCGAGCTGACCCTCAAGGTCGACCTGACCGACGCCAAGCTGACCGCAGGGCGGTACTATATCTTCCGCCCCATGGCGTCGGCGGATATCGCCGTCATGCGGGTCGAGAACAAGACGGGCAAATGGGGCTTCTACCTTGCGACCGACGGCAATTACTACCTTATCGACTACCCAGGCACCCCCTACGACAAGACTCTTTTCACGACCACCGTCTCGGCGGGGCGCAATCCCCTCTCGATGAAGCGTGTGGACGAGAACGCGCCCGATCTCAAAATATACGGTCTCGACGAGAGCTCGCGCCCGGCGGAGGTCACCCTCTCCGACAAGAGCGGCAGGACGGAGAGCCTGCTGATCGGCGACATGATCCAGACGGGCGGCGGCTACTACTGCGCAAAGCCGGGGAGCCGGGCGGTATACGTGCTTGACAGCTCGATGGGGATCTTTTCCTCCCCCGCCGAGGTCTTCGTGACGCCGCTGCTCTCCCTGCCCGAAAAGGAGAACGACTATTTCTCCACCGAGGTCTTCACCCTGACGGTCGACGGCGAAACGCTGGTCTCCTGCGGGTTTATGAGCGACGCCGAGCGCGCCGCCACCGCGTCGGTCTCGACCTACAAGATGTTCGTGCCCGAAAACTACGTCCCCTCGTCGGACAACTACGGCGCCATCCTGCGGAAGTTCGTCGAATTCAAGGGGACCGAGACGGTCGCCTTCGGCAAGGCGGGCGAGGTGATGAGCCGCGAGGAGCTGGCTCCCTACGGGCTGGACGACCCGAAATATGAGATCTACTACAAATACTCCGGCGTGGACAACTACGTCTACGTCTCCGAAAAACAGGAGGACGGCGGCTACTACGCCTTCTCGCTGCTCTTCAATCTGGTGGCAAAGGTGGACGCCGACACCCTCGACTTTCTCGAGTGGGAGTTCATCGACTTCGTCGACCGCCCCATGTTCCAGAAGAACATAAACGACGTCGCATACGTCCGCATCGAGGCGGACGGCGTCGACGAGGAGTTCACCATAACCGGAAGCTCGGTGGACGATCTCGCCGTCACGCCGAAAAGCGTCGGCAAGCCCTTCGGCGAGAAGGGGCTGAAAAACTTCCGCCTGCTCTTCCGCAAGATGCTGGGGCTCAATATCGAGTCCTACGCGCCCGACAGATCGACCGACAACCGCGTCCTGCGGATGACGGTACGCACCGACGTCGGGCTGGAGTACGTTTACGATTTTTACGCCTATTCGACGCGCAGATGCTTCTTCACCATAAACGGCGTGGGCGAGTTCTACTGCCTGCGCGACCGCGTGGAGAAGATCGCGTCCGACACGCAGGCGCTGATGCGCGGGGAGGATCTGGATGTCGCGGATCTGGGATAACGGGTTTGACGCCGGCGGTATGAAGCCGGCGAAAAAGCAGAGCTTTGCGGCGCTCCGGCCGGTATCCGCGCTCGCCCTCGCCCTGCTCTGCCTTCTCGCCTTCATCTCCTGCGGTACCGTTCAGGGGACCGAGCGCCCCGGAGGGAAGACGGTCATGACCGTCGGGGAATACGATATCGGCGAGGAAGAGTATAATTACTATTACCTTAACAGTATGGAAAACGACGGCATGACCGACGCCGAAGCAAAAGAAGCGGCGAAGGCGGAGATCGTCCGCCGCGCCGCCGTCCTCACAATGGCGAAAAAATACGGCATCGAGCTCTCAAAAGAGGAGCGGGACGCCGTAAAAGCCGAGATGGAAGCCGTCGAAGAGCAGCTCACGAAGCAGGTCTTCGAGGAACAGCTCGAAAGCTATCATATGACACGCGGGCTCTACCTCTATCTGTCGCAGACCGCAAAGCTGGAACAGCTTTTGCGGGAGTACGTCATGGACGAGCGGTCGGGCGTACTGCGCTACGACGACAAGGCGGTGCTCAACGATATACACGAGAATTTCATAGCGGTCAGGCAGATACTCATCCCCGTCGAAAGCGGTGACGACCGGTCCGCCGCGCGCGAAAAAGCGGATGAAGCCCTGAGCGCTCTGCGGGCGGGCGGGGACTTCGGCGAGATCGCCGAAAAGTACGGCAAAGACGAGGCCGCCGACCCGGTTTACGGGCGGTACTTCACCCACGGGATGTACCCCGCCGAATTCGAAAAAGAGGCGGCAGCCCTGCGTCCCGGAGAGATCTCGGGCGTCGTCGAAACAGACGTCGGATACCACGTAATCATGCGTATCCCACAGGACGAGGGATATATAGACAAGAACTTCGAGCAGCTCCGCTATCTTTTCCTCAACCGCTGCTTCAACGAGATGCTCGACGAGGTGATAAGCGGCCTCGAGGTGGTCGAAAAATGAGCGGGCTCTGGGTCATCTGGGACTTCAACGGCACGATCCTCGACGACGTGCGGACCGGCATCGAGTCGATCAACCGCCTGCTCCGCCGCCGCGGACTGCCTACCATAGACTCGGTGGAGGAATATCACCGCCGTTTCCGCTTCCCGATAATTGACTACTACCGGGGGCTCGGCTTCGATTTCACGAAGGAGCCTTACTCCGAGGTCGCCGTCGAGTGGGTCGCCGAGTACGACTCGCTCGTCCCGGACGCCGGGCTCTGCCCGGGCGTGCGCGAGGCGATAGACCTGATAGCGGGGGAGCGACTCGCCGGCGGAGCGGGCAGCGAAACGAACGGCTCGCACCGCGGAAGCTGCGGACCGGGGGACCGGCGGCTCGCCGGACAGATAGTTCTCTCCGCGACCGAGCAGAATATGCTCCTGCGGCAGATAAGCGAGCTGGGACTGGACGGCGTTTTCGACGAAGTGCTGGGAATGGACAGCATAGAGGCGCACTCCAAGCTGCCCGCCGCCCTGCGCTTCAAGGAGCGTCACCCCGACGCGCGGCTTGTCATGATCGGCGACACGACCCACGATTTCGAGGTCGCGCGCGCCATCGGCGCCGAGTGCATACTCGTCGCCTCCGGGCATCAGTCCCGCGCAACGCTGGAAAAGTGCGGCGTCCCGGTCGCAGATAACGCGATCGAGGCGGCGGAAATGATTGCGAACGGTATTTGAGCAATTAGGAATTAGGAATGAGGAATTAGGAATTGCGGTGTCGGCTCCGCCGACGAATAAGTCGGAAACGTAAGGCGCTGTAACTCCGTTTCCTCGCCCCAACGCTGTCATTGCTAAGCCCCGAAGGCGCTGTGGCAATCCGTTTTCCCGCCCCAACGCTGTCATTGCGAAGCCCCGAAGGGGCTGTGGCAATCCGTGCCCCTGAACGATAAAAACAGCAACCGACTTTTCCCCCTCCCCTCAGTCGCCTACGGCGACAGCTCCCCCTCCCCGCCCCGCGGGGGAAGGAGCTTTTTTGTATGTGTCGCCGCAGGCGACAC
>JAFSSR010000103.1 GCA_017450885.1 Clostridia bacterium | reverse complement strand
TGGTATCGGGCAGCGTCACCGTTACCTTGCCCTTGCTGGAGGTGCTGATCTGAGCGGTACCGGACGCCTCGATATTAACGGTGTAGATATACTCGGAGCCGTCGGTGTAGCGGATGAGCACGGTGTACTCGGCCTCGTGGTCGACCTTGAAGTTGTAGTAGTTGTCGTGTCCGTCGGGATCGACGTGCGCCGCGTTCATGAATTCGGCGGGGATCGCGCGCCTGAAGTAGACAGCCACGTCTTCGTCGTTGACGTGATCAACGCCCATCTGTTCATCGGGGCTGCCGCCGTTTCCGCGGTACTTGATGGACATATAGTTGGTATAGCCGCCGTCGGGAGCTCCCTCGTTGGAGAGGACGAAGACGTCCTTGACGGTCTCGTCGAGCCAGTCGACGTGGATGATGAAGCCTTCGGTTATCGGCTTCCAGTGAGCGGTGAACTCACCGTCCTGGGTGAGAGCGTAGGTGCTGGTCATGGAGTCGAGCGTCCAGGGGAGAGGCTCGTAGACCCAGCCCTCGAACTGATAGCCTGCCTTGACGGGAACGGGGATGTTGTTCCAGCCGGTGGCGGAAGCGTAGGACTCGCCGTTGGCGATCTGGAAGGTCTTGGCCGCTTCGCCGTCGATGGTACCGCCGTTGGCGTTGAAGGTCAGGTTGTAAACTCTGGTCCAGACCGCGGTGAAGGTGCCGTCGCTGTGGAGTCCGTAGGTGTCGTTAAGGTTGTTGAGGGTGTAAACGCCGGCGTAGTTCCAGCCCTCGAAGCGGTAGCCTTCGCGTACCGGAACGTGGATCTCGGTCCATTCGGTGGCGTCGGCGTAGGTCTGACCGAAGTAGATCTGGAAGTCGATGGAGGCTTCGCCGTCGACCGTACCGCCGTTGGCGTCAAAGGTCAGGGTGTAGGGCTCGGGAACGAGGACGTAGGAGTATCTGTCGCCCGCGAGCTCGCTTTCGGATACTACGTAATACTGTACGCCGGAGACGACGAATTCCTCGATGTAGAGGTCGGCGACTACCTGGGAGTCGGTCTCGTCGGTAAGAACGATGTTTCCGTTGGTGAAGTCGATCTTGTCCGCTCCGTTGATGGTGAGCGAGACGGCGAGATCTTCGTCCTGGGTCATCGCCACGTCGTCGAGGACGGTCATGACCGCGCCGTCGATGACGGAAGCGAAAGCGGCGTGGAGATCGTCGCCCTTGTAGAGGTCAACGTTGTTGACGGTGTCTCTTACAAGAACCTTGTATTCAGGGAAGATCTTGACAAGCAGGTTGGAATAGATGAGAGTGAACTCACCGGAAAGTCTGCTGTTTTCGCCGGTGAAGGTGTCGTTTGTCCTGTCGGACGCGTAGATACCGTACTCATCGGTCTCAAAATCGCCCATCGTCTTCGCGCTCTCCTCGTCGGTCAGGGCGTCGAGCGCCTTGACAAGGACTTTGACGATGTTCTTGTAGGTCTCGTGGAGATCGGCGACGCTCTGAGCGACCGTCCCGGTAAGGCCTATATTAGATACTCTATTATTAAATGCGGTGTTGGAGGAGAATGCATCGAGGAATTCGTTTACGGTGACAGCCTCGAACGCGGCCTTGAGGTCGACGAGAGTGCCGTCAGCGTAGTAGGTTTCGATAGCGGCTATAAGATCCGCTTTCTTTGCTGCGTCGGTCACGCCGTCGGCGAGAATGACGCCTATCGCTATTGCAAAGTCTTCGTTATCGCGAAGCTCGACTTCAACGTCGGCTATACCGCTGCCGGTAACGACGACCTTGTCGTTAGCGTAATCCCAGCTGATGTCGGACAGCTCGACTTCAGCGTCAGCCGTCGCGATCTCACCGAGAGCGATGAGGTCGTCGCCCATGGTGCCGTTGTTGTCTACAAAGAGGTTGTAGATATCGCTGAAGGGGGCGTCTTCGTCGGGAGATACGTTGATGGTGAGGTAATCGCCGTCGGCGATATGTTCGACCTCAAAATTCCAGAGGTTGGCGTCTACAACGTAGGTTCTTACCGCGGTGCCCGCGTTGACGGCAGTCCCGAGAGCGGTGAAGTCGCAGGCTGCTGCAAGCAGATCGTTTGCAAGAACGGTAATTCCCTGGCAGTCGATCATATCGAGAAGGTCGTTGGCCTCCTGCTCGGAAACGTTGTCGATCAGAGCCATGACGTTGTCGTAGCTGACCGAGTAAACGCCGTTGCCGTTGGCCTCAACGGAGGCTGCCATGAAGTAGTTGAGCGCGATGTCTCCCGCGAGCTCATACGCGATGTTAGTTACGGTCTCCTTGGTGGATGCGTCGAAGATCTCGTCATCGGGAGTGAGGTGGATATCGTATCCGTCAGCGGTTTCAACGATGTAGAAGTAACCGTTGCGGACCTGACCGTTGTTCTGGACGTATCCGTCGGGCAGGAACGCGGTGACGTCGGCGTCGAAGGAGCCGCCGGTGATGGTGGGCTGTCCGCTGACCGTGCCGGTCACGTTGGCGCCGCTTGCGGTCTCGATGCGGCTGTCGATCACAACGGTCTTGCCGACGAAGTTGAGATCGCCGTCAACGGAGAAGCCGTTGAGGTCGAAGGTGCCGCCCTTGTTCATTGTGATATTGCCGTCTATGTCCTTGAGGAGCATGACCGCGGAGTCACCCCTGAGGTTGGCGGCGTCTGTGATAACGTCGGTGGTAAAGAAGAACTGATCGGCTCCGGACTTACCGGTATCTATGATCAGAGCTTCATAACTCGTACTGTTGACGGTTATGTCAATTGCGCCGTTGATGCCGGTGTCCTTTTCCTTGATCATACCGCGGAGGCTGTCCGCAACGTCGAACTGATCAAGTAAGGAGGTAAGGTCGTAGTTGATATCTGCGGAATACCCGTCTATGTATTTGCCCTCGTTGGAGAAGGTGGAATACTGAAGGATATTCTTGACCGCCTTGGCCGCCTTCTTGTAGTAGCCGGAGTATTCGGAACCGTCAAAGTCGATCCCGAGCTTGTCGGCGGTGTTCTCGAAGGTGGTCATGGTGATCGTATTGTCATTGACTATAGTCCTGATGGCGTCAAGGACCATATCGGGAGTACGGTCGATCTGGTTGTAAGGAAC
>JAFSSR010000102.1 GCA_017450885.1 Clostridia bacterium | reverse complement strand
TTAAGGATAGACAACTCGGATAAAGATCCGGAAGAAGTCGCCGAAATGATAAAGGAAGCGTTTGACCTGTAATTTTTGCCCGCGCTGAAATACCGGAGGTAAACATGGAACTGATAAAGATCAATAAAACACACGCCGACAGAATAGCCCCTCTTGCGGCGGCGTTCAGAGTTCAGCTTAAATCTTTAAAAGGGATCAGATCGCAGCCCGATATCGACGCCGGAAAAGAAGAGATTCTTGAATTCCTGGGATCCGGTTTTCCGGTATACGCCGTCGAAGATAACAACGTCTTTGTCGGGTATATCGTATGCAGGATCGACCGTCCCTGCCTGTGGGTAGAACATATCTACGTTCGGGAAGAATGCCGGAGAAAAGGCGTTGGCACGATGCTTTTCAAGAAAGCCGAAGAGATCGCCGCGTCGATGGGAGAAGACACCGTTTACAACTTTGTTCACCCGAACAATGAGAACATGATACGGTTTCTGCGCTCGAAGGGCTATACCGTTTTGAATATGATCGAGATCAGAAAGCCATACGAGGGTGAAAGGCTGACGTCGACCGTTCATGTCGAAAATGAGGCTTTTGATTATTAAATCACGGATAAATTTGATCGTCGGAGGATAAACCGTCATGAAAATAACTGTCATCAACGGAACGGAAATACGCGGCGTAACGTACAGGCTCAAAGAGATCTTTCTGAAAGAGATCGGCGGCGCGGCGGACGTATCGGAGTTCTATTTACCGAAAGACTGTCCCCGCTTTTGCGCCGGGTGTAAGACCTGTTTCTTAAAAGACGAGCATTTATGCAAAGACGCGGAGTATATCCAAAAGATCGAAAAATCTCTTAAAGAAGCGGATCTGATCGTTTTTACCTCTCCCGCGTACGTTTTCCACGCAACGGGGGCGATGAAAGCGATGCTGGATCATTTCGGCTATCGGTGGATGCCTCACCGTCCCGCCAAGGAGTTTTTCGGAAAGCGGGCTGTAATCATAACGCAGTGCCTCGGCGCGGGAGCGAAATCCTCGGCAAATGACATCAAAGACAGCTTGGCGTGGTGGGGGATCAGCGAAATAAAGGTCTGCAGGTTCAAGCTGATGAGCGACGTGATATGGGATAATATCCCCGAAAAGAAACGGTCAAAGATGACCGCGCGCCTCTCAAAAACGGCAGACCGGATGCGAAAGGTCGACTACACCAAGCCCGCCCATACAAATCTCGTCGTAAAATGTAAATTCAACGCCGTCAGAATGATGCAGGCGGGTCTGGGGAAAAAGGACCCGGATTATACCGACTACAAATACTGGAAAGAGCAGGGATGGCTCGACGGGGAAAGGCCCTGGAAGCGACGCTGACCCGCAGACCCGCTCCGGGTTCGTCGGGATTTTACACGCGAATAATTTGCTATTTACAAATCGACGTTTTACATTTATAATAGATATTGAAAATTCAACGTCCGGAGGTTATGGCGTGAAAAAAGCGGCGATTGCGTTTTTTGCCCTGGGACTTCTGTTGCTTGTCCTGGGGATATTTCCTCTTAATAAAATGCGCGAGGCTGATTCGCTCTCGGAAAAGCTCTGTTCCGAGATCGTTTCTGCGGAAGCGTTCTTATCCGAAGAGCATCCGGTAACTGAAAATGAAGCCGTGCTTAAAATGCTGGCGGGAGATTATTCAAAACCTCCCGTCGAGGATAAATATGTTTTCATTTCGCCGGAAGGGATAGTTTTTCATACCAAATGCGACGCTTGGGACGAGGAAAATCTAAAACTGCTGTATGAAGAGCTGCTGCTGAACCGCCACGGCGAGGAGATCTATTCCTTGTCCGAGGTCGTCGTTTACCCTCAGGATGACGAATATGCCGCCGCCACTCATCAGCAGACGACGGTTTCCGCGGATTTCCGGCTCCATCTGCCGTGTATGCCGGATTGGTCGATTTTCAATCTGAAAGAGAATTCAGGCGTGATAACTCTTTACAGCGGGGAAAAGTATACCACGCCTCAAGAAATGGCAAGCTTTCTGAGCCATGAGTACGGACACCATTACACGTTCTATTATATATTTTCCGCAAAAAAAGAGTCGGAGTACTGGAATACCGAATATGCCGTACTGCGCGGACTGACGTCCGAAAATTCGTTTGTCTCCAAGAGAGACTACACAAAATATGTTGAAAACCATAAGGACTATCTTATCGAGATAGCGGCTGAAGACTACCTGGTGCTTATGGGATCTCCCAATTCCCGGAGCATTTCCGAATATAAGGACGTTGTTGAGCAAATAAACGGAAATGAGTCGGATAAATACATAACGCGCAACGCTCGGCCGCAGGAAAATATGCTGCTTCCTATGGCTGAAGACGTCGCCGGACTTGCGGATTACTTCTATGGATTTATCGGCGAAAAAGCTCCGGAGATGCTGACCGAGAGGGATTTTAATATCCGTCTGGCAAGACACTCGATAAGCTACGATCTTACGATCGGTCATCGGACTTATGTGAATTATACGGTCACATGGGACAAGCCGTTCGGCGACGAAGCTGTATATACGCTGATTTGCCGCGGAGAAGACGATGATGAATATAGACCCGTTCGTACCGTTTCCGGAAGCGAAAAAGCCTCTGCGACGATCGGAAGCGTCACGAGAGAACGCGGGAGCAGCGTCAGGATATTGGACGACAACATAGCTCACGGAAAACAGGTATTCCGCGTCACAGCCATCCTTCCGGACGGGAGGATATGCGTTTCCGCGCCTCTTACATACGGCTTTTGAATATGGATAGGAAAGGTATGGCTCCTGATTTGAAAAAGATACTCTTCATTTTGATAATTTCGGCGGTACTGCTGCTGTCCGGATGCACGGAAAGCTCGATACGCTGCGGAGTGGATAAGAACAACAACGCATTTTTGTCTTACGATATTTATGTGGATCTGTCCGCGGTCGGCACTTCCGATGCGAATGAGATCCGCGGCGGATTGAGAAAGCTCGCTTTTTACTACCGATCCGTCCTCGGCTTTGAAGTCAATGAAAACACCGCCGATCAGACGGACGCCTTGGAGATGCACATGAGCTATATCACGGAAAACGAAAATCGCGCGGACGCTATGCGTTCTCTGAAAGAATTACTTTCAGACGAGAAAAGGGTCCCGTTTTCCGCGTCCGCTGTCGATTGGAACGAAGGGGAACTGATAAGCGGCTATTCCGTTACCGTGCGATTAGACGCGGACAGTATTATTTCCACGGCAATGATCGACGACTTTCCGCGCGGCCAGCGCAAGCTTTTGAACGATGCTATTTCCGATTGTACGCTTACGCTGGAGCTGACGCTTCCCGCGACCGAGCTGCCTGAAAATGAGTCCGCTGAACTTTCTGACGGAATCGCGTCGAAGAACACGCTCGTTTCCTTTGAAAAGCCGACCGAGCTTACTCTTAAGACAGCGGTCGGCAAATCGGGCGATACTCCCGCGCGGGAGTGGCTCGACGATACAAAAACCGAAGCGGGGAAGATGCGCAATTACCTTATTTTGGTTTGCGTTTCGGCGGGTCTGTGTTTTGCGGCCGCGCTCGTTTTCGTTATTGTCAAGCGCAGAGATCGTTGACCCGGCCTTTCGGATAGAAGAAAGTCAGGCTTTCGGATATAGATCGTAGTTTTTTAAGAAAGGGGATCGTAATGAGCGACGTAAAGACCGCCGTAAAGCGGATGGCAGTATACTACCTGCTGCTTGTCGGCAACGCGATCCCCTGCGCCAGTATCATCCCGGACCGTTTTCCGACGCGCAATCTCTCAACGATCTACCTTTTGATCTTGTCCGTATGCCTGGTTTTGTATTATTACTACCGTGTTCCGCCGGCGGGGGGCATCTACTCCGTGATGAAGGCGCTCTCCTGGATGGGACTTCTTCTGATATTGCTCCGCGGTATCAAATACAGCGCGTTTGCCGAGGTCGGCGTACTGGCGCGCCATACCTGGTATTTTTACTATGTCCCCATGCTTTTGATCCCCTTGTTTTTGTTGTATATCTCTTTGTTTGTTTCCCCCGGAAAAAATCCCGTCAAATACGCCGTGTGGCGAATCTCTCTCATACTTACGGTCGCCTTTATCGCTATCGTGCTGACAAACGATCTTCATCAGCTTGTATTTAGGTTCAAGCCCGGCTTTGCCGACTGGGATAACGATTATTCCCGCGGATGGCTGTTTTTCGTTTTGACCGTCTGGCAATACGCGCTCTATTTCTTTTCGATTATCATTCTTGTCGTCAAATGCCGCGTCGGGAGCTCAAAAAAAGCCGCTTGGATCGTTCTTATCCCGTTTACGGTCGGGATCGCCATGTACGCGGCGACCCTTACCGGAAGCGTTCCCAGGATCAACGGTTCGCCCTTGTTTGAATTTCCCGAAGCCCTCATATTTACGGCCGCAACAGTGCTCGAATGCTGTATGCAGCTCGGTCTTATACCGACCAATACCGATTACGGAAAACTGTTTCGCAATTTTTCCGTATCGGCGCAGATAACCGATAAAAACGGCGTCCCGGTTTATTCTTCTCAACTCGCCGTTCCGCTGACTTCGGATCAATTCTCCATGCCGGGCGGTTCGAGAATAAGCGAACATACCGTTCTTAATAAAATGGAGATATCCGGAGGGTACGGCTTTTGGCAGGACGACATGACCGGGATCGACCGCCTTAACGAAGAGCTTGCCGAAGCGAGAGAGGGCTTGGCGCAGGAAGCCGAGCTTATTCGTCTGCGAAATGAATTAAAGGAAAAGCAGACCAAGATAGAGCAGAGAACGCTCGTCTATGATACGATAGCCATGCGCACTCAAAGCCAGTCGCAGCTTATCTCGCAATTAGCCGAAGAGGCGCGCGGCTCGTCCGATCCCTCGCTGAAGGACGATCGCCGCCGCCGCATAACCCTGTTAGGCGCGTATATAAAGCGGTATGCAAATCTGATGCTTCTTTCGCGCGAGAAAAGCTCTATCGAGACGGGGGAACTCGCGCTTTCGGTCTCGGAGGTTCTGCGCTACCTGAATTACTGCGGGATCCCGGGCGAGATCGTCAGCGAGGCGTACGGGACCGTTTCCTCCGAAGAGGCTCTGTACGCCTTTGAAGCGTTTGAAAAGTATCTTGAGACCTTTTATCCCTATCTTCGCGGTTTGTTTGTAAATCTCTCGACAAAAGGGGATCTGCATTTCAAGCTCGCGTTTGAAGTTCTGCCGGAGCTTCCTGATCACGGCGCGGAAGATCAGCCTTGCGTCGGAGTTCCTTGCGAGATCAAGCGGGAAGACAACGTGATCTACGTCAGCCTCTCCGTCTCGGAAGGGAGGGACGCCGTATGACGCCGTTTGAATATCTTCCGGCTTTTGTACGCGCTTTCTTCGGCTTGGCGGCGCTGCTCGTCTGCCTCGCCGATATTGCCGTGACAGTTCTCGCCGCCGTAAAAAAGCGTTATAAAGTGATCGTGTTCGCGGTCGTCCTGTTTGCGCCGGTCTACTTCATCTGGCAGGTGATCTTTGACCTGACTCTGCCCGGAGACGCGGTATCCGCGCGCGCCGTAAGCCGCACGCTCGGCGGACTTCCGTGGATCAGCTGGCTCTCAACCCTCCTGCTCGCCGCGATCGCGTCCGGCTTGCTTTTAAGATACGTTATAAAGTACGATAAATCGTTTATCACCCCCGGCGCAATTAAGCTGTTTCTCGACAAGATGCCGTGCGGGATCTGCTGCTGGCTTGATAACGGAAAGGTGCTGTTTTCCAATATCTGCATGAACGATCTTTGCGTCGCGCTTACCGGCGAGTCGCTTCTGAACGGGTTCGTTTTTCTCGATTTCGTAAAAGACGGGATCCATAAAGTCGACGGCAAGGTCTGGCGTTTCTCCTGCCGCGATTTCGCGTCGGGAGGCGAGACCCTGCACGAAATGATCGCGTCGGACATCACAACGGAGTATGCAAAAACTGCGTCGCTGGAAAGAGACAAATCCGAGCTTTCCCGCATAAACCGTGAGCTGAACGAGTACACGCTCAACATCGACGAGACCGTACGGATGCAGGAGATCCTGCAGGCAAAGGTGAACATCCACGACGAGATGAACAGGCTGATGCTTTCTACCGCAGCCGTCGATGCCGGCGAAACGGCGGAGCTCGACCGTATTTTCTCAATGTGGGACAGGAACGCCCTGCTGCTATGTCTGGAGGCGGAGAGATCCGCGGATACGAACGCGGCGGACGCTTTTGTAAAACTCGCCGAGGCGTTGAAGATACGCCTGATCCAACACGGCGAATTGCCGGAAGCGCTTTCCGAAGAACAGCGCGCTCTGTTCTATACGGCGGCGCAGGAGGCTGTCGCCAACGCCGCAAAGCACGCAGGGGCGAAGACGCTTGAGATCTCTTTCTATGAGACGGACGGCTTCGTGGAATGTTCGTTTACAAACGACGGACGGCTTTCATCGGGTGAAGTAAAGTTTACCGGGGGGCTTTCCAATCTTACTGCGCTTGCTCAAAAGCAAGACGTCTCGGTGACCGCGGTCGGAGGCGGCAGCTTCAAGCTGATCTTACGGTTTCCGAAAAAGGGTCGAAAAATCAGCCGATCGGACGATGATTATTTGAACCAAGCGTAATAAAATAAAATTGAATGTGAAGATGATTAAAAGGAGGCGGAAAAATGGCGTATAACGTTCTGGTCGTCGAAGATCAGGATATTCCGCGCGAGCTGTTTGAGATCTATATCAACACAAGCGAGCATTTTAAACACCTTCTTTCGATATCCAACGCGTCCGCCGCGGTTTCGGTGTGCAGGAACAATAAGGTCGATCTTATACTCATGGACGTGATGACCGGGCTCGGTCACAGCGGACTTGACGCCGCCGAACAGATCAAACGACTGTTCCCGGGTATCAAGATAATCGTAGTTACGTCGATGCCGGAATACTCCTGGCTTGCCCGTGCGCGGGACATAGGCGTCGATTCCTTCTGGTACAAGGACGGGCAGAAGGACGGTCTGCTTGAGGTCATGGAACGCACGATGGCGGGCGAGCGGATCTATCCCGATCAGACTCCGCTGATCCGCATCGGATGCGCTACAAATCACGAATTCACCGAACGCGAGCTCGATATCCTTAAAGAGCTCACCACAGGGGATACAAATTCCGAGATAGCGCAGCGTCTCCACGTATCTGTTGCGACGGTCAAGAGTCACATCCAGCATCTTATGGAAAAGACGGGCTTCAAGACCCGCACGGAGCTTGCTTCCGAGGCGCGCGCCCTGGGGATAGTCATAAAGGACAAGAAAAATCAGTAAACAACTTTGGTATATACGATATTCGGCGCTGAAATCATGGTTTCAGCGCCGTTTTATGTCTGAAAATCAGCCGATCGGCTGATGCGTAAGAAAAATTAATATTTTATAATTAAATAGGAGAACTATACACATTTTTCGTATACAAGAAAGGGTGATGACGTCATAGGACTCTTTAAAAAAGAAAACTGCTGCATCTGCGGCGAAAAGACAGGGCTTCTCGATAAGAAATGTCAGGACGGAAAGGTTTGCAAGGAGTGCAGGAACAAGTTGTCGGTATGGTTTGACGACTATGCGAACACCGACGCCCTGCACATCAAAGGACAAATAGAGGTCAGAAAGATCTACCGAGATATGGCGAAGGTCTTTGATTTCAATAAGATCTTCGGGGAATTCGGCGTCATACTGATAGATGAAAAGGAGCGCAAATTCATAGCGTTTCCAAGTACGTCGACCGGATTTTTCGGAAGTCAGAGGAAGGTGAGATCGATCGACGACGTCATCGATCTCGGACCGGACGTGATCGAATTCGACCAGGTCCGGGATTTTGAAATCGACATCACCGAGACCACGCGGGAGGAAAAGCAGACGGTCAACGGACAGCAGGTAAGTTACGATCCGCAGCGCATCCTGTATATGGAAACTTTCACGCTGCGTATGACGCTTAAACATCCGTACATCAAGCGAATCTATATCCAGCTCAACGACGGAGCCGTGCAGATCAAAAACCTCGGCAGGCGCCTCTGGACCGATCCCGGACGCCGACTTGCCGCCCATCTGCTCGACCTTCCGGGACTTATAAAGGAGGATCAGGAGGCGGTTTTCGATAACGAGTCGCTCCTGCACGTTTTCCTGCGGAGCGAGTACGAGATGCCGGACTATTCCTACGGCTTCAAATGCACGCCCGAAAACTGGGACGATATCAAAAAATATCGGTATTATCTCGCTATGGC
>JAFSSR010000001.1 GCA_017450885.1 Clostridia bacterium | reverse complement strand
GCCGCCGCCGCGTCCGCGAAGTCCGGAATCGAGGATGGTCTTGATAACGTCGTCGGGAGTCATTTCAGTAAGCACCTTACCGAGCGCCTGGTAACCGTCCATGGCTATGTACTCGTCGATGACCTCGGGGTTGATAACGCCGCAGTTGCGGAGCGCGATCCTCTTCTGCTTCTTGTAGAAGGTGGTCTCCGCGAGGGAGGGAGAAATCTCTTCCTTGCCCTCTTCGTTCTCTTCCTTGTGGATGAGGCGGGTGACGGGGCGGCCCTTGAGCAGATGCTCCTCAACGATCTCGGGAACGTCGTTCTCGGTGACGTGAGAATAGAAGGTGCCGTCCGGATAGACGATCATGACGGGGCCTACGGAGCAGAGTCCGAAGCATCCGGTCTGGACTATTTTGATCTCTTCGTCAAGGCCCTTGGCCTTGAGTTCGTTTTCAAGAGCGGCCTTGACCTTCATACTGCCGGAAGCAGTACATCCGGTTCCGCCGCAGATCATTACGTGTGAACGAATCATTTGTCCCTGTATCCTCCCTTATTTTGCGATGGCGCCGATGGTATATTCCTCGACGACGCGTCCGCCCTTGATATGCTCGTCAACGACGCGCTGGGCTTTTTCCGCGGTCATCTTAACGTAGGTGGTCTTTTCCTTGCCTGCTTCAAAGACCTCGACTACGGGTTCGTACTGGCAAATGCCGATGCAGCCGGTCTGGGTAACGGTGACCTTATCGGTAAGTCCTGCCTTTGCGATATCGTCAACGAAAGCCGCAAGTACGGGACGAGCGCCGGCGGCGATGCCGCAGGTAGCCATACCGACTACTATTCTGGTCTGGTCGTCGCCTTCGCGAATGGCGACCTTGTCCTTCATTTTATCTCTGATTGCCGCGAGTTCTGCCAATGATTTCATTGATCTTGTCCTCCTGTAGAATTATATTGATCCGAAAGATATTCTTTTATCCACGCTATGACGTCCGGCGAGCCGAGCGATACCTCGTCGCCGAGCACCGCCCGGAGCTCTTTGGTATCAAGCCTGACCTCCCTTTCGGGCGTGCGGTCGATAAACAGGAAATCGATATCCGGGCTTCCCATAATGAGGATCGTCATGGTGGATATCATATCTCCCACCGGCGTAAAGTCGATATGCCCGGTGTCGAAGGTAGCCGTGACGGTCGTCCCTTCTCCGAGCTTTGACTCTACCTCCATATGTCCCCCGGTCTGTTCGCTTGCCAACTTCAGAAGCGGGAGACCAAGTCCGACCTTGCGGGTGGTGCGCGAAGTGGTGAACGGATCGGTGACCCGCGCCACGACCTCCTCGCTCATTCCGCAGCCGTCGTCGGTTATACGGATCGTAAGAATACCGGCTTCGTCCTGTATAAGCGATACGCCGATGTTCTTTGCGCCCGCGGTCACCGAATTTTCGGTAACGTCAAGAACGTTTAAAGACAGCTCTTTCACTTGTTTTGCTTACTGGTATTTTTCAAGAATGCCGTCCACGTCTTCCTTTTTCAGTCTGCCGTAGACTTCGCCGTTGATGGTCATAACGGGAGCAAGGCCGCACGCGCCTATGCAGCGGGTAGCCTCAAGCGAGTACTTGCCGTCCGGGCTGGTAGCGCCGGCAGCGAG
>JAFSSR010000101.1 GCA_017450885.1 Clostridia bacterium | reverse complement strand
TCGATAGGGCACACCGACGCGATAGCGGAGCAGGTAATCGACGCCCATTACGAAGGCGGATACGATCTGCTCACCCATATGTATTCCTGCATGAATATGACAAAGAGGCAGAACGGCTGGCGCCGCGCCGGAGCGGTCGAGGCGGCGTATCTCCTCGACGATCTCTACGTCGAGGCGATAGCCGACGGATGCCATCTGCCTAAAGAGCTTTTGCAGCTCATGTACCGCATAAAGGGCGAGGACCGCATGGTGCTCGTCACCGACTCGATGCGAGCCGCCGGTATGGGCGAGGGCGTCTTCCGCTTCGGAAGCCGCGCGAACGGCTATGACGTCATCGTAGAGGACGGGGTCGCAAAGCTGATGGACCGCACCGCCTTCGCCGGCAGCGTCGCCACCCCCGACAGACTGGTCCGGACGATGATAAAGCTCGCGCAGGTGCCGCTCACCAAGGCGGTCAAGATGATAACCGAGACTCCCGCAAAGGTCATGGGCATCTACGGGGAACGCGGCTCGCTCGACGACGGCAAAGCGGCTGATATTACCGTCTTCGACGATAACGTCCGCGTACAGCTCACCATGGTCGGCGGTGAAGTGGTGTATAGGAAGTAGTTCAAAGTTCAAAGATCAAAGATCAAAGAGGCAGAACATAGGCAAATATGTTGGGGATTTCGTCAAAATAGTCTTTACAAAACGAGCGTTTTGTGATAAAATAATCGGGCTTGCATAAGCGAGCCCGATATATCCGCCTTTAGCTCAGCTGGATAGAGTACCGGATTCCGATTCCGATGGTCGCAGGTTCGAATCCTGTAGGGCGGGCCAGAAAAAAACAGAGATTTGTCTACCGACAAATCTCTGCTTTTTTCAGTTATATTCGCCTTCGGCGAGTTAAATTGCGTAGCAGTTATATTCGGTTGACACCGAGTTATATTGCGCTGCGCGCAGTTTCGGAGGCGAATATAATATAACTTTCCCGAAGGGGAAATATAACTGATCCGTCAGGATCAATATAACTGCACCGTAAGGTGCAATCTAACTTGAAAAACATCAAATTATGTGATACAATCAAATCGAGGTGATGACAATGGCTGACAGTATTTTGCGCGATAGATCAAAAGAATTTGCAAAACAGATTGTTATTCTATGCAGAACCATTAAGCAGGAACGCCACGAATCAGTTCTTGTAAATCAGCTTCTCAGAAGCGGTACTTCCATTGGCGCGAATATTCATGAGGCGCAATACGCACAAGGAACAAAAGATTTTATTTCAAAGTTTGAAATATCGCTGAAAGAAGTATATGAAACAGAATATTGGCTTGAATTACTGTTTGAAACCGGATATATGGATGAACAAACGTATAAACCGATACAAAACAGTTGCGGCGCGATCAGACGTATGCTTATTTCTACCATAAGGACTTTAAAGGATAAGAGCGAAAATTGACAAAATGCATACTGAAAAGCTGGAATTTGCGGATGATAATTTTATGAATCGTTTTGAATTTAGACAAATGAAAACCGAAGATATTACAGCCTTTATTGATGAAATGTTTTCAATATTAGCAAGTAATATGGATTCGGTTGCTCCCACGGGAAATTCTTATATTGAAGACTATAATATTTGGCGGAAAAGCACGGTGCCTGCTTGGATCAAAGGAAACAGCAGTGTGATTCTGATTTTCTGCAAGGATGATCTTTGCGGTTATTTTCAGTATTCCATTAATGATACAACTTTCAAGATGGAAGAAATACAGTTTAAGCAAGAATACCGGGGAAGCGGTTTGTTTTCTGAACTTTATCACTACTTAACTACAATTGTTCCAGTTCAGACAAAATATGTTGATGCCATCACGAGAAAAGAAAACATAAAGTCTCAAGAAATATTGAAACATCTTGGCTTGATCGCTGTCGGAGAGAATAAAAACAGAAAATCCATTTATTTTGAAGGTGAATATAAAACCATATTTGAGCGATATTCAAAAAAATAACGATATGGTTTCCAAAGCCGTAGACGTCTATTTCGACTTTTTTTACCTCGATTTCCGTACTTTTCGTTAGTATCAGACAGAAAAAAGCAGTGATTTGTCTGCCGACAAATCACTGCTTTTTTCAATGATGTGTTCCGCTGCGCGGAACGCGATGCGCGCTTTGCGCGTGATGGGAAGACGTCGCATCACTTTTGCTGCAGGCAAAATCTCCTCGGTTCGGGAGATCTTTCATTTAGAAAAAACAGGAGCCGGAAACGGACGATACGCGCTCCGGCCGTATCCGCACGCTCAAGGGCGCGGGGTCGCGGATCGGCGATACCGGTAAGCTGCAAATAAATTTTGAACTAATTTTGAAAAAACTATAGAATTATTTTGAAATATGTAGTATAATAGCGAAAGCAGTCGGAAAACGCCGGGCATATTTTGCGGCGCTTTTCGGTAAGTGAAAGGATGATCGGATATCGAAAGTATTAACGGTATCCGAATTATTGTGTCAAATGAAAACATACGTGGTATTGATCATCATCTTCGTTTTGTCTTCGATCTTCCTTGTTCTCGGAATACTCGAGAAGAGAAGGAACGAACGCAATCTGAAGAAGATACCGATACGTGTCAACGTCAACGGCATCCGCGGAAAATCGACCGCGACCCGTCTCATCACCGCCGTTCTGCAGGAGGCGGGCTACAAAGCGATAGGCAAGACCACCGGCACGGCGGCAAGGCTTTTCCGCTGGGACAGCGATGAAGAACAGGAGATACCGCGCAAGCCGCACGGAGTCAGTCTCAAGGAGCAGCTCGAGGTCATAGATTACGCCGCGCGTTCCGGCGCGAACGCCCTCGTCTGCGAGTGTATGGCGGTCAAGCCGGAATACCAGAAGGTCTATCAGCGGCAGATGCTCAAGTCGACGGTGACGGTCATCGTCAACGTGCTTGAAGACCACCTCGACGAGATGGGCCCGACGACCCGACAGATAGCGTGGGCGTTCGCCGAGACCATCCCCTTCAACGGCATCGCCGTCCTCCCGGACTGCGAGTTCACCGGATATTTCATAAAGGTGGCTAAGTCCCGTAATTCAAGGTATTACGTTGTCAATGACAAGGAGATCACGCAGGAATATCTCGATAAATTCTCATATAAGCTGTTCGATCACAACTGCGCCGTCGCGCTCACGGTCGCACGCGCGCTCGGCATACCGGACGATACGGCGTACAGCGGGATGCTGAAGGCCCGACCCGATCCCGGCGCGCTCTGCGTGCATCACGTCGAGCAGGACGCCGTGTTTGTCAACGGATTTGCGGCCAACGAGCCATCGTCTACGTTCGATATACTCAACGTCCTCGTTGAGGAAGGCTACGACTGCAGCAACCCGATAATCATCATGAACTGCCGGCGCGACCGCGTCGACCGGACTCAGCAGTTCGTCCGCGATTTTCTGCCCTACGTTCCCAACGCCTCGATACTGGTGATCGGACAGGGCACACGATCGTGCGAGAGGGCGTACAGAGCGGGCAGGTTCCCCGAAGCCGCCGATTTCAAGTGCATCGAGGGAGAAAAGGTCGAGCCGGTCATGGAGTATCTGCGTTCCATCATGCGCGGCAGGCTGATCCTCGGCGTGGGCAACATCCACGGAATAGGCGAGGAATTCCTCAACGAGCTTCTTCCGGGCGGATACAGGCTCACGACAAAAAGCAATAATCCTTTCCGGAACGTCTTCCGAAAAACAGACATTTCCAACTAACTTTCAGGAGTATCATATCAAGTATGGACGTAACGTATTTTAATCTGGCCCTGATCGCAGGTCTTCTCCTCAGCCTTCTCGTCGAGGAGCTTTTCGGCATAAGCGCGGGCGGAATGATAGTCCCCGGATATCTCGCCATGGTCTGCGACGATATCCCTCAGATGCTTCTCATATTCGCCGTCAGCTTTGCGATTTTCTTTATCATCAACTATGTCCTTCCGCACTTTGTTATCCTGTTCGGAAGACGCAAGTTCGTCGCTACGCTGATCGTCGGCATATTCTTCAAGCTGCTGGTCGAACTTCTTTTCCCGATGGTGCTTCCCGTCGCGTCTCTTGTCGAGTTCCGCGGCGTCGGCATCATCACCCCGGCGCTGATCGCAAACTGCTATTATAAGCAGGGGATACGCTACACCGTTCCCGCGGTGCTGGTCGTTTCCTATCTTACGTTCGGGATAGTCACCGTCCTCTTCAAGGTGTTCTGACGGATATGGAGAACAATATGAACAATACCGGTCTGCCGCACTTCGGTCCGACGGAAGAGGCGGGGAAAAATAGCCCGGATAAACTGACTTTAAAGCAAAAGATCCAGATAAGCAAGCGCCGCATACGCCCGATCGGAGCCCTGCTCTCCGTTCTGCTCTTTATCGCGCTGTTCGCGGGGATGGTGGGGGCAAACGCCCTGCTTTCCGCAAACACGGTCACGCCCCCAAGCTCGATACAGAAGCGGGAAGGGACGACCACCATAGATTTCGTCGGAGATATAATGCTCGGACGAAATATCATGGAGATGGGAGAGTACTCGGGATACGAGCCTTTCTTCGAGGGTATAACGGAATACTGGAAAAACGACGATCTCTCCTTCGGGAACATAGAGTGCTCGGTGCTTAACGGAGAGCCGTCCGAATACGACGGAGATCCGGCGTACGGCAACATCCTTCTTTACACCAAATATTCCGCGATAGACGCCGTGAGAAAGGCGGGACTGACCGCGTTCAGCTGCGCCAACAACCATTTTTACGACTACGGCGACAGGGCGACGAGAGAGTTTATCGGCTATCTCGACCGGAACGGCGTCATCTATTCCGGCATAGGCAGGGACAATAAGGACGCCGCGAGATACACGGTGATCGAGCTCAACGGAAAAAAGATAGCATATATCGCCATCGACGACGTATACTATCTCGACGAGGTCGCCGGAGAAGGAAAGTCGGGAGTGCTCGCCACCGCGTTCGGCGATTACACCCTCCTCGTATACAACGCCGCGCAGGAAGCCGATCTCACCATCGTCTATATGCACTGGGGCGACGAGAACGATTTTTCGGTCAACAAGGATCAGACCGTTATGGCGCATATGCTGATCGACGCGGGAGCCGATGTCATAGTCGGAGCGCATCCCCACGTTCTCCAGCGCGTCGAAAAGTATCACGGCGGGACCGTTTTCTACAGCCTCGGGAACTTTATTTTCGACCAGGGCAACACATTTTCCAAGGACACCGCCATGGTCAGGATGACCTACGACGCCGACGGCAAGGGCGAATTCAGGGTGATCCCGTTCAGGATCAACGATTTCACTCCGCGCGAGACAGGCAACGGTTATTACAAGTCGAGGATCTTCGGCAGATTTACGGAGGGTCTCGACGAGAAGTATTACTCATACGACGAAAACGGATATCTTGTCATACCCTTTGAGCTCGACTTTACGGACAGGACGGATGATACCGGGTCTTAAAAAATTCAAACCGTGCGAGAGGTGCGTCCCGTGAAAAAAGTCTATAAAAGGATAGCAGCGATCGCCTGCGCGGTCATTCTTTGCGCCGCGGGGGCTTTTGCGTATTGGAAATTCGCAATAAAAGAAGAAGAGCCGCAGCCGTTCGATTTCAAAATAACCCTGCCTCTTCTCAATACCGGAAAGTATCCCGACGCGGAGCTCGCAAAAAAGTCGGAAAGGTCGTTCTCGGTCAGTACCTCTAACGATCTTGCCACCAACGTCGGTATGGCGGTACTCGGCGCCGGGGGCAACGCGGTGGACGCCGCGGTCGCCGTCTCTTATATGCTGGGCGTCGTGGAGCCTTACGCCAGCGGCATCGGCGGCAGCGGAGGGATGCTGGTATACGATACCGGGACCGGCAGATGCGTTTTCTACGATTACCGCGCCTGCGCCGGTTCGGCTTCATATTCCCCCGATAACGCGGGGGTCCCCGGATTTGTCGCCGGAATGGCGGAGGTGCATAAGGACTACGGGACTATTTCCATGTACGACCTTATCACTCCCGCGATCGAGTACGCCGAAAACGGCTATCCCGTGGGCGAGGCGCTCGAACACCGTATCAACTATGCAAAGACGGTGATAGGAGAATACGACTGGTTCAAAAACGAGGAAGGAAAGATCCTGAAAGAAGGCGAGATATTCCGTCAGCCCGAGCACGCAAAGACGCTTCGCGCTATCAGGCAGGACGGACCGGACGCTTTCTATAAAGGGCGGATAGCCGAGGATATAGCCGCGGTCACTTCGCTGAAAGCGGAGGATATCGCCGGGTTTTCGGTGATAAAGAGCGACGCGCTGGAGGGATATTACGAAGGCTACAAAGTGTTCAGCGCGGGCGGCCCGTTAAGCGGAATGACGCTTATCCAGATGCTTGAGATGGCGGACGAGCTCGATATCCCCGACCCGAGGTCTGACCCCGCGGCCTTCACTTCTCAGCTCAAAACGATCACCGGTATCGCCTATTCAGACAGATTTCGCCACGTCACCGACAGGACCTTCTATCCCGTCGACGAGGCATCCTTCATCTCCAGATCGTACATACTCGATCTGCTCGATATGGAAGACGACAGCAACGCGTATGAGGACGACGAGAGCATGGAGACCACCAGCTTCTCGATAGTAGACAGCAACGGTCTCGTCGTGTCCTGCACCAACACGCTTTCCTCCTTCTGGGGATGCAAAAAGGCGGCGGACGGCTTCTTTATCAACAACTCTCTCGACAATTTCTCCGAAAGCGGAGTAAACAAGTACGAGCCGGGCAAACGCGCCCGCACCTATACGGCTCCCACCATTATTACCGGAAAGAACGGATACGTTCTTTCGGTCGGCACTCCAGGCGGCTCGGCGATACCCGGTCTGCTTTTCAACGTCATTTCCGACGTCCTCAAGTACGGTCTTGAGCCCCAGAAGGCGGTCGAAAAGCCCTCAATGATATATAAGAGCGGCGTTCTGTCGGTAGAACTCGACGAGGACGGCAACACCTGGCTCGACACCTCAAAGATCAAGGAGAGGATAGTCTACCGCAGCATGGGCTACTGGTGGGGATGCATATCTCTCGCCGGTTACGACGGCAGGGAGGCGTTTGGAGCGTACGATTTCCGCCGCAACGCCACAAAGGTTGGTATTTATAATCCGGGAGAGCAGCTCCCCGCAAAGTGATTTTTCGCTCTCCGTTGACCTGTTTGTTTTTTCGGTCCCCGCCCGCGGGCGGGGACCTTTTTGCCG
>JAFSSR010000100.1 GCA_017450885.1 Clostridia bacterium | reverse complement strand
CTTCAGCAGTTCGCCCGAAATATGCTCGCAGTCCGCCGCCGATCCGCCGTTTCCGCAGAGAAGCAGTTTTCCGCCCGCGCGGAATACGGCGCAAAGCGTATCGACCGCGGCGGAAATATCCTTTTCACATTCGGCGAGCGCCGGGTATCTTTCAAAAAGCGTATCCATCATATTTCCCATTTCAAAAAACGCCGACGAAATCCTCGACGATCGCGTCGGTCCCTATTTCGCGGTGAAGCTCGCGCTGGCGTACGGCGTTCCGGGGCAGGCGGCTCAGAGTGGCGGCGCCCAGCTTGACGCCGGCGGATATCTCGCTCCTGCCGTCGCCGACGACAAGAATGTTTTTTCCGCTTATCCCGAGTTTTTCTGCGAGGCGGAACATCACCTCGTCCTTGGGGATCTTTTCCTCCCAAGTGGAGCCGATGACGTCCTCTATCTCCTTCCCTTCGCCGACCTCGAAGCCGAGGGCGAGCACCTCCTCGTACATTCCGACCGGCGGGACGATCGACTTATCCACCACCGCGCCGGTGATGAAATAATTCTTTACGCCGTTATCGTGAAGGAAGCGTATAAATTCGCGCGAGCCGGGGACGAGATATTTTTCCGGGCGCAGACGCGCCTCGGCGAGATTGCGGTCGCGGCAGAAGCGGTTGAGCACCTTTTCGTAGACGCGGAAAAGCGCGGGTGTGACGGCGCGGAGATATTCGAGATACTCCGGGTCCTCCGGCATATCGTCAAAACGCTCCTCGCCCTCCCAGATGCGGCGGATGATCGCCGAATTCTCCGGGGTGGAAAAGCGCCCTCCAGCCGTCTCCTCGTGACGGCGGAGCGCCCATTCCATCTGCGTCAGCGCGGACAGTCCGGCGCTTTCGACGCAGAAGCGGTCGGTCTCGTCGAGCGGCTCCGTTCCGCAGAGCGCGGTCAGCCGCGCGACGTTCTCCTCGCTCTCCGGGTCGTCGGGCAGTCCGTTCACCGCCGTGTCATAAAGGACGCGGCTCATGACCGGAGGCCAGTTGCGTATGAGCGAGTGGGTCCCGTCTATATCGTGAAAGGCGCAGACGATCTCACGCCCCCCGTCGGGGCGGACGACCTCCGCGTTACGCAGCAGTTTATCGGAATAGTACAATGTCCTTTCTCCCGTAAAAAGTTGGGCGAAGCCCAATATAACTCGCCGGAGGCGAATATAACTGAGGACTTTCAGTCCTCGTTCTCCCAGTTGTGATATACGTCGTTTATGTCCTCGTCCTCCTCGAGCTTTTCGAGCAGGAGGTTCATGTTCTTTATCGCATCCTCGTCGGTGAGGGTGACGTAGTTGGAGGGGATCTTGTCCTCCTCCGCGGAGAGCAGCTCGTAGCCCTTCTCGCGCAGAGCGTCCGCGACGGCGGTGACGTCGTCGACCACGGTGTAGATCTCGTAAACGTCGTCGTCGGCGTTGAAATCCTCGGCGCCCGCCTCGAGCGCGTCCTCCATCAGCTTGTCCTCGTCAGCCGCCTCGCGGTCGACGACGATCACGCCCTTGTCCTCGAACATATAGCTCACGCAGCCGGGCTGTCCGAGGTTTCCGCCGTACTTGTCGAAGTAGTGGCGGACGTTGCCGCCGGTGCGGTTGCGGCTGTCGGTGGCGGCGACGACGATGACGGCGACGCCGGACGGACCGTAGCCCTCGTAGGTGATGGTCTCGTACTCGACGGCGTCGGCGGAGCTCGCCTTCTTGATGATGCGCTCGATATTGTCGTTAGGCACGTTGTTGGACTTAGCCTTTGCGATCAGATCGCGCAGCTTGCTGTTGGAGCGCGGATCGGGTCCGCCCGCCTTGACCGCGATCGCCATCTCCTTGCCGATCTTGGTAAAGACCTTCGCTTTCGCGGCGTCGCTCTTCTCTTTCTTATGCTTGATGTTGTTCCATTTGCTGTGTCCGGACATATTTTTTCGACCTTTCTATGTTTGATTTCTGTTTGTTATCAGATCTTTTCGGGGGTCTTGAGGCAGATGAGATGTAGCGCGCTGCCTATTACCTGCTTGACCGCCGCCGTGAGGCTGACGCGGAATTTGCTTGCCTCCCCGCTCTCCGCGCCGACTATGCGGCACTCGTGATAGAAGCGGTTGAACGCCGCGCAGACCGAGAGCACGTAGCGAGTTATGACCATCGGCTCATAGGAAGCGAGCGCGTCGGCTACCGCCTCGGGGAAGCGCGAGAGCTCGAGAAGCAGAGCCTTTTCCGGCTCCTGCGGCTCGTATCCCGCAAAATCGGCGTCCGCGGGAACGCCGCCCGCCTTCTCGATTATCGAGGCGCAGCGCGCGTAGGTGTACTGAGCGTAAGGGCCGGTATTGCCCTCGAAGGAGAGCACGTCGTCTATAACGAAGTTGATATCCTTTATACGGCTGTTGGACAGGTAGTGGAAGACGATGGCTCCCACGCCGACCGCCTCCGCCACCTCGTCGGCGTTTTCGAGATCGGGGTTCTTTTCAGCCATGATCCCCTTGACCTTCTCTGTCGCGCGGGCGAAGATGTCCTTCAGCAGTACGACGTTGCCGGTGCGGGTGGCGAGCTTTCCGCCGTCTATCGAGACCGTTCCGTAGGGAACGTGGACCATCTGATCCGCCCAGTCGAAGCCCATCAGCCCGAGCACCTTGAATATCTGCGCGAAGTGGAGGCTCTGCTGCGCGGACGTAACGTAGACGCATCTGCTGAAATCGAAGGTGCGCTTGCGGTAGATCGCCGCCGCCAGATCGCGCGCCGCGTAGATGGTCGAGCCGTCGCTTTTGAGAATGAGCGCCGGGGGCATGCCGTACTCCTCGAGATCGACTATCGACGCTCCCTGATCCACCTTGAGAAGATCCTTTTCGCGCAGGAGGTCTATGACCTCGCCCACCTTGTCTACGTAGAAGCTCTCGCCGGTGTAGTGGTCGAACTCGATGTTGAGCTGGGCGTAGGTCTTTTTGTACTCTTCTATCGAAAGGGCGATGAACCACTTCCAGAGCCCGATGTTTTGCTCGTCGCCGTTTTCCAGCCTGGTGAACTCGGCGCGCGCCTCGTCCTCAAGCTCGGGATGCTCCTCCGCCTCCTTGTGGAAACGGACGTACAGAGCGACCAGCTCGTCTATCCCCTTTGCCTCGACCTCCGCCTTGTCGCCCCATCTGCGGTAGGCGACGATCAGCTTTCCGAACTGGGTCCCCCAGTCGCCAAGATGGTTGACCGCCACGGTCTTCCAGCCCGCGAACTCGTGGATCAGCTTGAGCGAGTGGCCTATCGCCGTCGAGCCGAGATGCCCGACGTGGAAGGGCTTTGCGACGTTGGGGGAGGAATAATCGAAGACCGCCGTCTTTCCGTCGCCCGTGTGAAGTCTGCCGTAGTTTTCCTTTTCGGCAAGTATCTCCGGCAGCAGTCCGTCGCGCAGGAAGGCGGACGAGACCTTTATATTCAGATAGCCGTTGACCGCCTCGGCGGTCTCCACGGCGCCGTCGCCGTCAAAAGCGGAGGCGAGATCGGCGGCTATCTTGGGCGGCGCAGAGCGCAGAGCGCGCGCCAGCTTGAAGCAGGGCAGCGCGAGATCGCCCATACCGGCGTCGGGCGGATACTCGAACATGCCGGCGATCTCTTCTTCTGTCACCGCCGCCTGCGGGTACTTGTCCGCGATGACCCGGCACACGTCCGCCGCAAGCGCGTTTTTACAATCAAGGATGCTCATTTGCGTACTATTTCTCCATTGTATATTTAACTTGTATATTTTATCATATATCGCCGCGGTTTGCAATAGTTTGGGTGTTGATTTGTTCATATTAGTGTGTTAAAATATCAATAACGACTGAAAGGAGCCAAGCCATGACATTCGAGGGCGACGTCATATACAACCGGTCGACAGACGCGTATTTCAATCTCGCGGCGGAGGAATACCTCATAGACCGCGCCGATCCGCGCCCTGTTTTCATGCTCTGGCGGAACGCCGACGCCGTGGTCATCGGGCGCAACCAGAACGCCTACGCCGAGATAAACTCCGCCTACGTCGAGCGCGAGGGGATCAAGGTGGTGCGGCGGCTGACCGGCGGCGGCGCCGTCTTCCACGACGAGGGCAACGTCAATTACACCTTCATCGTCCCCGAAAAAGAGGCGAAGGCTCTCGACTTCGCCCGCTTTGCCGCGCCTGTCGTCGACGCGCTGCGCGCCCTCGGCGCGGACGCCTCCCTTTCCGGCAGGAACGACGTCGAGATAGACGGCCGCAAGGTCTCCGGCAACGCCCAGTGCGTGCGCAGCGGAAAGATCATGCATCACGGTACGCTGCTATGGTCGTCCGATCCGTCGCGGATCGCCGCCGCGCTCGCCGTCGATCCCGAAAAGATCGCCGCCAAGGGCATAAAAAGCGTGCGCGGCAGGGTGGCGAACATAAGCGAGCTCGTCGGCAGCGATATGTCCGTCACCGCGTTCATCGACTACCTTTTCGGCTTTATGGGGACCGTTCCCCGCGGATTTACCGAAGCCGAGACCGGGGCGATCTCCCGCCTGCGCGACGGGAAGTACGCGTCGTGGGAGTGGAACTACGGCGAGAGCAAGACCTTTTCCGCCCGCGCGAAACGGCGCTTCCCCTACGGGACGGTCGAGATCGGTTACACGCTGGACGGCGGAGTGATAAAGGAGATATCCATACTCGGCGACTTCTTCGGTGTCGGGGACATTTCCGAACTCTCGCGCTCGCTCTGCGGCGTGAGGTTCGGGAAAAGCGAGCTGATCCGCGCCCTTGCCCGCGTCGGCGATTACATATCGGGCGCCGAGCCCGGGGAGATAGCCGCGCTTATGACCGGACTCGACTGACCGAAAACGCCGGTATAACGCCCGTATTCTATTTTGTTTTTAAATTAAAATAAATAATTTTTACAAAACCCCTTTACTTTACCGGACAAATGTGATAATATACAATATGATAACGTTTTATCACATTAAATTTTTAAAGTAAGGAGAGTGACGCCACCGCGCAACGGGCTGTCCGGACGGACGGTATGACAGCTCCGTTTTGCGGCCGAGGGATCTGAAACAGCAGATCTTCCCGACTGCCTGAGCTGCGCGCGGGTGTTTGCCACACTTGAAATGTCCAATAAGATCAAAGACGAAAACGTCGATTACCTCTTTGCCGCGATACGTTCGCTCAAGACCGACGAGGAGTGCTACAGCTTTTTTGAAGACCTCTGCACCGTTTCCGAGATCAAGGAAATGTCCAAGCGCCTCCTTGCCGCCCGCCTTTTGAGCGAGAACTGCATATACAGCGATATCGCAAAAAAGACCGGGCTCTCCACCGCCACCATAAGCCGCGTCAACCGCTGCCTCAAGTACGGCAACGACGGCTATCAGACGGTGCTGGAGCGCGTTCCCGCCAAAGCTAAAGAAGAATGAACCCGCAGTATTCTTATCCCGGAAGATACTACGACGGACTGATGGAGACGGCCGATCACCCCGCCTGGGCGCGTTTTGCCCAAGGGGCGATCGACCGTTTTTCCCGCGGTGAAACAAAGACCGTCCTCGATCTCGCCTGCGGGACCGGCACGCTGACCGCACTGCTCGCGGAGGCGGGATACGATATGACCGCCGTCGACGCCTCGCCCGAAATGCTCGCCGAGGCGCAGCCCAAGCTGGCGCGTTTTACCGACCCCTCGGTGCTGCTGGTACAGGGCGATATGCGCGGCTACGAACTCAACGACGTCGTAGACTGCACCGTCTGCGCCCTCGGCTCGCTCAACTATCTGACCGGCAGGGGCGACCTCGTCCGCTGTTTCAAAAACGTCGCTCTATTCTCACGCCCGGACGCCCTCTTCCTGTTTGACGTCGATACTCCTCACAAGTTCGAAACTGTCTACGGCGGGCGCGACTACGTGCTCGAAGGCGACGGCATCCTCTGCGCCTGGCAGAACGATTTTGACCCGAAAAAGGGAGTATGCGACTTCTATCTCTCGTTTTTTGAGGAACAGCCGGACGGGAGCTGGCTCCGCACCGACGAATTCGAGCGCGAGCGGCTATACACCCGCCGCGTGATCGAAAACGCTCTGAAAGCCGCCGGGATGGAGCTCTGCGGCGTCTTTGCGGGAAAGCCGTTCGACTGCTTCGTCCCCGCCTCCGACGCGGACGACCGCTGGATGTTCGCCGCGAGGGTGAAAAAGCAGACAGCCGGACGTGATTTTTCGAATTAGGAATGAGGAATTAGGAATTAGGAATTTCGGTGTCGCCGAAGGCGACGCATCGTTTTCCCGCCCAAACGCTGTCATTGCGAGGAGCGACGCGACGCGGCAATCCGTTTTCCGTTTATCGTTTGCGGCGGAGCCGCAACATCGTTTCGCCGTCAGGCGAACCTCGTTTACGCGAAGCGTAACATCGTTTTCCGCAGAAAACCTCGTTCGGCGAAGCCGACATCGTTTTCCCCTCCCCTCAGTCGCCTGCGGCGACAGCTCCCCCTCCCCTCGGCTGCGCCGCGGGGGAAGGAGCTTTTTTGTATGTGTCGCCGCAGGCGACACCGCATAACACATCGTTCGGGTGCGGCGACAATAAAGACGGCGGGGTTAAAACCCCGCCCTACGGTGTTGGGTGCGTTTTGTTCGTTCGGCGCACCTGATATCGTCTTTCCGCCCTTACGTTTTCAATCGCGGAGCGGGCGCCTATTTAACACTATATCACCAAACGAACTGCGGACTTTTGGAAGCCGCGGCTCGCAGCCGTCGGCGAAGCCGACACATCAATTCCTAATTCCTAATTCCTAATTCCTCATTCCAAATCTATCTCCCGCCCGGAGCCCGGGCCTTTTCGTTTTATCCCTTCAGCTTTTCCGCTATTTCGGCAAACTGCGTAAGCGACAGCGTTTCTCCTCTCGCCGACGGGTCTACGCCGCAGGCGGACAGGACGTCGGCGATCTCCTGACGGGTCACGCCGGGAAGCCCCGAGGAAAGGGCGTTGGAGAGCGTCTTCCTTCTCTGACCGAAAGCCGCTCTGACCACCCGGAAAATATCTTCCGGGTCGCCCGGGACGGGCGGCTCGCGGAACAGGTCTATGCGGACCACGGCGGAGTCGACCTTCGGCGCGGGGACAAAGCACCCCGCGGGGACCTTCAGTATTTTCCGCGCCTTCCCGTAGTAACCGCAAAAAACCGATATCGCCCCGTATTCGGGCGATCCGGGGGCGGCGCACAGCCTCGAGGCGACCTCCTTCTGCACCATAACGGTCAGGTTTGTGAACGGGACTCCGCAGGAGAGCAGGCGGGTCAGCACAGGGGTGGTGATGTAGTAGGGGAGATTTGCGCAGACCGAGACGCTCATGCCCGGAAACTCGTCCGCGACCAGCTTCTCCAGGTCGATCTTCAGGGCGTCCCCCTCGACAAGCCGGAAATTGTCTCTGTCTGCCATCGTTTTTTCAAGTATCGGGATAAGAGAGGAGTCTATCTCCACCGAGACGACCTTTTTCGCCTTTTCGCAGAGAAAATCGGTCAGACTGCCGATCCCGGGGCCGATCTCGAGTACTCCCTCGTCCGCGTTTTCGGCGATGCGGGCGAGCACGTTTTCGCTCGTGAGGAAGTTCTGACCGAATTTCTTTTTGAAAACTGCGCCGTTCTCCTCCATTATTCTTTTTACCGTTCCCGCGTCGGTCAGTCTCATATGCAGCTCCGTGAAAAAAGGTTTTCTACATTGTATAATAATTCCGCAAAAAAATCAAGACCGCCCCCCGGTAAACGCCGGGAGAGCGGCATTGTTGTCCGTTATCTGTTCAGGAACTCGTCGTAGGAGGCGAACGCCCTGCGCATCAGCGGGTGGGTGACGGTCAGATCGAACGCCGGGTCGGACAGGCGGGAGACCGTGACCGACGCTCCGCCTATGCATACCCTTATGTTCTCAAAGGGGAGATTGGTTATCTCACGGGCGTTTTCGTCCGTATCCGAGCCCGCCTTTACGAGCCGTTTACATCCCGAAAACAGGGCGTCGAAGCTGCTTTCCGCGCACTTCAGATCCGCCTCGCCGGTGGCGAACGCATACTTTTGCTCCGCGGCTCCCACGGCGGAGCAGGAGGTCACCGCCGCCCTGCCGGGGAGGATGAAAAGCGTGTGGGTGAACCTGCCGCCGCCGGGATTGACGCTGTACCATCCGTCGACCATCCCGGTCATATACAGCGGCATCCATTTGGAGATCCCGGCGGTCATCTCTTCAAGTCCGCGGTCGATGTTGTGGACCACCGTTATCCTTATTCCTTTCTTTATGCAGGCGAGCATGAGCGACGTCCACGAGGCGGAAAACCCGCGGTCGGCGGTCATCCAGTTCATCGCCAGATCGGAATAGAGCGTCAGCCTTTCCGCGCCGGATAAGAGCGCGGTCCCGAGCAGCCGCAGAGCCGCTCTTTTCAGGCCCTCGACGTTATAATATTCGCCGCGCGAGTCGCTTGCGGCGTCAGCCGCCGCAAGAACGGGATCTGGCAGGAAGCCGAGCGGCGCGTCGGATATGGAGTCTATGTCGCGGAGCATCTGCTCGATCGAGCCGTTCTGGGAGACCGCGGCGTCGCACAGCCAGCTCCTGAAGGCGATAAAACCGCTCTCCTTATCCTCGAAAAGCCCGGACGGGACTCCGATCAGAGCCTCCAGCTCGTTCAGCCTTTTCTGGGACTCCGCCCGGTCTATTATTGAACGGCAGACGGAGTCCGCCGCCCCGCGGTTAACGTTGGGAGAGCGTTTTCCGTGCCTGTATCTGCTTATCAGCGACGCGTCGACGTTCGCCAGTCTGGCGAGGCGGGCGTTTGTCAGCCCCGTGAGCTCCATCACCTCGCTCAACCGTACGCCGAAGCTCTCGGGATCGGTGTGCGGCCTGCCCGATCTCCGGCGATCCTTTTCCGGCTCTCCGTCAAAGAGAGCCGCCTCTATCGCCGCGTACAGATCCGCTCCTTCAAGGTCGTTTTCCGCCCCCGCGGCGAGGCATAATTCGGGCGTTTTCGAGTTTTTTCCGGCGGCTGCGCAGAGCGCCTTTATCAGCGTATCCGCCCCGCGTCCGCCTCGCTTCAGGACGCGCCCTCCGCTCCTGACGCGGCTTATATACGTCCTGTCGCAGCCCGAGAGCCGGGCAAACTCCGCGTTTGACACGCAGCCTGTCGCGGAGATCATCTCTTCCAGACGTTAGGTCAACAAAATGTCACGCCCTTTTCCGCCGCCGTGATTTACCGTGGATTACCGTAGTGCGGCGTTATTATTATACCATGAAAACCGAAATAAATAAAGCGTGACAAGCACAATCATTGACTGTTGACTGTCACGATTTTCCGGCTTGCCCGCGCGGACCGTCCGCCGAAGGTAAAAAATGAGTAAATAAATTGTTGTTGAACTTTTTATTAACAATTTATATTTCACTTGAAATTGTACTTATTATATGATAAACTTAAACTGTCCCAATCTGTTTTTGTGGATTATTCAATCTTTCGACCGACGGGAGAGAAATTTATGAAAAAGATTATCAGCGTGATCGTCTCTGTTCTGATGCTTCTTACGGCGCTTCCGCTTTTCGCGGTCAACGCCGACGAGGGGATAGAACTCCCCCCCGATCCGTTCAATCCGTTTATCGACGTAAAAGAAGGTAAATGGTATACCGACGCCGTGCTCTGGTGCTATTTTAACGGATACATGAAGGGCATGAGCGACGACGTCTTCGGGGTCAAGACACCGGTCAACCGCGCCATGTTCGTGACAATACTCGCCAAGATCGCGAAAGCCGATCTCTCCGGGTATACCAAGGACACGGAAGGGCTGCCGTTTACCGACGTTAAAAGCGGAGCTTACTACGTCAAAGCCCTCAAGTGGGCGTACGAGAACAAGCACACCGCCGGCGTGAGCGATACGAAATTCGGTACCGGCGACCCCGTCACCCGCGAACAGCTCGCCACCTTCCTCTACGCCTATACGAAGTCGCTGGGCGGCGACCTTGTCACGGACGCCGACCTCTCCTCCTACGCGGACGGAGCTTCGGTTTCCAAGTATGCGCGTAAGGCGATGAGCTGGGCGCTGACCTACGGACTGATCTCCGGCACGGGAAACAATATGCTCTCCCCGAAGCAGAGCGCGCTCCGTGAGCAGGTCGCTCTGATATTGAAAAACTATATAGAGATATATCTGATCGCGTCCAAGCGCGCGCAGATCGAGTATGACGGGACAAAGGCGCTCATACACGACGCCGAGGACGTCGCGTACGTTCTTTACGCCAATGGCGACGCCTATACCGAAGCCGAGTTCGATACCGCGTACAGGATGCAGTTCGGCATCTCCGCCGAGGAGATGACCGAGGAGTTCATAAGCGCCCATAACTGCGTCGCAAACGACGGCGAGGACGAGCTTGCCGTCGAGGGATTGTACGGCAGCACCACGCTCCAGATCCGCTACAAGGACGGTACGCTCGACCGGTACAGCCACTTCTTCGATCCGGGGAACGAATACCCGGTGGGCTGCATCACCCTCGCCGGAACGGACATCTCGGAATACACCGTCGTCTACGGGACGTTCAGAAGGGTGGAGAACATGAGCGCCGCCGATCTTGCGAACGAGTTTGCGAAGGAAATAAAGAAGATGACCGGCGCCGAGCTCAGCGTGGTTTCCGATTCCGCCCTCGCGCCCGTTTCCGGCGCGAAGGAGATCCTTATCGGTCACACCAACCGCGAGGAGGCGGGGATCGTCACGGTCGACCGTTCGGCTTTGATCTACGACACGTTCCACATCGAGATACAGAACGGCTGTCTTATCCTTACCGGAAATGAAGGCTGCGGCGGCACGCATGTCGCCGTATACGAATTCCTGCGCCGCGCCGGCTGCACCTATTACACCGCCGATATCAGCGTGATCCAGCCCGCGGAAAAAATGGAGTTCGCGGAGGGATACAAGATCCACGTCCGTCCGACGATGGACGCCCATACCAACTATCAGTACGGCGGCTGGTGCCCGAGGATCGGACTGACCTCCGAGACCGGCTGGCGTTTCTGCAACATAGTCCACACCCTTCCCGAATTTGCCGCAGAGGATTACGAGGACACCTGGCCCTGCCATCTCAAGTATTATATGTCGGCTGATCCCTGCCTCACCAACTCCGAAAACATCCGCAGAATAATAAAGAACGTCAAGACCAAGATCTCGAACGCCATCGCGCAGGGCAATCCGGAGCCGCTCGTCTGGCTGACGCTCAGCGACGGAAGCGCGCAGGGATGCAGATGCGCAAACTGCGGAAAGGTCTACTCGACCTTCGGATATCATTCGACCTATACTTACATCCTTTTCTACGTCGCCGAGGCGATAAAGGACGAATTCCCCACGGCTAAAGTGGTGGGTCTCGCCTACAAATACACCATCACCGCGCCCAAGCTCGACGTCTCCGACGAGGATTACGCCGCCTTCCTCGAAAACTGGAACGAGGATTTCACGCCGCCTCAGCACGCGAAGGCTCCGTCCGGCGCCGTTATGTGCGTAGCGTCCGACAACAGCTGCTTCTCGCACGAGCTCGAGGATCCGAATTGCCATAACAAGACCAACGGCAACCCCAAGTTCATCGAGAATTTCGAGCGCTACCGCGAGATATTCGACACCCTGTTCGTATGGGAATATCCCGTCGGCGGGATGTACGTGCACGCCATATTCCCCAACATTTATCAGCTTTGGTCCAACTACAATTACTATTACCGTCAAGGCGTATGCGGTATGTATGCCAACGGTCACGCCTCGCGTTACGCCGATTTCAGCGAGCTTCACACCTATATCGACGCCATCCTCTCGCTTGACGCCTCGATCTCGAAGGAAGAATACTTCCTCAAGGTCAACGGCTTCCTCGAGGCGTTTTACGGACCCGGCTGGAAAAACGTCCGCGCATACATAGATCTCGTGGAAGAGCTCTCCTCCAAAAACGAGTGGAACAACTATATGCAGGCGAGATGGGAGAACATAATCACCCCGGACGACTACCGCGCCAACATCGACGCCATGCAGGTGATGTTCGACCGCGCGCTCGAGGAGGCGGAGACCGATCTCCAGAGATACGATATCAAGACCACCTACATCACCGTCAAGTATTCGGAGGTGCGCCTCGCATGGCTCGACTATACCGCGAGCAAGTCGGAGGAGGATTTCGAGGCGTTCAAGCAGATCAACAGAGAGTACAAAGCGCTTCTCGAGGAGGTCGATATCCCGGTCCCCAACAACTGGACGGAGGAGCTCGACCCGGTGCAGTGGGATAACAACGACTGAT
>JAFSSR010000099.1 GCA_017450885.1 Clostridia bacterium | reverse complement strand
GGTCTCCAAATATTTGAACGTTACTCCGCGCTCCCCGCCGTAACGCTCGAACGACGGCTTGTCGTATTCCTTTACGTCATAAAAAGCGACTTTTATCATTTTTCCTCCATCTTTTTTAGTGTCATTACGCCCGGTCCCGTTTGATTTGATCCCCTGTATCCCGGTCTGTTGTTCGCTGCTAAACTTGATTATACCAAAATAAAAAGCGGATTTCAATACGCCGCGCCGTTTTTCAAGGCTTTGACGGAAAATGAGACGGGGGACCGCCCCGCGATCCGCGCGTCCGCCGGAAGCGATAAGAGTAAAGATAATAAAGCGCAAAGACCGCTCCGCCGGGCGGCCTTTGCGCTTATGCGGACGCTCCGGTTCGCATCGCCGGACCGCGATATGTTTTTACAGCGAACGGTAAAACTCTACCGCCCCCGCGATATCCTTTTCCGTCGGGTGTCCCTTGGCGATGCCGCCGATCTTCCCGAACGGACCGAAGGTGTCGAAGCCGCGGCAGCGGTATCTGCCGATCTCGCGGCAGTTCCTTTTTTCCGCGATCGCGCGGACGCCCTTAGGAAATCCGACGACCGGCGCGCCGTGGGTGTAGATATAGAAAACGTCCCTGTTCTCGGGCAGGCGCGCCTCGGCAAAGGCGGTTATCTGCTTTGCGAACGCGCTGAAATAGACGCCGGAGGCGAGCCCGATCCGGTCGTATGACGAAAGATCGGCGTCCGGCCGCTCGGTCACGTCGATCAGCGCAACGGAAGCGTCCTCTGCGGCGATCGCGTCAAGCAGCTTTTTCGTGTTGCCGTGGTGTTTTGAATAATAAACGATGGCTGTAGTCATTTTTACCTCGTCACGTTGAAATTGAACTTCTTGATCCGAATATTATATTTCTTTACTCCTGATCGTTAACAACCCGATCATCATCAAACGCCAAAGCGCCTATTTCTGTATTCGCGGCGGAGTATTTCTCATCCGTTAACGTGTTATCAACGGCTTATTTTATTGATTTTTGACCTTTGTCGGTAATATTTGTCCGTAAATCTGAAACACGTCTCTTCAAATCCCGGTCGGTCGGGACCGTTTTTTTCCCGTCAAACAGGATCTTATCGAGCAAATCCGAAAATATCGGGTATTGCGCCCGTCCCGAACGTCAGTATCCCCATCCGGTACATGGCTTTGGCGTGGATCCTGTCATGCCAGATGAAGCGTCTCAAAACCTTCCGCGGCGACCATTCCTCGCCGTAACTGCCGGTCACGGGACCAAGCGATAAGAATCCGTCGATCGATTCGAGAGACTCAAAGCCCCTCGCTCTGCAGGAAACGATCGTTCCTTCGTTATCGGCGGCGACTCCGATCTCGGAGAAATAGTATTCGTTCACGTTTTTCGTGTGCATATACATCTCCTCCGCGGTGCGCGGAACGGGACCGTAAAAGGTCTTTCGAGACGGAAGGGCGGTCCTGCGCTTGTCGGGAAACGAATCGTAAAGCGCAAGGAGATCCACGGCGGATTTCAAAGCCAGAGATTTGAGATATCTGTATTCTTCGGCGCTTAACGGCTCTTTTTCAGCCTCGAATATCACGTCGCTGTCGGCGTCTTTGATCTGCAGATCGGAGCTCTTTTCCTGAACGATCTCGATCTCATAATCGTCCGGCGGTGCTTCGCCCAGCCACGACCGGAACCGGCGTATTTCTTCCGGCATTTTCCGTATCGCTTCTTCTTTGGACGCACCTCTCGTAAAGGCTCCGGCATAACTGTCGGCATAAAGGATGCTGTCGTTGCCGTTATGTTCCCATACGCAGTTTATTTTCATCTTTGCCTCCGCGGTCTCCGGGCTTGGCTCATTAAGTTCAATATGATTATACCAGAAGACGGAGCCGATTTCAATACGCCGCGCCGGTTTTCAAGACTTTCGGACAAAAACGCGATAAGGGCTTTTACGTACCGGAATAAGGTCACTTCGTCCCCGCGCGAAGCCCGCAGTACAAAGGGCCGGGCGGACAAAACGACCCGATCTGACCTGAAAGCGATACCGGCTCGAACGAACCGTATTTCTTGCAAAAATACGCCTTTTTCTGCAAAAATGAAAGAAATCACGAAAGAAAAGACGGCTTTTTCACCACGCTTTTCCGAACCTGAAATTAAGAAAGGAAACGCAATGAAAGAAAAATGGTCGTTGATACAAAAGAACTGAAGGCGCTCCCGCCCGTCATCAGCAAGGAGCAATTCTATAAAGCGTGCCACATAAGCAAGCGCATGGCGGAGTACGTTTTGAAAAGCGGACTCGTCAAATGCGAGCGCAGCCGCAAAAAGACCCACACCTACAAGATACGCAGAGCAGACGTGATCGCCTTCGTCAAGGACAGAGCGGCGAACCCCGCGAAGTATTACCCGCCACTCGGAAAGGGAGACGCGCGGCGCAAGAGCGAGGCGGTATATCTTCCGTCCGATCCGGGTGTTCGCGAGGCGGCGAGAGCTTATTACGAAAAACTGATGAGGGACGACCCGGAGATACTCGATACGGCGTACGTCGCCGCCCTCACCGGCTACGGACGCGACACCGTCCTTCGCTGGGTCGGCGCGGGAAAGCTCGCCACCTTCTGCAAGCTCGGCCCTAGGTATCTTTACTCCAAAGAAAACCTCCTCGACTTCTTCCTCTCCGACAGCTACAATCGCATCCCGGTGAAATCGCATTTACATAT
>JAFSSR010000098.1 GCA_017450885.1 Clostridia bacterium | reverse complement strand
GATAAACGGCGAACTCTCATTCCGCGAGAATGAAGCGCCTAAAATACTTGCGAAGAAGGTGAGCCTTTTGAACGATAAACTCGCCGCGGATCACCCCCGGCAGGCTGCCGCCTCCGAGCGGAAGCTGTACGTCAGAGTGCCGTCGAGGGACAGCGCGGAATGGAAACGCGCCGATGCGGTCATCAGCATTTTTTCCGGTCAGACGGCGGTTGTTGTCTATGAAAACGATACGAAGAAATACTGCTCGCTTTCAAACAAAGGCGTCACGGCTGACGATTTCGTACTCGGCGAGCTTCGGGAGATACTTGGCGACGGAAACGTGATTTTAAAATAATCGCCTTCAGTTCATACCTAATTCATAATATAGTTTTATAATATGTAATCAAATTACAAGTAATCAGATTACAAGACGTTTACCGTACAGCGTCCCGCGCCGAGCGGGAAAAGGACTTCAAAGACAGAGGGGTTGAATAATATGCCTCAAAACGTAAGAAAAACCACCGTTCCCGACCGTCAGAAGACCGATTGGGGCAAGGAGACTAAAAACAGCCTGAAAATAGCCGGACACGTTACGGGCAAGGTGCTGACCTATATCCTTAACGTGCTTATGACCCTTTTGCTTATCGGTCTTATCACCGGAACAGTCGTCGGCATAGCGTTCATCGTTTATGTCAACAATTATATAGACGTCGATATGTCGGACTTCCGCAACCTTTCGATGGAGCAGGATATGACGACCCGCGTCTTCTATATGGATTACAGCGACCGTACGGCCCGTATCGGGACGCCTATCGAGATCGAGGATCAGCAGCTTTTCTCGAGCGAGAACCGCACATGGGTCTCGTACGACGAGATGCCCAAGAACCTCATCGACGCATTCGTCTGTATCGAAGACGAGCGCTTCTGGGAGCACAACGGAGTCGACTGGAAACGCACGCTCGGAGCCGCGTATAAGATAATTACAAAATCCGATTACTTCGGCGGATCCACCATCACGCAGCAGCTCATAAAAAACATCACTGGAAACAACGAGGTCACCATACAGCGTAAGGTCCGCGAGATAGTAAGCGCGCTCGAGCTCGAAAAGACGGTAAGCAAGGAACAGATACTCGAAATGTATCTCAATACTATCTACCTGTCCGAGCACTGCTACGGCGTTGAAGCGGCGTCGGTCGCATATTTCGGAAAGAGCGTCAGCGATCTCGATCTGGTCGAATGCGCCGCGCTTGCCGCCATCCCCCAGTTCCCGAGCAAGTTCGACCCATATCTTAATCCCGAAAACAACGCGGACAGACGCAAGGTCGTACTCACGCAGATGCATAAGTTCGGTAAGATCACGGACGAGGAGTACTATCCCGCCTGGGAAGCCGAGCTTAAAATAAACGACGAGATCCAGACAAAAACGCAGTCGGCGACGACCTCCTGGTATACCGACGCGGTAATCGATGATGCGATCGATCTGCTTATGGAAAAGTACGGCTGGTCGCGTCAGATAGCGAGCCACAAGGTATATACGGGCGGATTTAATATCTACACCGTCATGGATCCCTTCGTCCAATCTACCCTCGAAGATTACTTCAAAAACGACGACAACTTCGCGCGCATTAACAACGGTGTTCAGCCGGAAGCCTCGATGATAGTCCTCGACTACAGGACGGGAGACATCCTCGGTATCGCCGGCGGAAGAGGAGAAAAGACCTCCAGCCGTATACTCAACTATGCGACTCAAACGACCCGCTCGCCCGGATCGTCGATCAAGCCGGTCTGCGTTTACGGACCCGCCCTTGAAAAAGGACTTATTACCTACAGCACGGTCTATGAGGACAGTCCCGTAAAGGATAAATGGCCGAGAAACTATCCGGCGGGCTACGAAGGACCGATAACCATTCACCGCGCTCTCATGGTCTCAAAGAACACCATAGCGGTCAAGGTGCTTATGGATCTCGGTTTTGACGAGTCGTATCATTTCGCGCATGATAAGCTCGGAATGACCAGTATAATCGACGAGTACGTCACAAAGTCGGGCTCGGTGCTTTCCGACCTCAACGCCTCGTCGCTCGGTCTCGGCGGTATGACCTTCGGCGTAACGCTGCGCGAGATAACCGCCGCCTATCAGATATTCGCCAACAAGGGAGTATTCAACGGCAGCAGGACGATAATCAAGATCCTCGACAGCGAGGGCAACGTCGTGATCGACAACTCTCCCGATCCCTCTATCGTAATGAGCGAGCAGAACGCCACCATCATGACAAGGATGATGCAGGAGGTCGTCAACCGCGGTACCGCCGCCAAGATGACTATCAAGGATAAGATCGACGTCGCCGGTAAGACGGGCACGACCTCGGACGATAAGGACAGATGGTTTATCGGATATACGCCGTACTATCTCGGCGGGGTGTGGTTCGGTTATTCCATCCCGATGGCGCTCACGGGCTTTTCGGAAGTCAAAAGCCCTGCGCTGATGGTCTGGGACGACGTAATGAAGCTACTGCATCAGCCTCTGTTTGACAAGAAGGAAAACGATAAAGACTTCAAGCTCGAAAAGTTCCAGTACGCCGACGGTATAATCGCGTTGGACGTTTGCAAAAAATCCGGGCTTCTTCCCACCTCCGCCTGCAGCGGAAACGTTGAAAAGGGCTATTTTACCGAGAGCACAATGCCGACCGAGCATTGCACCTACCATAAGATAGTCGAGACAACAGAGGAAGAAGAAACGACCACCGAGCCTGTAAAACCGGGTCCCGACGACACAAAAAAGGACGATACCGAAAAACCGGCGGATATTGACGAGCCGGTCACCACAAAGGCCGACGAGACGACTAAAGATCCCGACGACGTTGCGGTCACCGACAGCAAGGAAGAACCCGAGACCCCTGAGGACGGCGGCAACGGCGACGGATGATCCGAGAGAGTATAATAATATTATTCATCTATAATAGGGAGATCTGAAGTGTTATCGGGTTCAAAACGGCTGATTGCCATACTCGTATCCGTTATGCTGCTGACGGTCTCGTCCTGCTCTGAAAAGCATGAAGACGGGCCCGCCGTCACAGTGCGAATGAGCATCACCGCCGGTGAAACGATCATATTGAACGACGTCCCGGTGACGGTGCGCGGGCAGGATCCGACCGTCATCGACGCCGTCCTTCAGGCGATCGAGGATGACGACGGTTTTCCCCCGGTGCGCTTTGACGACAAAAATGATCCGCAGAGCGTGCTCGATATAGCGTCCTTCCGCGACGGATCGCAGAGCTTCTGGGAGTTCCGAGTCAACGATAAGAGCTTTGAGGAGACAAAAGGACGGGCGGGGAATTACCGGATAAAAGACGGCGACAGGATATTCTATGAATACCATATGCCGTCGGACGCCTCCGATACAGAAGCCGTTACGGGCTGAAAGATTTGGCGATTTCAACAAAAGAAGTCGCCATTTTTTGTGTATATTTGCTTTATCATAGTAATATTTTATTTCGATATACTTTTTTGAAAAAAATGTATTGACAAACTAAAATGGGGGTGCTATAATTCCATCATACAAGATAGAGGCGCGTATTTCAATGGTAGACGCCGGATGCAAAGGTACGCAATTACCGATGCCGCCGCCGAAGGGAGATACGCCGAAGTACAGCGGTGTTTGCGTGCCGCTGCGCTGGTTTCGCGGAGAAACAGACGCGCGACTGTCACGAAAGTGGAGAGCTATCGAACATCAATGTGAATGAGCGTTCGGTGTCTTTCGCCGGACGCTTAAATTTTTATCAAGAGAGGGCAAAACAATGAGAAGAACCTTCACACTTTTACTCGCGATCACAATGATCATCTGTTCCGTACTTTTTACCTCGTGCGGAAAGTCTGATAATACCGCAAGCAATCTCGAAAAGATCAAAGCCGCCGGCGTACTCAAGGTCGGTATGGAATGCGCTTACGCTCCCTTCAACTGGACCCAGACCGACGAAGCGAACGGCGCCGTCAAGATCGCAAACGCCGACGGATACGCCAACGGCTACGACGTCCAGATCGCTCAGAAGCTCGCCGACGCGATCGGCGTAAAGCTCGAGGTTTACGCGTATGAATGGGGCGCGCTTATCCCCGCCGTCCAGTCCGGCGCTCTCGACGCCATCATAGCCGGTATGAGCCCGACAGACGAGAGAAAAGAGACCATCGACTTCACCTCCAACTACTGGGTCTCCAACCTCGTCGTTATCACCTCTAACGACAGCGCTATCGCAAACGCCGCTTCTCTTGCGGATCTTTCGGGAAGCAAGATAGGCGCCCAGGCCGCCACCTTCCACGAAGAGGCGGTCACCCAAATTGAAAACGTCACCCCGACCATCCTTGACGACTTTACTCTGCTTTACACCGCTCTCAAGTCCGGCACCATCGACGGATACATCGCCGAGGAGCCTACCGCGTGGGCGATCTGCGGAGATAACGACGCTCTGACCTACGTCGCGCTTGTAAACAACACCACCGGCTTTACCGCCTCCGACAGCGACGTCGCGGTCGCGGTCGGCATCAGGAAGGGCTCCGACCTCGGCGCCGAGCTCACCAAGGCTATCGACGCGATAACTTCCGATGCGAAGAGCGCTCTTATGCAGCAGATGGTCGCTCTCGCTCCCGTAGAGTAATTTGTCACAGCGTAAACCGTTCTATAAAAGGACATAGTACGAAATGTTTTTTGAAAGTGTAGCGAACATATGGAATAAATACGGCGGTTCGATAATGGGCGGCGTGGGCAATACCATGCTCATTGCCCTTATCGGCACCGTAATGGGCCTTCTTATAGGTCTGATAAACGGAATAATCCGCACCGTTCCCAAGTCCAAAAACGGCTTTATCAGATTTATACAGAGCCTTATCAATTTCATAATCACCGCTTACGTTGAGATATTCCGCGGTACGCCTATGATGGTCCAGGCGATGCTGATCTTCTGGGGCTACGCGTTCGCGAGCGGCGGAGTCACTCTGCCTCTGATCCCCTCGGGTATCTTTATCGTCTCCATCAACACCGGAGCCTATATAACCGAGATAGTCCGCGGCGGGATAATCTCGATCGACCGCGGTCAGTTCGAGGGGGCGGCGTCTCTCGGGATGAACCATTTCCAGACCATGACCCGCGTGGTGATCCCGCAGGTCATGAGAAATATCCTCCCGTCCGTCTCGAACGAGTTCGTTATCAACATCAAGGATACTTCCGTACTTAACGTCATCGGCGTTACCGAGCTCTATTATTACGCCAATTCCGCTGCAAAGCAGAGCTACAAGACCTTTGAGGCCTTTGCCATCGCCTGCGTCATTTATTTCGTCCTCACGTTCAGTATAACGAGGCTCCTCCGGCTTGTTGAAAGATTGCTGGAAGGGAAGAAGAATTATACCATCTTCGGGTCGCAGACGGATCCCGCCGCCGAGATCCACGTAAAGGAGGATGAATGATGGAGCCTATCATCAAAGTCGATCATCTCGTAAAGAATTTCGGCAAAAACGAGATCCTTAAAGATATTTCGTTCGAGGTCAACAAAGGCGACGTGATATCCATAATCGGTTCGTCCGGCTCCGGCAAAAGCACGATGCTTCGATGCATCAATATGCTCGAGGAAAAGACCGCGGGAGAGATACTTTTCCACGGGAAAAGCATCGACGGTCTTAAAAGATCGGAATACCGCTCCAAGGCGGTGATGGTCTTCCAGCAGTTCAATCTGTTTGAAAATATGACCGTTCTGAAGAATTGCGTTATAGGTCAGCGCGAGGTCCTTAAAAGAGATAAGGAAGAGGCGAAAAATAAGGCTCTCCATTATCTCGAAAAGGTTGGTATGCTGCCGTATATCAACGCAAAGCCTAAACAGCTTTCAGGCGGACAGAAGCAGCGCGTAGCCATTGCCCGCGCGCTCGCAATGGACCCGGAGGTCATACTCTTTGACGAGCCGACCTCTGCGCTCGACCCCGAAATGGTCGGCGAGGTGCTTTCGGTCATCCGGTCGCTTGCCGGGTCAGGTCTGACCATGCTCATCGTCACGCATGAGATGACCTTCGCGCGCGACGTTTCCGACCGCGTCATATTCATGGACGGCGGCGTGATCGTCGAGGACGATACCCCGGACGTCATTTTCGGCTCGCCCAAAATGCCGAGAACGAGGGAGTTCCTGACAAGGATTCTCTCGCAGTGAACCTGTATCTGATTTGTGTTTGTTTATGTTGAGCCGCGGGCCTTTCCGCGGCTCTGTTTATTATTATATTTGCTATATATTATAACAATTCTCTTGACTAATTTTAACATTTTGTTTATAATATATTTTGGCAAATAAGATATTTTAGTAATAAATCGGAGACCGGTTTTCGGGATACAGACGGCGATTTTTCCCTGCAGTCAACTATCGGAGGAAGCTATGAGCAATATCAACGACGGCGAGCTTGCGAGGTATTATTTCCATCAGGGTACGAATTTCGAGGCGTACAAGTACCTCGGCGTCCACAGCGAGATAGAGAACGGAGAGTCCGTATATTATTTCCGCGTCTGGGCGCCCAACGCTCACGCGGTCTTTCTTGTAGGCGATTTCAACAACTGGGAGCGCGATCTCCCCATGCTGCGCGTAAGCGAGAGCGGTATATGGGAGATCAGGTACGTTCCGGAGCGCGACATAACCGGAAACTGTTATAAGTATCTTGTCTGCGGACCGGCGGGGGATAAATACAAAAGCGATCCTTACGCGGTCTACGGAGAGACGAGATCAAAGACCGCCTCATACGTTTTCGAGCTATCGAATTATGAGTGGCACGACGCGGGATGGCTGAAAAACAGGAAAAAGACGATAAACGATAAGCGCGGCAACTACTATCCCGCTCCGCTTAACATCTATGAAGTACATCTCGGCTCATGGAAACGCTGCGACGACGGGAGCGGATACGGGTACCGTGAGCTCGCCGATATGCTCGTTAAGTACGTTAAGAGTATGGGCTATACGCATATCGAGCTCATGCCGATAGCCGAGCATCCCTTTGACGGCTCATGGGGATATCAGGTCTGCGGCTATTATGCGCCTACGTCGCGCTTCGGTACCCCGGAGGATTTCAGGTATTTCGTCGATACCATGCACCGCAACGGCGTCGGCGTCATCCTCGATTGGGTCCCCGCTCATTTCCCGAAGGATGAGCACGGTCTTTGCGAATTTGACGGCACGAGACTTTACGAATATCAAAGCGACCAGCGAGTGGGCAACGAGGTGTGGGGGACTCATTACTTCGACGTCGGAAGGACGGAGGTGCAATCCTTCCTCGTTTCCAACGCGGTCTACTGGCTCAAAGAGTATCACGTCGACGGACTTCGCGTCGACGCCGTCGCCTCCATGCTCTATCTCGACTACGACAGAGAGCCCGGAAAATGGACTCCGAACTATCTCGGCGACAATAAAAATCTCGAGGCGATCGCATTTTTCAAAAAGCTGAACACCGCTGTTTTTGAACGCTTCCCGGACGCCTTGATGATCGCCGAGGAGTCGACCTCCTGGCCTATGATCACCCGCCCGGTCGAGGCGGGCGGCCTCGGCTTCAACTTCAAGTGGAACATGGGCTGGGCGAACGATATGTTCGACTATCTGTCTCTCGATCCGTTTTTCCGGCAGTATCATCACAAGGCGCTGACCTTCCCGATGATGTACGCCTACAGCGAGAATTTCATACTTCCGGTCTCACACGACGAGGTCGTCTACGGAAAGAAAACGCTTCTCGACAAATGCAGCGGCGATTATCTTGAAAAATTCGCCACCGACCGCGCGTTCCTCGGCTATATGATGACCTTCCCCGGCAAAAAGCTGTTATTTATGGGTCAGGAATACGGTCAGTTCCGCGAGTGGAACAGCGACGGGCAGCTTGAATGGTTCATGTGCGATTTCGAGATGCACGCCAAGCTCCGCGAATACGTTCGGGACCTCAACTGCTTCTATCTTGAAAGTCCGCAGCTTTGGGAGCTCGATTTCTCCTGGGAGGGGTTCGAGTGGGTCTACCCGGACCTAGCGGGCTGGAACATGGCAGTTTACCGAAGGCTGGACAAAAAGGGCGGCGAGCTGCTTTGTATCGTGAATTTCGCCGCATCCGATCACCTCTCGTTCGAGATCGACGTTACATCTGACGAATACGCCGTCGCGTTTACGAGCGATCTCGAGAAATACGGAGGCTCCGGGCGTTTGAGCGATAACGTATACCGGGCGTACGACAACGGCTCCGGCAAACGAATTTCAATAGATATTCCGGCGCTGTCGGCAACCGTTTTAAAACCGGCAGATCATAATAAAAAAATCAGGAGGTAAGGCAGACGTGTTTAACAAGAAAGAATGTGTAGTTATGCTTCTTGCCGGCGGGCAGGGAAGCAGACTTTACACCCTGACCGAAAAGACCGCGAAACCCGCGGTACCGTTCGGCGGAAAGTACAGGATCATCGACTTTCCGCTTTCCAACTGTGTCAATTCGGGATTTGACACAGTAGGAGTTCTTACCCAGTATCAGCCTTTGGTCCTCAACGAGTATATCGGAAACGGACAGCCGTGGGACCTCGACCGGGCAAGCGGGGGCGCCGTGGTACTGCCTCCGTATCAACGCAGCAAATCAGCCGACTGGTATCGCGGTACGGCTAACGCGATTTATCAGAATATCAACTTTATCGAGCGTTACGATCCCGACTATGTGCTCGTCCTTTCGGGAGATCATATATACAAGATGAACTATCGTCTTATGCTCGATTTCCATAAGGAAAAGAACGCCGACTGCACGATCGCGGTAATCGACGTCCCGCTGGAGGAGGCTTCACGTTTCGGTATTATGAATACCCGCGAGGACGGAGAGATATACGAGTTCGAAGAGAAGCCGAAGCGTCCTAAGAGCACCAAAGCGTCGATGGGTATTTACATATTCGGCAGGAAAAAGCTGGTCGAATATCTGAAGGCGGACGAAGCCGATCCGAGCTCGGCGAAGGACTTTGGCAAAAACGTCATACCCGCAATGCTCGCCGCAGGCGAAAAGATGTACGCTTACGAGTTCACCGGCTATTGGAAGGACGTCGGGACCATAAAGAGCCTTTGGGAGGCTAATATGGATACGCTCGGCGAGCACCCCGTCCTCGATCTCTACGACCGCGACTGGAGGATCTATTCGCGCACGCAGGCCAATCCCCCTCAGTTTATCGGCGAGGACGCAAAACTGACGAATTCGGTCGTCAGCGAGGGCTGCGAGATACACGGGACAGTCGAGAACTCCGTGCTTTTCGGAGGAGTATACGTCGGTCACGGTGCTATGATCCGGGACAGCGTTATCATGAACGGCGTCCGCATCGGGGATAAAGCCTCTATCGACTACTCCTTTATAGACGAGGACACGGTCATCGAGAAAGGCTCCCGCATAGGCGACGAGAAGGAGAAGGCGGCGGGTATCACCCTTATCGGCTCCGATCTCACGATCAAAAAAGAGTATTCGATCCCTACCGGAGATATGGTCAATCAGGCGTATATTGACGATCTTGCAAAGAAAGGCGGGAAATAAAAATGACAGTTTCGGGAATAATATTTTCAAATCTTCACGATAAGAACATACCTGAGCTTACCCGTCAGCGCACCATGGCGTCCGTTCCGTTCGCATGCAGGTACAGGCTTATCGACTTTGCGCTTTCCAATATGGTCAATTCCGGCATCACCGACGTTCGCGTCATAACCCATAACAATTACCGCTCGCTTATGGATCACCTCGGCTCCGGTAAGGACTGGGACCTCGCCCGCCGTTCCGGAGGACTTAAGATCCTTCCTCCGTTCGTCAGCAGCTATTCCGGCGGAGAAAATCTTTACAGGTCGAGACTTGAGGCTCTGTTCGGAGTCATTTCCTCAATTCAGCATATCCACTCCGACTATATCGTGATGTCGGACTGCGACTCCATCTGCAATATAGATCTCAAAGATATGGTGAACAAGCACATCGAGTCGGGGGCGACCCTTACTCTCGGCGTCAAGGACACCGTTTTCGAGGACCGTCATCTGAAAAACGTCAACGTGATCTATGCGGATAAAGACGGAAACGTTACCGATATAGAGCGCGATCCCCGTCACGCGACCGGCGTAAAAAGCCTCGGACTCAACGTTATGGTCGTAAATACAAACGAGCTCAAGAGCCTTCTCAACGACGCTTCGGCGCACGGCTATTCCAGTTTCATCAACGACGTCGTGAGACGCAACGTCGGTAAATACGTCTTCAAGGTCTACCGCTACGATGGAGTTTTCCGCAATATCTACTCCATGAAAGAGTATTATGACTGCAATATGCAGCTCCTTCGGGACGAGCGGTTCAGAAAAGAGCTTATCGGAAATCCGTTGAGACCCATCCTCACTAAAGTACATAATTCCGCGCCTACCAAATACTCCGACGGAGCCGTTGTAAAGAATTCGCTCATCGCCGACGGATGTATAATCAAAGGTACGGTGGAGAATTCGATCATCTTCCGCGGAGTAAAGATCGGCCGCGGCACGGTCGTTAAAAATTCGATACTTTTCCAGGATACATACACGGGAGAAAACGTATTTCTCAACTGCGTCATAACCGATAAGGACGCGCTCATCCAGGACGGCAGGATGCTTTCCGGACACGAGACCCTCCCGTTCTATATCGAGAAGGGACAGATCGTATGAAGAATATTTTGTTTGTTACGTCCGAGGCGCGTCCGTTTGCCGCAAGCGGCGGATTGGGCGACGTCGCGGGCTCCCTCCCGGCGGCGATAAAGCGCGCCGGGGGAGACGACGTCGATATCCGCGTGGTCATGCCGCTTTACGGCGCGGTCTCCCGCGAATACCGCGATAAAATGACGTTCAAATGTATGTTCAACGTCAACCTCTCCTGGCGGTCGCAGTACTGCGGCGTTTTTGAGATGGAGCACGACGGCGTCATCTGGTATTTTATCGACAACGAGTATTATTTTAAGCGCGACACTCTCTACGGCAGTTTCGACGACGGCGAAAGGTTCTCATATTTCTGCCGCGCAGCCCTCGATATGCTTGGATTTGTAGGGTTTACGCCCGATATCCTGCACGCAAACGACTGGCAGACCGCCATGTGCGTTATAAATCACAAATGCCGCGGATACTATCCGTCGATGAGGTGCGTTTACACCATCCACAATATCGAGTATCAGGGCAAATACGGGTTTGAGATATTAGGCGACGTTTTCGATCTTTCCCAGGCTTGCAAAAATATCGTCGCATACGACAACTGCATAAACCTGACTAAGGGGGCTATCGTCTGCTGCGACGCTCTCACTACGGTCAGCCCGCAGTATGCGAACGAGATAAAAAGCGAGTATTTTTCCGCCGGACTCTACGGTATAATCGGTCAGAATTCGTATAAGCTGAGCGGAATTCTCAACGGGATAGACACCGTATACTACGATCCCACGGACGATAACGAGATCGAGTTCACCTTCGGCGCGAAGAGGATGACGGGAAAGGCGAAGAACAAGGCCGCGCTGCAGGCGGAGCTCGGACTTCCCGTAAAGCCGGACGCGCCTATGATCGGGCTCATAACCCGTCTCGTCTCGCACAAGGGCATAGACCTTATCATGCGCGTGGCGGACGAAATACTTCAGGACGACGTTCAGATCGTCCTGCTCGGAACGGGAGACGCAAGATACGAGGATTATTTCCGCGAGCTTGCCAAAGCATACCCGGACAAGGTCTCGGCGAACATAACCTTCAATCGCGTTATGGCGAAGAAGATCTACGCTTCCGCCGATATGTTCCTGATGCCTTCGAAGACCGAGCCCTGCGGACTTGCGCAGATGATCGCCTGCCGTTACGGAACGGTTCCGATAGTGCGCGAGACCGGCGGACTTTACGATTCGATCAAGGCGTTCAATCCCGAAACGGGAGAGGGCAACGGTATAACCTTCGCCACCTTCAACGCGCACGATATGCTGGACGCCGTAAGGCGCGCGATATCCTGTTACCGCGACCCGAAGGTCTGGAAAAAGATCAGGGCAAACGCCATGGCGAGCGATTTCTCCTGGGACCGCTCCGCGAAAGACTATTTAGCGCTATATAATTCACTCTAATCAAACAACATAAAGGAATTCCTATCCATGCAGAAGAAAAACATAACCAAACCCGAAAACGATCTCCCGGACACAGAGCATCTCCGCGAGCTTGTCGATCAGAAGCTCTCAAGGTATTTCGGACTTACATCCATCAAAGAAGCGTCGAAGGAACAGATTTACAACGCCGTTCTTTTGACCGTAAAGGACATCCTTGCGCAGAAGCGAACGGAGTTCAAAAAGAGCGTCAAGGCGCAGAAGGCGAAGAAGATCTACTATCTTTGCATAGAGTTCCTTGTCGGACGTTCTCTTAAAAACAACATCTGCAACCTCGGACTTACCGAGGAGTTCAACGACATCCTGAAGGACAGCGCCGCCTCGCTCGAAGACCTCTGCGATCTCGAGCCGGACGCCGCTCTCGGAAACGGCGGTCTGGGCAGACTGGCGGCGTGCTTTATGGACGCCCTCACTACCCTCGATTATTCGGCTACCGGTTTTTCGATACTCTACGAGTACGGGCTTTTCAAGCAGCGCATAATCGACGGCAATCAGGTCGAGCTCCCCGACGAGTGGATGCCGATGGGCGAGGCGTGGCTTGTGCCGCGTCAGGATAAGAAGTGTATAGTCAAGCTCGGCGGACACGTTTCAGAGGAATGGCATGACGGGAGATGCGAGATAATACACACCGGCTACGAGGAGATCCAGGCCGTTCCGTACGATATGATGGTCTCCGGCGCGGATTCCCACGCCGTGAACATACTCCGTCTCTGGCAGGCGAACGAGACCAAGACCTTCAATATGAATTTGTTCTCGCAGGGCCAGTACGTCAAGGCGATGGAGGAGTCGAGCAACGCGGGCATCATCTCCAAGGTGCTTTATCCCGCCGACAATCACGTCGAAGGCAAGCTGCTCCGTCTGAGCCAGCAGTACTTCCTTGTCAGCGCGTCGCTGCAGAGCATCATCAACGACCACCTCGCCTCATACGGCTCGCTCGATAACTTTGCCGAAAAAGTCGCAATCCACGTAAACGACACGCATCCGGCTCTCGTTATCCCCGAGCTCATGCGCGTTCTCATAGACGTCTACTCCTATTCATGGGAGAGGGCGTGGGATACCGTGACCGCGGTCGTTTCCTATACCAACCATACAGTAATGCCGGAGGCTCTTGAGACCTGGAACGAGGACCTGTTCGCTTTGAGACTGCCTCGCCTCCATATGCTTATCAAGGAGATCAACCGCCGTCTGTCGCAGGATCTCTGGAGCGTATATCCGGGCGACTGGGACAGGATCGCCCGTATGTCGATAATCTGCGACGGTCAGATCCGTATGGCAAACCTCTCCGTCGTCGGATCCCACACGGTCAACGGAGTATCCAAGCTCCATTCCGATATCCTTAAAAAGACCATTTTCCACGACTATTACAAATACACTCCGTGGAAGTTCACCAACGTAACCAACGGCATTGCGTACCGCCGCTGGCTCTGCTACTCAAATCCCGGTCTTGCCGCTCTTCTCGACGAGACGATCGGACCGGAGTACCGCCACGACTCCTCGAAGCTTGCCGACTTTGCGAAATACGCCGACGACAAAACGGTGCTCGACGCGCTTGAAAATATAAAGAAACAGAACAAGCGCGATTTTGCCGATTATCTCTACGCCCGCAACGGACTGAAGATCGACCCCGACTCCATGTTCGACGTCCATATCAAGCGTATGCACGAGTACAAGCGCCAGCTTCTCAACGTACTCCGCATCATAAGCGTCTACGTCGATCTCAAAAACGATCCCACTCTGGTGATACCGCCGCAGACATATATCTTCAGCGCAAAGGCTGCTCCGGGGTACTATATGGCGAAGCAGATCATAAAACTGATCTACTTCCTTTCCCAGGAGGTCCGCAGCGACAAGCGGATAAGCAGTATGCTAAACGTCGTGTTCGTCGAGGATTACAACGTAAGCGTCGCCGAGCATCTTATCCCGTCCGCCGACGTCTCCGAGCAGATCTCTCTCGCCGGAAAGGAAGCGAGCGGCACCGGCAATATGAAGCTGATGATAAACGGCGCCCTGACGATAGGCACTCTCGACGGCGCGAACGTTGAGATTCGCGACGCTGTCGGCGATAAGAACATCTACATCTTCGGCCATACCACCGAGGAGGTCGACGAGCTCTGGAAGAAGGGTTACAATTCGATGCTGTATTATAATCAGCATCCAAAGCTCAAGCAGGCGATCGACGCGCTCATCCCCGGATTTTCGGGAACGCAGTTCGCCGACTTCGTCAAGTATCTCATTGCCGGTCAGGGTATCTCCGATCCGTTCATGTGCCTCGCCGATTTCGACTCCTACTATCTTGTCCACGACAGGATGGAAAAGGACTTTGCGGACAGAGACAGCTGGAACAGGAAATCCCTTATCAATATTGCCGGAGCGGGCATATTCTCCGCTGACCGCAGTATAGAGGAGTACGCAAATAACATCTGGCACATAAAGCCGGTGAAGAAGAATGGCTGATACCGAAAAACGTGACAAACTGGAAATACGCTCGAAGCTCTGCGGAAACGCGGAGCTTTTCGGCGCGTTTTCGGAGGACGACGTTTTGACCTTCAAACTGACCGTCCCACGTTCGTTCGGAGCAAAGGACCCGGAAATCCGCATAAACCGCGACGGCTGCGGCGAGACCGTTATCCCGCTTGAATTCGTTACGGTGCGCGGATCCGACGACGAGTATTCCTCCGCTTTGCGCTGTCCCGAGCCTGGTCTGTACTGGTATCGTGTGACGTATGACAGCCGGTTCGGAAAAAGGGCGCCGGTATGCGACAGACAGCTCACCGTCTATTCCGCCGGCTTTTCGACGCCGGACTGGATAAAGGGCGGCGTTATGTATCAGATCTTCGTCGACAGGTTCGCAAAGGGCGGGGAAGTTAAAAAACGCGACGACGCGGTAATGATCGGCGACTGGGATAACGGGGAGCCTGAATATCCCGAGGTCCGCGGCGGTCATCTTGAAAACAACACCTTTTTCGGAGGAACGCTTTACGGCGTTGCCGATAAGCTCGATCACCTCGCGTCCCTCGGCGTGAACTGTATATATCTCTGCCCGATATTCGAGGCGTATTCAAATCACAAGTACGATACCGGCGATTATGATAAGATCGACGAAATGTTCGGCGGAGAGGAAGCGTTTGATGAGCTTATCAAGAAAGCGGACAGATTAAAGATCCGCGTCGTTCTCGACGGCGTTTTCAACCACACCGGGTCGGACAGCAAGTATTTCAACAAGTCGGGCAGATACGGAAAAGGCGGCGCGTACCGCGACAGACATTCTCCTTATTTCTCGTGGTATAATTTCCGCCGCTATCCGGACGACTACGAGAGCTGGTGGAACATACCCATCCTCCCGCGCGTAAGATGCGACGATCCGTCATACCGCGAATACATATTAGGCGGGAACGGAATAGTAAGAAAGTATCTCCGCAAAGGGGCGGCGGGGTGGCGCCTCGACGTCGCCGACGAGCTCTCCGACGGCTTTCTCGACGGTCTTCGAGAGGCGGTCAAGGCTGAAAAGCGTGACGCGGTTATATTCGGCGAAGTCTGGGAGGACGCGTCGAACAAGATCTCTTACGGCAGCAGGCGAAGGTATCTGCAGGGCGGACAGCTTGACGGCGTAATGAATTACGTCCTGCGCGAGGCGATAATTTCGTTCATGCTTAATAAAGACGCCGCGGCGTTTGCCGGCGCCGTATGCGGGACGTATTTCAATTATCCCAAGGCGGTCTCCGACTGTATGATGAATATCCTCGGGACCCACGATACCGCGCGTATTTTGAATATGCTTTCCGCGCGTTATCCGGACGGGGCTTCAAATAAAGAGCTTTCGGAGTATCGCATCTCCGCCGAAGACAGAGAAAATGGAAAGCGCCTTCTGAAGCTCGCGTGGCTCATCTGCGCGACCATGCCGGGAGTCCCCTGCATCTACTACGGCGACGAAGCCGGTATGGAGGGCTGGGGGGATCCGTTCAACCGCAGACCCTATCCGTGGGGGAGAGAGGACGGGGAGCTTCTGAAGTTCTACCGCAGGATCGGCAAATTCAGACGCGCTCATCAGGTGTACAGGGAAGGTATATTCAAAGTGGTACACGCCTCCGGCGGGACGCTTATATTCTCGCGGGGGGAAGGCGGGGAAACGCTCTATACCGCGGTCAATCTTTCGGACAAAACGTTCGATCTTCCCGAAGGATACAAAGACGCGCTGACCGGCAGAAGGATCGGAGCGATCCCCGCGGGGGAAGGAAAGATCCTGCATAATTGATCGCTTTTCCGAATACTTTGTAATAAAAAGTTTTCGGAGGGTTGATTATGAGCTGCTGTATAGGCGACCTGCGGAATAAAGACGTCATCAACGTATGCAACGGTAAATGCCTCGGTTGCGTTATCGACGTTGAGATAGACGTATGTACCGGCAGACTTTTGGCGCTTATCGTTCCGGGGGATACCAAAATGTTCATCTTTTCATCAAAAGGCGAGCTGCGTATCCCGTGGGACAGGATAACGAAAATCGGGTCCGACGCCATCCTCGTTTCCATTCCGGACGAGGCTTCGTTCATAAGAGAAACAAAGCCGAGGAAAAGAGAATAGCCTCTATTTGTAAACTTTTTGTAAACAGGCTTATTATTTTAAGAAAAATCTTGAAATAATAAGCCGTTTATGATATTATATTCAGGCTTATGAATTCACACACGCCGCGATCTTTGGTCCGGAAACGGCTTATGCGGCGTGGTGGAAATAACCAAAGGAGGACATTAAAATGTCTGTTGTATCCATTAAGCAGCTGCTTGAAGCAGGCGTCCATTTCGGACATCACACCAGAAGATGGAACCCCAAAATGGCTCCGTACATCTTCACCGAGAGAAACGGTATCTACATCATCGACCTCCAGAAGACCGTCAAAAAGTTTGACGAGGCGTATATGTACGTCCGTGACGTTGCCGCGCAGGGCGGCAAGATGCTCTTCGTAGGGACCAAGAAGCAGGCGGCCGACGCCATCAAGGAAGAGGCTACCAGATGCGGTCAGTACTACGTCAACGAGCGTTGGCCGGGCGGTATGCTCACCAACTACAAGACCATCAAGAGAAGCATCGCTCGTCTGAGCGACCTCACCAAGATGCGTGAGGACGGGACCTTCGACCTCCTTCCCAAGAAGGAAGCCGCCGCTCTCAATAAGGAGATCAACGATCTCGAAAAGAACTACGGCGGTATCAAGGACATGGAAGGCCTTCCGGACTGCGTATTCATCGTTGACCCCCGCAAGGAGCGCAACGCCGTTCTCGAAGCAAAGAAGCTGGGCATCCCGGTAGTCGCCATCATCGACACCAACTGCGATCCCGACGACGCGGATTATATCATCCCCGGCAACGACGACGCTATCCGCGCCATCAAACTCATCTCCTCCGTTCTCGCCGACGCCTTCATCGAGGGCAGACAGGGCGAGTCCATGGACGCGGGCGAAGCCGAAGAAGAGGCTGACGCCGAGGAAGAAACCGCTGAATGATCGAATAGAAAGGGAATACGAAAATGGCTAATATCACTGCAAAAGACGTAGCCGAGCTCCGTTCCAAGACCGGCTGCGGTATGATGGATTGTAAAAAGGCTCTTGTAGAGGCCGACGGTAATTTCGACGAGGCGGTAAAGCTGCTCCGCGAAAAGGGTCTTGCAAAAGCCGACGCCAAGCAGGGCAGGATCGCCGCCGAGGGCGTTGTCGATATCATGCTCTCCGACGACAAGCAGACCGCCGCTATGGTCGAGGTCAACTCCGAGACCGACTTTGTCGCAAAGAACGAGACTTTCCGCGAATTCGTTCGCGCTATTCTCCGCACCATACTCAAGAACAGACCGGCAGACGTTGACGCTCTGCTCGCCTGCAAGCTCGACGGCTCCGAAGAGACCGTAGAGGCTGAACTGAAGGGCAAGATCTTCACCATCGGTGAAAAGCTCTCCATCCGCCGCTTCGTCGTTGTCGACGGCACCCTCGCCACCTATATTCACGGCGCGGGCGTATCCGGCGTTATCGTTAAGTTCGACGCTGACGACGCCGCCAAGAACGCTTCCAACTTTGCCGAGGTCACAAAGAACGTCGCCCTCCAGGTCGCTTCCATGGAGTGCCGTTTCGTAAACCGTGACGCCGTTCCCGCCGAGGTAGTCAAGTCCGAGACTGAGATCAACCTCGCCAAGATAGCAAACGATCCCAAGAATGCAAACAAGCCCGACGCCATCAAAGAGAAGATGGCTCTCGGTATGCTCAACAAGTTCTACGAGACCGTCTGCCTTGCCGAGCAGGCTTACGTCAAGGAAGACTCCATTTCTGTCGAGAAGTATCTCGACCGCGAAGCAAAGGCTGTCGGCGGCTCCATCAAGCTGGTCGATTTCTTCCGTTTCGAGAAGGGCGAAGGCCTTGAGAAGCGCGAAGACAACTT
>JAFSSR010000097.1 GCA_017450885.1 Clostridia bacterium | reverse complement strand
GTCTTCGCGTCCTTCCGCCGCGAGAGCTACCGCGCCGGTCAGCACCTTTGCCGCCGCTTCCGCGGGGTCGGAGGTCGTCGCGGTCTCGACGTAAGGCGTCGATTTGCCCAGATCCTCTGTTCCGCCGCACGAATGTATGAATTCAAGCACCCGCTCGGTGACCGCCGAATCTATAAGCCCGTCTATGCACCAGTATATGAGCTTCTCGCCGGTTTTAAGAACATACTCGCGGCGGATAATATCAAAACTCTCGTCCGGCCGCAGTATCTTGTCGATCTCTCCGGCGTATACGTCGTAGTCCGTACTATCACCCCGCGGGTATTATTGACAGGGCTTTTTCCGGTTATTCATATCCGCCGTAATTCATAAAAAAAGCGCCGAAATGATTTCAGCGCTTTATTATATATCATTTGATTTCTTACGACAAACTCTCTTTCAGCTCGTCCACCGTGTCGACCGTGCGGAAAGCGCCCGCTTCGGCAAGCTCTTCCTCTGTCCCGTAGCCGTAAGTCACGCCTATGCAGGGGAGAGAATTTTTTATTGCGCCGATAACGTCGTGACTGCGGTCGCCCACCATCACGGCTGACGCGGGATCGCATCCCAGAGCTTCGAGCGCGTGGGCTATAACCTCGTCCTTGTGGACCCGCGTCCCGTCGAGCTCGCTTCCGTCGCAGAGGTCGAAGTATTTTGAAAGGTCGAATTTGCCGAGTATCCTTTTTGCGTAAACCGTCGGCTTGGAGGTCGCCACGGCGAGGGTCTTACCCTGCCGCTTCAACTCTCCGAGCATCTCCGGGATCCCCGGATAGACCTCGTTTTCAAACAACCCTCTGTCGGCGAAATATTCACGGTATATATCGACTGCCCGGAAGGAGTCTTCAAGCGAAAAGCCGTAGTAATTGATATACGACTCGTTGAGCGGCGGACCGATAAAGCAGGCGAGAGCGTGTCTGTCCTCGACCTCGATGCCGAAGCGCCGCAGGGAATACTGCACCGAGCGGGTAATACCTTCAAACGGATCGGTAAGAGTCCCGTCGAGGTCGAACAGTACCGTTTTAAATCTCATTTCTCTTGCGGCGCTTTCTTGCTCATGATCTTTTTAAATATAGCGGGATAAACGGCTATGATCCAGAAGACAAGGATGAAATAGCGGATAAAATCGCCGAATATCATCGGGGCGGTGGTCGTAAATATTTTGTTGAAAAGGACCTTCAGCCCCGCGTATGCGCCGAGCGCGGGAGCGACGCCGCATACCAGCTTTATTATCTGCGCCCCGACGTTCTTCGCCTTAACGTCGAAGTTTATGAAGCTGCGTTCGATAAAGTAACCGATGGCGAAAGCCATGCCCGCGCCGGACGTTTTGAATGCGTCGCGGACGTTGCCGTAGCTTATCACGCCGCGGTTGAGAAGGATTAACCCGTATGCGAACAGACCGGCGGAAAGCAGTACCATCGCCGCGGAAACGTATACTATGGTCCTCTCTTTTCCGTAAAGCTTATCGTAGACAAGGCATACGATAACGGTTATGAAGACCGTGACCGCAAGCGCGACTCCGACGTCGAGAGGCGTGTGAACGCCGAGATACAGGCGCGAAAATGCGACAAGAAGGAGCACGACCACGCAGATGAGCTTCGCCCACCATTTTTTAAGCGTCAGGGCGAGCGTACCGTAAAGGGAAGCGGCGGCTTGCGTATGACCGGACGGGAAGGAATACCCCGTTGCGGCTCCGAGCGCGGATTCAACGGGCTTGAAATCCGGGTCGATGACCCAGGGGCGATCTATGCGGTAGGCGATCTTCAGCCCCTGCACGCACAGTCCCGAGAAGAAGAAGGAAAATGCCATCTTGTACGCGCATTTCTTGTTGACGCACCAGTAGAATATGCAGATCACGACGACAGGCAGTATTTCGTGCCCCAGCCAGGTGACGGCGGACATGATCGCAGTCAAAAACGGGGCGCGCATCTCCGCCAAGCTCCTTAAAAGATCCATATATCGTTCTCCTTGATATGTAAATTCTTGATCTTAATTCTTTTTCGGTTTCTTTTTCGACCCCGGCGTCGGGATCTGCGCGAGTATCACGGCGGCGAACATCAGAAGGCATCCGCATAGCTCGCGCGGCGTGGGCGTCTGTCCGAGGATGACCGCGCCGGAAATAAGGGCGAATACCGATTCGAGGCTCATAAGCAGAGAAGCGACGGTCGGATCGGTGTTCTTCTGTCCCAGGACCTGAAACGTATAGCCGACACCGCAGGACATGACACCGAGATATACGATCTCTTTCGCTATCGTTCCAAGGCCCGGTATCGTCCCGCTCTCGAATATCACGGCGAGGATAAATGAGAATAAGGCGACGGTGAAAAATTGAGAAACGGTCATCAGAAGCGCGTCGCACCTCGGCGCAAATCTGTCGATGAAGAGTATCTGCACGGTATAGCCGAAGGCGCAGGCGATGAGATACAGGTCGCAGGTCTCGACCCGGAACGATCCGGGAGGCATACAGAGAAAGTAGAGCCCGACCGGCGCTATCGCCACGGCTATCCATGTGAGAGGCGAGAGCTTCTTTTTCATGAACAGTCCGCATACGGGTACGAGCACGACGTACAATACGGTTATAAATCCCGCCTTCGCGGACGAGGAGCCCGCGCTGATCCCAAGCTGCTGGAGGACGCAGGGGGCGAACAGCGCCAGCCCGCAGAAAAAGCCGTTCCTTATCGAATAGCGTATATCGCGCGCGGATCTCGCCCCTCCCGATTTTTTGCGGTAAATCAGCCAGAAGGGGATCAGCACCACGCCTCCGAGAAGGAAGCGCGAAAACGTGATGGTGAATACCGAGTCGGCGAGCTTGTCTCCCGCGCGGTCCTGCGCGACGAACGCGGAGCCCCATATCACCGCGGCGAAAAAGAGCATGGCGGCAGATCTGATCTTTTTCGCGGCGGAAACGTTATTTTCTTTGCACTGTTTTTGCTCCGGGGCGTTCACTTGATGTTCCTCTATTGACATTCGGTATCGCTGAATGTATAATAAATATGAAAAATAAAAATGTTTTGTTATATTTTATCATTATTTTTGCATTTATGCAATATCTAAACGGAAAATAAAGGATAATAATATGTCGGAACGCAATTATCAGTTCAGAGAGAGGATGCTCCAGGTCCATAAGCCCGGCAGGCGGATGCCCTGGGCGGAGAAAAAGGACGGACAGACAGAGATCGACGAGTCGTGGACCGTTTATGTAAACGACGCGTCCGACCGCGTTATATATAACGCGGCGCGCGACCTCGAAGATTATTTCGCCGTCTCGATGGGCGTCTGCGTAGGCTTTGCGATCGGCGGGGAGATACCGGAAAAAGCGATAGTATACTCTGTCGACAGCTCGCTCGAGGAGAATACCTACCGTCTTTCGGTGGAAGAAGGACGCGTCGCCCTCTGCGGGAGCGACAGCCGCGCGGCGGCTCAGGCGGGATATTTCATCGAGGATCTGATGAATCTCGACGAGGGGCCTTTCCTTACGGTCGGGGAGGTCGTAAGGAAGCCGCTTTATTCGCCGCGTATGGTCCATTCCGGCTACGGGCTCGATATGTTCCCGGAGGCGCATATGCGCAATATCGCCCACGCGGGGATAAACGCCCTGCTCATCTTCGTCTGCGACGTTGACGTGACCCCGCACGGCTATCAGGATTTCAACGATCTCATCTACCGCGCCGCCGAATGGGGCATCGACGTATACGCTTACAGCTATATGTACAGCCGCGTCTACCCGGAAGGGGAGGAGGGCGAACGGTATTACGAGGGGACCTACGGCAGACTGTTCGAGAGATGCCCGGGCTTTAAAGGGGTCATCTTTGTCGGCGAGAGCTGCGAGTTCCCGAGCCGTGATACCCACACCCACGGCAAGCTCCGCCGCGACAATATGGACGAAAACGGCGAGTATATCATAAAAGATAAACCGAGTCCCGGCTGGTGGCCCTGCTACGACTACCCGATATGGCTGAATATGATAAAGCGGATCATCCGCAATCACAAGCCGGATGCGGATATCGTTTTCTGGACCTACAACTGGGGCTACGTTGAGGAAAAATACCGCCTCGAGCTGCTCCGCAACATCCCGACGGACGTGACGCTTCTCGTCACTTACGAGATGTTCGAGGACGTCGAGCGCGATGGAGTTATGAACCGCACGGTCGATTATACTCTGTTCTTCGAAGGTCCCGGAAAGTATTTTGTCAGCGAGGCGAAGCTCGCAAAGGAGCGGGGGATAAAGCTATACACCATGTCCAATACCGGCGGACTGACCTGGGACGTCGGGGTCATACCTTACGAGCCTGCTCCCTACCAGTGGATGCGCCGTTACGCCGGTATGAGGAAGGCTCACGACGAGTGGGGGCTTTGCGGCACGATGGACTCCCATCATTACGGCTTTTACCCCTCCTTCATCTCCGATCTCGCAAAGTGGGCGTTCCACGATCCCGCCTCCGATCTCGAAGCGGTGCTCCGCCGCCTCGCTGTACGCGATTTCTCGGAGGAGACCGCAGACCGGGTGCTTGAAGCCTGGAAATTGTTCAGCGACGGTATCCGTATGCTCATCTCCACAAACGAGGATCAGTACGGACCCTTCCGCATAGGGCCGTCGTATCCGCTGCTCCTTTTCAAGAAGGACGGGGTCGTTTTCCCGAGCGTTCCGTACGCTCCTCACGGGGGGAACGAGATCTGCAATCCCATGTATCAGTACGATCTCGGCTCGCCCGAACAAATAAGAAAAATAAACTACGAGATCAAGTGCCATACCAAAGTATATGAGCTTTACGACGCCGGATGCGTCATCCTCGAAGATGTCATCCCGCGTATACACGAAAGCAAGCGGAAGGAAGCCGGACTGATGCTCAATATGTGCCGCTTTATCTCCAACGCCGCGCGCACGACGGTCAACGTCAAGAACTGGCGGCTTGGCAAAGAGGAGCTGCTCTCCGAAGATCCCGCCGTCCGTCTTCGCGCCGCGAAGCGCATGGAGGAGATCGCCGCCCGCGAGCTTGAAAACGCGCGCGGCACCATCCCGCTCGTCGAATACGACTCCCGCCTCGGTTACGAGCCGAGCATGGAGTATATGTGCGACCGCGAGCATATCGAATGGAAGATATCCGTCACCGAAAAAGTGCTCCGCGAAGAGCTTGCGGAGTATCTGAAATAAAAAAGTTATGAAAAAAACAAAATTCACGTTCAATTCTCTTTTGCTGATAGTCGCCATTTTTTCGGCGCTGGTGCTGTTCATAGGCATCACGATGGTCGATATGGCGACCATCCTGCCGGTAGAGGACTCCTACCGCATAGGCGATACCGAGTATTTCGTCCGTTACTCCAGCTTTCATCCCTACGGCATATACCGCGGCAACGATCAACTTGTCCTTAAGGGGAGCTACGGTCACGACTGGGGCGCCGCTCTCGTAGGGAACACCTATTACTGCAACGAGATGAAGGATACCGACTTCGGGCTGATGGTAACAGACGTCGTAAAGATAGATCTGACCACCTTCAAAAAGGAGACCGTGCTCCGCAACTCGATGATACGCGGAAAATGCGCGTCCGGCGAGCTGATAATCTACGAGGGGTATATCTCTCCCACGTGGAGCCCCGACGTTAACCCGTTCCGCTGTGTTTTCCGCGTGAGCGACAGCAAGATCCAGGAGGACGCCGACGCCGCGGTCGTATCCTGGTACGACACCTCCTCCGACAGTATCGTTTATTCTAAGACCGATCCCAACGCCCATCACAACAAGCGCGAAGAATATTATATCAGTCGGACGCTCGAGGAGGTGAGGGGCAAATGAAAAAATACAGTATAGCCGAAAAGTTCCGCCGCGGCATATACACCTTTACCGGGCTTGCGATACGCGTTATCCAGGCGGTGTCCCTCCTCCCGCTGCCATTCATTCTCGCCTGCACCGGATACTGGGCGCTCTACGCCCACGAGACCCCGCTCAGCGTGATGTTCCGGCTCGGGATGGCTTCGCTCGGACGCGTCGAGCTTTTCCTGCTCTCGCTCCTTTACCGCGCCTCTCTCAGCGAGGTCGCGCTGTTCTTCGGCATAGTTCTCACAGCCCTCGCCTTCGGTCTGATAACAAAGCGGATCGCCGCCTCTTCGGAGAGGGCTTCGCATACCCTCTCGATAGTTTTCGCCGTATGGCTCGGAGCCGATCTCGTTATTCGCGTCCTCCCCATCGGGTGGAACGGCAATTTCGGCACAGGCTACGAGATCTTCGGCTTTGCCGTGCGCCTCGTCTGCTTCGGGCTTGTGATCTTTGATCTTGTCTTCGCGTCGAAAAAGCGCGAAACGAAGCCCGCGGCGGAAGAGAACGCGTCGAACGATGAGGCCTAAAACTTAAAACTTTAAACTTAAAACTCTTGCAAAATCATAAATAGTATGTTATACTAATACCACAAATTGAATAAGCGGGATATGTAATAAGGCCATACCGGCCGGGGAGCCAGCGGTGCCCTGTAACCTGCAATCCGCTACAGCAGGGGTGGTTTCCTTTCGTGAGGGCTCAAGACGTGTGGTCTTGCCCCGCAGTATTTTCGTGTTGACGGATGGGTCTCGTGCAATCGACGGCTGTGAACCATGTCAGGCGGGGAACCGAGCAGCATTAAGCGGTTTAGCCGATGTGCCGCGAGGTCGCCTGTTCCGAGCGAAAACTGCGTAAGGCGCGCATGGTTTGGGTTCGATGTAAAGGTGTATGGTCTTATTACGTGTCCCGCTTGTTTTGTATTTTCGGGTGGAAATATGCATCAGACTTTGTACAGAAAGTGGCGTCCGCGCACCTTCGACGAGGTGAGCGGCCAGAAAAAGACGACGGACGTCCTTAAATTCGAGATAGCCTCCGGCAAAACGGCTCACGCGTATCTGTTCTGCGGATCCCGCGGAACGGGCAAGACGAGCTGCGCTAAGATATTTGCCAAGGCGATAAACTGTCTCGATAATAAGGACGGAAATCCCTGCGGGGTCTGCGACGCCTGCCGCGCCGTGGCCGCCGAGGCGACCACCGATATCATCGAGATGGACGCCGCCAGCAACAACGGCGTCGATTACATCCGCGATATCCGCGACTCGGTCGTTTACGCTCCCGCGATGCTCAAATACAAGGTGTTTATCATCGACGAGGTGCATATGCTCTCGCAGCAGGCGTTCAACGCTCTGCTGAAAACGCTGGAGGAGCCTCCCGAGAGGGTCATTTTCATCCTTGCCACCACCGAGGTGAACAAGCTCCCGGTAACGGTCGTTTCCCGCTGCCAGAGGTTCGATTTCAACCGCCTTTCCATCGACGATATCACCGCGAGGCTGAAGGAGATCTCCGCTTCCGAGGGGATCGAGCTCGACGACAGGGCTGCGCGCCTTATCGGAAAACTGTCGAGGGGCGGTATGCGCGACGCCGTCAGCCTTCTTGAACTCTGCGCGGGAGGAAATTCTCCCGTAGACGTCAAGCGCGTAAGCGAGGCAGCCGGAATAAGCCCGCGCGACAGCGTTGAGCGCACGTTCAAGGCTGTGGTCGAAGGCGACCGCGCCGCGATCTTCGACGAAATAGGCGCGATCTATACCTCGTCGCTCGATATAAACGAATTCTGGATGCAGCTTATCGAGTATGTGCGCGACCTCATGGTAGTTAAGGTAAACCGCCGCGCCGGTGAGTATCTCGAGCTCACCGACGACGAGATCGCTTCGCTTGCCGGGGCGGTCGAGGGGATAAGCTTCGACCGGCTCGCCCTTTACGCGGGTATGCTCGACGAGACTCTGACCGATCTGCAAAAGGGAACGTACGATAACCGCGTCCTCGCCGAAATGACGCTTGTACGGATGTCGGCGCGCCACCCCGGCAGCGGATACGACGCTCTCGCGGCGAGAATAGGCGAGCTTGAAGAAAAGCTGTCGGGTCTCGAAACGGTAAAGACTACCGACAAAAAGCCGGAGAAGAAGGCTGAAAAGCCGAAGGAGAACAAAGAAGAGGACGATATACCGCCGTTTACCGTTGACGAAAAGCCGGAGGATGATAAAAGATCATCCACGCCCGCGCCTTCTCCCGAGATGCCGAGGACCCCGGAGGAAGGGCTCGCCGACTGGATAGACGTACTTGAAGTGATAACAAAAGAGGACGGCGCCGCGGGAGGATTTCTCGCCGGATCGTTCGCCTTCCGCGACGAGGAGAGGGGCACGCTCACCGTATGCGTGCAGGACGACTTCCTTATAATGATGCTCAACAACGAGGAGACTCTCTCGCTCATCTCCCGCGCGGCGGCAAAGGTCGATCCGCGCTACGCCGGACTGACCGTTTCGTTCGAGGTCAGGCTTCCCGAAAAGAAGAAAAAAGACGAGATAGACGACATTCTCGGCTGATAAAAATAAATAACGTCAAGGAGATATAAAATGAAAGCAAGATTACCAAAGGGAGTAGGCGGCGGTCCGCAGAATATGCAGGGACTGATGCGCCAGGCCCAGAAGATGCAGGAAGATATGGAAAAGGCGAAGGAAGAGCTTGCCGCCAAGGAATACGAGATAGCCGCGGGCGGCGGAGCCGTCACGCTCAAAATCAACGGCGAAAAGCAGATAACCGAGCTGAATATAGATCCCGACATCATAGATCCCGACGATCCCGAGACCCTTACGGATATCCTTACCGCCGCGTTCAACGAGGCGATAAAGCGCGTCGATTCCGACGCAGAGGAGGTCATGGGACAGATCACCGGAAGCATGGGGCTTCCCGGAATGGGCGGCGGACTGCCCGGACTATTCTGATCCGCCATGGGATACGGACTGCCTGCGCTTGAGGAGCTGGTAGAGAGCTTCCGCAAGATAAAAGGGGTCGGACGCAAGTCCGCCGAGCGCATGGCTTTTGAGGTGCTCAATTTCTCGGACGAGAAGGCGGAGGCTTTCGCCGCGTCAATAGTCAATGCGAAAAAGAAGATCAAAAAATGCTCTAATTGCTTCAATTTCAGCGAGGGCGAGGTCTGCCCGGTCTGCTCCGATCCGGAGCGCGACCGTTCCACCGTTTGCGTCGTGGAGGACGCCCGCACGGTGTTTGCTCTCGAAAACGTGCGAAACTACAAGGGGACCTATCACGTCCTCGAGGGGGCGATATCCCCGCTCGAAGGGAAGGGACCCGCGCAGCTTCGCATAAAGGAGCTCCTGGAGCGCATCAATAACGAAAACATCGGCGAGGTCATAGTCGCCACCAATTCCACGGCGGAGGGAGAGACCACCGCCATGTACCTCGCCAAGCTCATCTCGCCCCTTGGCGTAAAGGTCACCCGGTTAGCCTACGGCATCCCCTTCGGCGGCGAGCTCGACCACGCGGACGAGATCACACTTTCACGCGCAATAGAGGGAAGACGTGAGATCAACTGATTTACCGCGAAACAGAATAAAGGAATACCTGCACAAAAACCGCAAGTTTTTGTGCTTGTTCCTATTTATGTGCGTTTTTGCGATCGCCGCGATTGTTTTTACGGCGCACGATTACTTCCTGTACGGAGATAAGACGATCGCGCAGATAACCTCCGTTTCGGAAACGGAGGATCATACCGAGTATTCCTCGTCCGGCGAGATCACGGAGACGGTCTATCTCCAGACGGTCGTCTGTCGGGTGCTCTACGGAGAGAACGAGGGGGACGAGATATCCTTTACCAATCTTCGCACCGAGAGCAACGTGTTCGACACCCGCTACCGCAAAGGGGACAAGCTGTTCGTCGAGCAGAACGACGAGGGCGTCTGGAAGGTGGAAAACGTCAAGCGCGACGCCTATCTCGTCGCTATGTTCGCCGTCACCCTGCTGATACTCATTCTCGTCGGGAGAAAAAAGGGACTGCTCGCGTTCCTTAGCGTCGCGGTCAACGCGGCGATCTTCTGGGCGGGGCTCAATCTTTATGTTAGCGGATGGAACCTGCTCGTCATCTCGATCGTTTCATCTCTGATCTTCACCGTCGTCTGCCTTACGCTGATCGGCGGCTTTTCGCGTATGACCCTTATCTCGATAATAGCAACCCTCGTCGGTACCGCGGCGACCTTCGGCATCGCCTGCGTCGTCATATACGCCTGCGGCTACGGCGGGCTGTACGTCGAAGGGCTCGAGTATCTTATCATCGCCGCCGATTACCGCGTCACCTTTTTATCCGAGCTGCTTATAGGCGGCCTCGGCGCGACCATGGATATCGCCATGTCCATCTCCTCGGCGCTCTGCGAGCTGAAGGAGAAGGATAATAAGATAACCTTCGCCGCTCTCCTCCGTTCCGGGCGCGAGATAGGACGCGACATCTCCGGCACGATGACCAACGTGCTTCTGTTCACCTATCTCTGCGGCGGGATACCGCTCATGATGGTCATAGTCCGTTCCGGCGTTCCTATGCTCGAATACATTTTTAGCAACAACAACCTTGAGATCGCGCGCTTCCTGACCGGAAGCATCGGTATAGTTCTCACCGTTCCCGTGTCGTATTTTATCGCGTCGGTAATGCTGTCGCGCAAGGGCGGGAAGAGAAGGGCGGTGAATAACAGATGACCCTGATCGTACTCGCCGTTATACTCGCCGCTTTGCTGATCGCCGTCTGCGGAAAACGCGGAGCCAAAACGATAGCGACGCTGACCGTCAATCTGCTTATATTCTTCGGTATGGCGGCGGCGATCCTCAACGGTATGAATTCGATATTGGCGGCGTTGATCGCCTGCCTTCTTATCTGCGTCACGTCGCTCTTCTTCAACTGCGGCGTCAACGCAAAATCCATCTCCTGCTTCGCTTCGGTCTTCTGCGTCGTCGTCCTCCTCGGCGCGGTGATAAGCGTTTTCGGACGCGGGGCGAGGATAGAGGGCTTCTCCTTCCAGAAGCTCTCCCAGATCGCCGGGTATTCCTGGATAATCGACGTGGATATGGGGGATCTCACCGTGGCGGTCATCCTCGTGGGTCTCATCGGAGCTGTCGTGGACACCTCGATAGCCGTCGCGTCGGCGCAGTTCGAGGTGGCGTACAACAACCCGGATATAGGCTTTGCCGAACTGTACAGGTCGGGGATAAAGGTTGGGCGCGACGTGCTCGGCACCACCTGCAACACACTTTATTTTGCCTATCTCGGCGGATATATGGCGCTGATAATATGGTTCATACTGTACAAATTCAGCCTCGGCACCGTGATCAACTCCGCCGCCTTCGTAGAGACGGTCATCCGCTCTATGACGTCCGCCTTCGGATGCGTGCTTATCATGCCGGTGACCTCGCTTTTCACCGCCGCTCTGCTTAAGACGAAGGCGAAGGCGATAGTAAGTATCGCGGAAAAGAAAAAGGCGGATCTCGGCGAATACCTGAACCGCGAGCCGGATGACGGCGATATAATCGACGCCGAGCTTTACGACGATGAAAAAGAGGACCGCAGATGAAAAGGATATTCATAGTTGAAGACGACGCGGCGATAGTCCGTTCGCTCGAAGAGTTTTTAAAAAGCGAGGGATTTGACACCCTTTCCGCAAAAGGAGAGAGGAGCGCCGTTGAGCTTATGCGGGGAGCGAGAGCAGATCTTATGCTGGTTGACGTTTCGCTTTCGGACGGCAACGGATTTGCCGTCTGCGAGGAGGCGAAAAAGCAGGGGATACCGGTTATATTCCTCACCGCCTCGGATGACGAAAACAGCGTCGTACGCGGACTCGACATGGGCGCGGACGACTATATCCCGAAGCCCTTCCGTCCGCGCGAGCTTGTCTCGCGCATCAACCGCGTGCTCCGCGGATACGGCGACGCGCAGTCTGTCGTTTCGGTGGAAGGGGTGGAGATAGACACCGAAAAAGGCAAGGTCAGGAAGAACGGAGAGGAGATCTCGCTTTCCGCTCTCGAATACCGCCTTCTCACGGTTTTCGTCAACAACCGCGGCAGACTTGTCTCCCGCAACAAGCTGCTTGAAGATATATGGGACGCCGCCGGAGATTTTGTCAACGACAACACGCTTACGGTGTATATAAAGCGTCTCCGCGAAAAGATAGAGGACGATCCGCAGGATCCGCGCGTCATAAAGACGGTGCGCGGACTGGGATACAGGATGGATTGATATGAAGCTTTTCCGTAACGGCGCGTTTCGCCGGGAGTTTATGACCTGCGCGGTCATTTCCGTTGTCTGCGCCGCGGCGGCGTTCTTCGTCCGACCGCTCGCCGCTGTCCCTACCGCGGTATGCGGCGCGGCGTTTTGTACGGCGCATTACCTCTTTTCAAAGAAGAGATACTCCGATATCGCGCTCCTTTCCGATACCGTAGACCGCATACTTCACGGCGAGACGGCGGCTTCGATCTCGTCTTCCGAGGAGGGAGAACTCTCCGTTCTTGCGAGCGAGATACAAAAGATGACGCTCCGGCTCAAGGAGCAGACCGACCGTCTCGCGGCGGAAAAGCTCGGACTTACCGACGCGATAGCCGATATCTTTCACCAGATGCGGACGCCGCTCACCTCGATGAATTTGGTGGTCTCGCTCCTTTCCGAGCCGGAAGTCTCCGATGAGAAGCGGCTCGACCTCGCGCGTCAGCTTCGCCGTCAGCTCGAGCGTATGCAGTGGCAGATAGAGACGCTGCTGAAGATGTCCAAAATAGACGCCGGGACGGCGGTCTTCCGGCCGGAAAACATCTCCGCGGCGGATCTGATATCCAGAGCCGCCGAACCGCTCGTCATCCCCATGGAGCTGCGCGGGATATCATTTGAGCCCGACGCGGGAGACGCTCGCGTCTACTGCGATCTCTCCTGGACGGCGGAAGCTCTGGGAAACATTTTCAAGAATTGCGCCGAGCATACCCCGGAGGGCGGAAGGATAACCGTCAGGGCGGCGGAAACTCCGTTGTATTCGGAAATAGTCATAACCGATACGGGGGAAGGCTTCGATCCGGAGGACATACCTCATCTTTTCGAGCGTTTTTATAAAGGCAAGAACGCGTCCGATCAGAGCATCGGCATCGGGCTCGCCTTCTGCCGCATGGTCGCCGCAGCTCAAAACGGGACCGTGACCGCCGCAAACGCGCCGGGAGGCGGCGCATCTTTTACCGTCAGATTTTATAAAAGCGTTATTTAAAACTGTTTCATATTATAATACCGTGGGGGTTTTGCCCCCCGCCTTTGTTTTTGAAATCATGATCGCGGACCGACCGTCCGCGATTTTTTATCTTTTTTCAAAAAAGTCACCGAAATGTCACTTTGGCGGGGTATAATCGAAAACGTAAAAGAAAAAGGAGAAACGCTATGGACATTTTAAAGATAGAAGACCTGACAAAGATATATCGTCAGGGAGAAAACGAGGTACGCGCGCTTGACGGAGTGAGCTTTTCGGTGCCGCAGGGACAGTTCCTTGCCATAATCGGCCCGTCCGGATCGGGCAAGTCTACGCTTCTGCATATAATCGGCGGCGTAGACCGCCCCACTTCGGGTAAGGTGTATATGAACGGGGAGGACGTGTACGCGCAGAACGAGGAACAGCTCGCCGTCTTCCGCCGCAGGCAGGTCGGGCTGATATACCAGTTTTACAATCTTATCCCCGTGCTGAACGTCGAGGAGAATATGACTCTTCCCGTGCTGATGGACGGTAGAAAGGTGAACGAAGAGAGGCTGAACGAGCTTCTCAACACGCTTGCCCTTACCGACAGACGTAAAAATCTGCCCAACCAGCTTTCGGGGGGCCAGCAGCAGCGCGTCTCGATCGGCAGGGCGCTGATGAACGCGCCCGCCGTCGTGCTCGCCGACGAGCCGACCGGAAATCTCGACTCGAAGAACAGCCGTGAGATCGTCGAGCTCCTCAAGCTGTCCAATAAGAAATACGGTCAGACGGTCATCATCATAACTCACGATGAAAACATCGCTCTCCAGGCGGACAGAGTCATAGCCATCGAGGACGGAAAGATAGTACGCGACGAGAAAATAAGGTAAGCAAAAATGAACGTTTTTACTAAATTCACGCGCCGTTCGCTTGCAAAGAACAAGACGCGGACGATAGTCACGATCATCGGAATAATCCTTTCGATGGCGCTTTTCACGGCGGTGCTGGAGGGCGGATACAGCGGCATAAAGTTTCTCCTTCGCGGCGAGATCGAAAGCGAGGGGGCATATCACGGCATACTGAAGGGGCTTGACTCGGCAACGCTCGACGAGGTCGAGAAGCTGGATGAGATAGAAGACTTCGCCACGCTCGAAACTGTCGGATGGGCAAATTCCGACAGCATGAACGAATATAAGCCCTATCTGCTTATCAAATCGGCGTCTCCGGATATCGCCGATCTGCTCGCCATCCATCTCACCGAGGGGCGTATGCCCGAAAACGAGGGCGAGCTTCTCATCCCGCGCCACTATATCACAAACGGCGGCGCAGCGGTCTCTGTCGGGGATACGCTCTCCCTCGAAGTCGGAAGACGCTTGCAGGACGGGAGAGAGCCTTACGAGGCGGAGTATCCGTTTGAGAGATCGGGCGAGCCGGAACAGCTTGTAGATACCGTGACCCGCGCCTACACGGTCGTCGGTTTTTACGAAAGATTGGGGACGAGCGTCGAAAGCTATACCTGCCCGGGTTATACCGCGCTGACCGTCGGAAAAGGCAGCGGCAGCTTCAGCCTTCTGTTTACCATGCGCCATCCGTCGAAGGCGGCGGACTTTCTTGAAAATCAGAGTTATTCCGTTGACTGGGACAGCCACAACTCTCTGCTCGCTTTCTACGCGGGATCGGAATTCAGGCAGCTCAACGCGTTTATGTCCGGCTTTGTCGGAGTGCTCCTGTTCCTCATCGCGTTCGGTTCGATATCGCTGATATACAACTCCTTCTCCATCTCGGTAAGCGAGAGGACGAGGCAGTTCGGTATACTCAAATCGGTAGGCGCGACGAATAAGCAGATACGCGGAAGCGTCATCTACGAGGCGCTCCTGCTCGCGGGTATCTCCATCCCGCTCGGGATGCTCGTCGGATGCGGCGGCATCGGGCTCACGCTTTACCTCCTGCGCGACGCTTTCGGCGCATTTGTGGGCACAAGCGTACAGATGAAGCTGGTCGTCAGCGCGCCGCTTCTGGTCGTATCAGCCGCGCTCTGCCTGCTGACCACCGTCATTTCGGCGTATATCCCGGCAAAGAGGGCGATGACTATCCCGGCGATAGACGCCATCCGTCAGAACCGCGACGTCAAGCTGAGTAAAAAAGAAATAAAGACCTCGCCGCTCACCGCAAAGCTCTTCGGCTTCGAGGGGATGATGGCGGCGAAGAACTTCAAACGCAACCGTAAACGCTACCGCGCGACCGTCGTCTCGCTCTTTCTGAGCGTAGTGCTTTTCATTTCCGCGTCCTCCTTCTGCGCTTATCTCAAGGACTCGGTGAACACCTTCAATTACGAGGATACCGGCGCGGACCTTTACTATCGCGGAAGTGAGGTCGACGCCGGGCGCAGGGAAGAGCTCTTTGAGCTTCTCTCAAGCGCGGAGGGGGTAAAGCACGCTTCATATTGTATTCAGAGATACGCTCACGTCTTTATAGATACCGACGATCTGGACGGCGATTTCAAGGAAATGCTCAGCCAGGCTGATCTTAACGGCGCAAACTATGAAGGATATCTGTGCGTCGCTTTCGCGGACGACGGGTATTTCCGCGAGGTCTGCCGCGATAACGGGATCGACGCGGAAAGATATTTCGATCCGGAAAAACCGGCGTGCCTGATATACAACAAGATCTCCGGCATGGACGGTTCCTCGGGCAAAGCGGGGACGAGATGGAGATCCGTAAAGGTGCTTGAAGAGTCGAGACTGCCCGTGACCGCAACGGACGTCAGCATAAGAACGATAGACGGCTACGAGCTTGAATCAACGAGCGTATCGAACGGCGAAACGGAGTATATTTTTTATCCGAAAAAAACGCTGGATGAGTTTTACAGCGGCTTGACCGATACTCTCGACAAGAGCGAGGCGCTTATCGTCAAAGGAGACGATATCCAACTGAAAGTCCCGATCACTATAGACGGAACGATAAAGGATCACATTATCGGTCTGAGCTCGCAGATCCCCGCGGTCGTCTTTCCCTACAGCATGATAAAAGCGGTCTACGGCGCGGAGCTTGGCGGCAATATGATCGACGGATACGACACTTACTGCGAGTATAGTCTGCAGGTCAACAATCACGCAAAAGCGTTCGACGATCTGGTCAAGCTGCTCGACGAAAACGGCTTCGAGAGCGAAAAGCTGATCGACAACGCGGAGCATCTTGAAAAGGTGCGGATGGCTGTCACCGTGGTCAACGTCTTCGCCTACGGATTTATAATCATAATCTCCCTCATCGCGGTCGCCAACGTATTCAATACGATATCGACCAACATACTGCTGCGCAGACGCGAGTTCGCCATGCTCAAGTCGATAGGGATGTCCCGCAAGGGCTTTCGCAGGATGCTCAATTTCGAGTGTATAATCTACGGCTTCAAGGGATTGATCTACGGTCTTCCCGCGGCGATCCTCGTGACCTTCTTGATCTATCGAGTGACCACGCAGGCGTTCGACGCATCTTTCTACGTCCCCTGGTACAGCGTTTGTATCGCGGTCGGAAGCGTGTTCGCGGTGGTGTTCGCCACGATGCTCTACGCCGCGCATAAGATGAGAAGGGACGATCCCGCCGAAGCTCTTAAAAACGAGAATTTATGAGGGATACCATGTCGATAAACACAAACAAGATATTTTCAGCGCTTATGATCCTGCTCGCGGTCGTTATCCTCCTCCTGACCTCCTGCGGGCGGGAGATCGAACAAAACGTGACGGTGGTCGAAAGCGGATCGTATTTCGACGGTTTCGAGGTCAAAGGCGGCGAGGTGCTTTTCAACTGCAGACTGACGCTTCGCAACACGACCGACAGGACGGTAAAGTTCTATATCCGCGCAAGATCGGATGAGGACGCGGGCAAGCTGCTCGAAGACGGCGCTCTCAAGGTCGTGGGCGGCGACGGGGAGGAGACGGCGTTCACCCTCCCTCCGCTCACGGAAGAAAAACAGCGGGCGGTGACTTTTACCGGAAAGTTCGGGGGCGTTGAACAAAAGCAAAACAGACTTTTGCCGGAGATGGAAATAGTTCCGGCGGAATAAAACATATCTTCGGTCAAGGATATCGGCGGGATCTTTCCCGCCGATATCCTTTATCCATTACTATTACCCAAAAAAATTGTTTAATTTTTAACAAATTAGGCACTTTTTCGGTTGACAAGTAATAACGTATAATGATATAATAAATTTGATTTGGGCATTTTATAGGAAAGCTCCGGTCTACTTAATCCAAGGGAGGAAAAAAGGATGGAATATCCTATCTGGCTGGTCGTCGTTATGGGTCTCGGGATCGTATTTTTCGGGCTCATATGCATCATTATCCTTTCGACGCTTATGAGCGCGATCATCCGCCTGACAGAAAAGAATAAGCCGCAGACCGCGCCCGCCGCGCCCGCCGTACAGACGTCCGAAATGACCGCCGACGAAAAGGGAAGGGTCATAGCCGCGATATCCTGCGCGGTCGCCGAAGAGCTCGGAACGAGCGTTGAGGCGATAAGAATAAAATCAATTAAAAAAGTCTGACTTTAGTGAGGTCTGAAATGAAAAAATATCTTGTAAACGTAAACGGAACAAAGTACGAAGTCGAGATCGAGGAGATCTCCGCTTCCGAGGCCGCCGCATCGGCTTCCTCGGCTCCCGCGGCTCCCTTAAAGGCTCCCGCCGGCGGCGAGAGCATTACCGCCCCAATGCCTGGTAACATCCTCGCCGTCAACGTTGCCAACGGCGCGGCGGTCAAGAAGGGCGACGTCCTTATGATACTTGAAGCCATGAAGATGGAGAACGAGATACTCGCCCCCGCCGACGGCACCGTCACCTCCGTAAACGTCTCCAAGGGATCCACCGTCGAGACCGGCGCTCTGCTTTGCACCATCGCATAACGGGAGCTCAAAATGGAAGCATTAGGTAACTTTTTCAGCCAGACCGGTTTCGCCTCCTTCTTTCAGGGCGACGGCTGGAAGAATTTGATCATGATCGCGGTCGGCGGGCTGCTCATCTATCTCGCCATCGCAAAGAAGTTCGAGCCTCTGCTCCTTCTCCCCATCGCCTTCGGCATGATCCTCACAAATCTGCCCGGCGCGGGGCTCTACCACGCCGAGCTGTGGGACGCTTTCCTCGATCCCAAAAACCCCGCTTATCATTCCTTCGGGACGATAATGACAAACGGCGGGCTGCTCGACATACTGTATATCGGCGTCAAGGCGGGGATCTACCCCTGTCTGATATTCTTCGGCGTAGGCGCGATGACCGATTTTGGTCCTCTGCTCGCCAATCCCAAGAGCCTTCTGCTCGGCGCGGCGGCGCAGCTCGGTATCTTTACCACCTATCTCGCCGCAAACGCGTGGATGGGCTACAGCCCGGCTGAAGCCAGCTCCATAGGCATAATCGGCGGAGCCGACGGCCCGACGGCTATTTTCGTCACGACCCGTCTCGCCCCGCATCTGCTCGGACCCATCGCGGTCGCGGCGTACTGCTACATGGCGCTCGTCCCGGTCATCCAGCCGCCTATAATGAAGCTGCTGACCACCAAGAAGGAGCGCGCCATAGTAATGAAGGAGCTGCGCCCGGTCTCCAAGCGCGAAAAGATCATATTCCCGATAGTAGTCACAGTTTTTGTCGCTCTGCTCGTCCCCTCCGCGGCTCCCCTTATCGGATGCCTTATGCTCGGCAACCTTTTCCGTGAGAGCGGCGTTGTGGAGAGACTTTCCAAGACCGTCCAGAACGAGCTGATAAACATAGTTACCATCTTTCTCGGCATTTCGGTCGGCGCGACTGCTACCGCGGAGGTGTTCCTCCAGTGGAAGACGCTCGGCATCGTCGGGCTTGGCGTCATCGCGTTCGGCTTCGGCACCGCGGGCGGTATACTGCTTGCCAAGTTCATGAACCTTTTCCTCAAAAACAAGATCAATCCGCTCATAGGCTCCGCCGGAGTCTCCGCCGTTCCCATGGCGGCGCGCGTTTCCCAGAAGGTCGGCCAGGAGGAGAACCCCGGCAACTTCCTGCTTATGCACGCAATGGGCCCCAACGTCGCCGGAGTCATCGGCTCGGCTATAGCGGCGGGCGTACTGCTTGCCCTGTTTGGCTGACGGGAGGATAGGATATGGCAAACAAACTTTATATCACCGATACCATACTGCGCGACGCGCATCAGTCGCAGGCGGCGACCCGCATGCGAGTGGAGGATATGCTCCCCGCCTGCAAGGTGCTCGACGAGATAGGCTACTGGTCGCTCGAATGCTGGGGGGGCGCCACCTTTGACTCATGTATGCGCTTTCTTAACGAGGATCCTTGGGAGCGCCTGCGTCTGCTCAAGAGAGCGCTTCCCAATACGAAACTGCAGATGCTTTTCCGCGGGCAGAATATCCTCGGATACAAGCATTACGCCGACGACGTGGTCGACGAATTCGTCAGACTTTCGATCAAGAACGGCATCAACGTAATACGTATTTTCGACGCGCTCAACGACACCCGCAATCTCAAACAGGCGATAGAGTCGACAAAGAAATACGGCGGCATCTGCGAAGCGGCGATGAGCTACACGGTAAGTCCCGTGCACGACGAGGACTATTTTGTCGATCTTGCCTGCCGTCTCGCCGAAATGGGAGCCGATACCATATGCATAAAGGATATGGCGAACCTGCTCCTGCCGTTCAGCGCGGCGAGCCTGATAAAGAAGCTCAAAGCCAAGGTCGGACTGCCGATACATCTGCACACTCACAACACGACCGGAACGGGCGATATGGTCAACCTTCTCGCCTGCGGAGCCGGCGTCGACATAGTCGATTGCGCGCTTTCCCCGCTCGCTAACGGAACGTCCCAACCCGCCACGGAGTCGCTTGTCGCCACCCTTCGCGGCACCGACCGCGACACCGGTCTCGATCTCAACAGACTGAGCGAGGCGGCGGCGCACTTCCGCTGTGTGGCTGAAAAGCTCAAGCAGCAGGGGAGCCTCGATCCCAAGGTGCTCCGCGTCGATACAAACACCCTGCTTTATCAGGTCCCCGGCGGGATGCTCTCCAACCTTATCTCGCAGCTCAAGCAGGCGAACGCGGAGGATAGGTATTATGAGGTGCTCGAGGAAGTACCGCGCGTAAGAAAGGACTTCGGATATCCTCCTCTCGTCACTCCGACGAGCCAGATCGTCGGCACTCAGGCGGTGCTCAACGTCCTCTCCGGAGAGCGTTATAAGATGGTCACAAAGGAGTCCAAGGGACTGCTTCGCGGCGAATACGGAGCGCTCCCCGCGCCGGTAAACGAAGAGGTGCGCAAAAAAGCGATAGGCGACGCCGAGGTCATCACCTGCCGTCCCGCCGATCTTCTCGAGCCCGAGCTTGAAAAGTATCGCGCCGAGGGCGGGGAACTGATAAAGAGCGAAGAGGACGTCCTGTCCTACGCGCTTTTCCCTCAGGTAGCGCCCAAATTCCTCGCCGCCCGCAACGATCCTTCTTCTGTAAAGGAAGAGGCTCCCGCGGCTGAAAAAAAGCCTGCCGATCCCAACGCGGTCCGTACGCTTTACGTGGACTGCAAGGCTGATTTTTAAGTACGTGGAAGCGGTTAAGAGTTATGCTCGCACGCTTTTAGTGCTTGTGATTTGCGGCAAAGCCGCAAAGTTATGAAACGAGTTCCGAAAACGCGCCGCAGGCGCTCATAACCTGCATAGCGATCATAACGCGCGTAAGCTCCTATAACGTATCGTATCAGCGGAAATCATAACAGCCTCTCGCTCCTTTGAACGCTCGGCAAACTCGGGGGCAACAACGGGTTGCTTGCAATTCCCGCGCCTCCGTTGTATAATGAGTTGAAAAGAAAAACCGGAGGTACGCTTATGGATACGAAGGACGTTTTGTTGGATCTCAGGATAAAAAGCGGTATGTCTCAGGATGAGCTTGCGGAAAAGGTGTTTGTTACAAGGCAGGCGGTCTCGAGATGGGAAAACGGCGAGACCGTGCCGAATACCGACGCGCTTAAACTGCTTTCAAAGATATTTGACGTTTCGATCAACACGCTGCTCGGCGAGCCGCGCAGGATGATATGCCAGTGCTGCGGGATGCCGCTCGACGACTCGCTGATAAGCCGCGAAAAGGACGGTACTCCGAACGAGGACTACTGCAAGTGGTGCTACGCCGACGGGACCTATACCTACAGCGATATGGACGATCTTATCAACGTCTGTGTCGCCCATATGGCGGGCGAGGGTCTCACGGAGGAGCAGGCGCGCGCTTATATGAAGCAAAAACTCCCAACTCTCGACTACTGGAAGCGGTACGACGAGTTGAGCGACAACGGACAATTCGAGGAGTTCAAGAAGAAGCTTGTAGACGAGATCAACGCTCTGAAGATCGAAGGCATGCCCCGGGTCGATAAGCTGAACGCCCTCGTCGGCGGTTACGTCAATCTTGAATATCCTCTGCCGAACGGATCTAAAGTCAGATTTCTCGATGACGGGACCACCTATCTCGGAACCCAACTCGAGCCGGAGTTCGGCGGGGAGCGCTGCTTCGGCGTGCTCGCCAATATGGATTTTATCCTGATCTGCACCTACGGCCGCGACGGAGCCGATCCGGAGCTCGTGCTGTATAAAAAGAGATAAACGCCTATCCTGAACAGATCGCCGAAAAGACCGCGGAACGACCTTCCGCGGTCTTTTCGTATTACTATTTATATTAAAATAAAGGTTGATTTTCCGTAATAAATGTGTTATAATTATTCTAAATATTCAGTTTGAAAGCATCGTTATGGACGAAAAGGGAAGAATAAATTTACTCGACCTTACAAAAAATGAACTCACAGAGCTCGTTTTGTCTTTGGGAGAGCCGAAATACCGCGCCGATCAGGTGTGGGGCTGGCTCCTTAAAGGCTGCGAGATCTGCGAAATGTCCAATCTGCCGGCGGCGTTCAGAGAAAAGCTCTCCGCGGCAGCGCGGGCGAGCATCCCGGAGGTCGCGGACCGCGCGGAGTCAAAGCTCGACGGAACGGTAAAGTATCTTTTCCGCCTTTTCGACGGCGAGCTTATCGAAAGTGTTTTTATGCGCTACGAGCACGGGAATTCGATCTGCATCTCAACGCAGGCGGGGTGCCGTATGGGATGCCGCTTCTGCGCGTCGACCATAGGCGGCAAGCACCGCGATCTCTCTCCCGGCGAGATGCTGGGTCAGATAATCTCCGTGCAGAGGGACAAAGGCGAGCGGATCTCGAATATCGTTATGATGGGTATAGGCGAGCCGCTCGATAACTACGATAATTCGGTCAAATTCCTCCGCCTCGTCGGATCGCCCGACGGACTGAACGTCGGATACCGTCACATCTCTCTTTCGACCTGCGGCGTCGTCCCCGGGATATACGCTCTCGCCAAGGAGGATATGCCGATAACCCTTTCTATCTCGCTCCACGCGTCGGACGACGCCGAGCGGAGCGAGCTTATGCCGGTAAACAAGCGCTGGAATATAGACGCTCTGATGACCGCCTGCCGCGACTATTTTAAAACCACCGGCAGACGCATATCATTTGAATATACGCTGATAAACGGCAAAAACGATACGCCGGAAAAGGCGGCTGCGCTCGCCGTTCTGCTTAAAAAATATATGGGCGGGATGCCGTGTCACGTAAATCTTATACCGGTAAACCCGGTGGCGGAGCGCGGCTTCGACAGATCCGCCGCCGACCGGGTCAACGCCTTTCGCGATAAGCTGACGTCGCAGGGAGTAAACGCGACGGTGCGCCGCCATCTCGGAGGAGACATAGACGCCTCCTGCGGACAGTTGAGAAACAGGAGCTCCTGACTTATACCGCCCGGGACGCTCGGCGGTCCGGGATATTTTACGTCATTATATTTCCGGCTTCAAAAATCGGGACCGGGGATACGAAATCAAAAAAAGGAGGAATAGAGGCTTGTTCTTTTACGGTAAGACCGACAAGGGCAGGATGCGCCCTACAAACCAGGATAACTTTCTGACTATGCGCCTTGCGGACAATCTGCTTATGCTCGTTTTGTGCGACGGCATGGGCGGAACCAGCGGCGGAAATATCGCCTCCAGCCTTGCGGGCAGGACCTATTCCGAATTCATTGAAAACGCGGTTGAGGGGCACATCGACGAAAACGGAGTGTTCGATCCCGCGGGAATGGATATAGAGGGCATCGTGCGTGACGCGGTCGTCGCCGCCAACCGCGCGGTCTACGCAAGAGCGCGTGAGAATTCCGAGCTCGCCAATATGGGGACCACCCTCGTTTCAGCTCTTGTTTGCGACGGGATGATGTATATAGCCAACGTCGGCGACAGCCGTATGTATATGTATTACAACGGGGAGCTGACCCAGCTTACTCACGATCATTCCTACGTCCAGATGCTCGTCGACATGGGTATGATTACCAAAGAGGAGGCGGCGACCAATCCGCGCCGCAACATACTTACGCGCGCGGTAGGGACGGAGAAGATCATCGAGGTCGATATCACAAGGATGGAGCTTCCCAAGAACAACGCCTATTTCCTTTTGTGCTCGGACGGGTTGTACAACTTCCTTTACGAAAAAGAGCTTATCGACATACTGGAGCGCGATAACGAGATATACGACGACGATTATGAAGCGGATCTCGCATACCGCACCGAACAGATGATAGACGCGGCGAACGATAACGGCGGCGGAGACAACATTACGACCATCCTTGTCAGAATACCGGACCGCGAGCGGGAGTAAACGATGAACAAGTACGATAATTACGTAGGCTCCGTCTTTGACGAGAGATATAAAATAGTAAAGCGCATAGGCGAGGGCGGAATGGCCGTCGTCTTCGAGGCGTTCGATCTGAAGGAGAACCGCATAGTCGCGGTAAAGGTGCTCAAAGAGGAGATCGCGCACGACTCCCAGTCGGTCAAGCGCTTTATCAACGAGTCCAAGGCGGTCTCCATGATGTCTCATCCGAATATCGTAAAGATCTTCGACGTTTCGGTCAAGGACGATCTCAAATACATCGTTATGGAGCACATCGACGGCGTTACGCTGAAGAGCTACATGATGCAGAAGGGCTCGCTTTCGGTGCAGGAGGCGGTAAACTATACGGAACAGATCCTCCGCGCTCTCGATCACGCGCATACAAAGGGCGTCATCCACAGGGATATAAAGCCGCAGAACGTACTGCTGCTCAAGGACGGAAAGATCAAGGTCACCGACTTCGGGATCGCCCAGCTTCCCAACGCCGAGACCGCTTCCGCCGGCGACAAGGCGATAGGGACCGTGTACTATATAAGCCCCGAGCAGGCGAGCGGAAGACCGATAGACTCCCGCAGCGATATCTATTCTCTCGGCGTCGTTATGTACGAGATGCTTACCGGAAAGCTCCCGTTCAACGCCGACTCTCCCGTGTCGGTCGCGCTTATGCAGGTCAATTCGGAGTATATCGCTCCTCGCCAGATCGACCCGAGCATACCTGTCGGCATAGAGCAGATCATAACCGTCGCCATGCGCAAAAAGCCGGAGGAGCGTTTCCAGAGCGCCCGGCAGATGCTTTCCTGGATACTTCAGGTAAAAAACGACCCCACGGTCACTTTTAAGATCGAACGGCCCGAGCCTCCGGTCAGGCAGGAGCAGAAAAAGCCGGCACGGGCAGACGTAAAGACCGGACCCGAGAAGGCGGAAGAGCCCGAAAAAAAGAAAAAATATACCATGTTCCCGATAATACTCGGCATCACCCTGTCCTTCCTTATGGTCATCGGGATCAGCGGCGGCATCATCTTGTCCAAGTTCATACGAAATAACAGAGCGGAAGAGGAGACCGTTACCGTCACGGCGCCTCAGCTTGTCGGTCAGGTGATGACGGAGGAGCTTCGCCGCGGACTGTCCGCTTCCGGTTTCAAGGTAATAGTGGAATACGACGACGAGGACAAATCCAAGTCGGCAAACACCGTGCTCGCGCAGTCTCCCGCCGCCGGGACCGAAAAGAGCATCGTCCTCGGCAAACAAACTGTGGATCTCAAGCTCACGCTCAGCCGGGGAGAACATTCCGTCGTGCTTCAGGACGTTACCGTTTCCGACTATCGTCAGGTAAAGATACTCCTCGAACAGAAGGGACTGAAGTGCGAGGAGGAGTATGAGTATAACGACAACATCCCCCTCGGCTACGTTATCAGATCGTCGCCGATGGCGGGCGAGGTGCTGAACGAAGGCGATACCGTCGTCCTGACTATCAGCAAGGGACAAAAGGTCAAGTACGTCCAGGTCCCCAACCTCGTCGGACTGACCGAGAAGGAAGCGAAAAATATACTCAAGGAGGCCGAGATTGCCGTGGGCAAGATCACCTACGAGTATTCAAAGAAACCGAACAAGACGGTCATCTCGCAGAGCAGGGCTCCCTTTGATAACGTTATAGCCAACTCGGTTAAGATAGATCTGGTCGTCAGCAAGGGCAAGCGCCCCGAGGAAACGGCAAAGCCTGTCGACACTTCCTCATCCGGGGACGATAAGAAGGACGAAAATAAGGACGAAAATAAGGACGAAAATCCCTGATATAACGAAAAAAGAGCCGTGATACGGCGTACCGTATACGGCTCTTGCTCGTTTTCCGGTCCTATTTGATCCGAAACACTTTTTTAAGCAGGGGCTTGAGCATTTTCGGAGAGCTTACCACTACGATTTTCAATCTGTGACCCACCTTTCGTTTTACAGGGCGGCCTTCAGCCGAGAAGCCACAGGACGCCCGCGGCTATTATCAGCACGGCCTCGATTATTACCAGCAGCTTGATCGGAAGGAGATATGTAAGCACGATCCCGCATCCGAACGCGAGCACAAGGTATCCGATCAGTTTGGTTGTACATTTCATATTTGAGACCCCGCAACTGTCATTCTTGTTATAATTATATGCGGGTCTGCGCGGATCGGTTATTTTTTATCCCAGTCGTGCTTGTTTTTAAGGTCGTCGTAGATGGCGCGGAAGCTCTCGTGGCGCGACGGCGCGATCCTGCCTTCGTTCAGGGCGGCGAGCACGGCGCATCCGTCCTCGACCGTGTGGGTGCATTTTGTGTATCTGCACCCGCCGAGATAGGGGCTGAATTCGCGGAAAGCGTAGGGAAGGTCCTCTTTTTTATAGAAGTCGAAGCGCACGAAATCGAGCATCGAAAAGCCCGGCGTGTCGGCGACATACCCTTTGGCGTCGGAGCCGCGGAGCAGTTCTCCGAGCGGATAGAGCTCGACCTTGCGGGTGGTGTGCCTGCCGCGTTCGGTCTTTACGCTGACCCTTCCGGTCTCCAGCGAAAGAGCGGGGAAAAGGGAATTGAGAAGCGTCGATTTTCCCACTCCCGAGTTGCCCGCGAACGCTATGATCTTGTCCCTGCATTCGGTCGAAATGTAATCGGCGAGAGCCTCTTTGCCGCCTCCGTCGGGGCAGGAAAACACGGTAAATCCGCTCATTTCGTAGATCCCGGCAAGCTCTTTTGCAGCCTTGCCGTCGAGATCGTTTTTCGTAACTACCACGACCGGCTCGACTGACGCGTGCTCGGCTATGGATATCAGCTTGTCAAGCGTTAGAAGCACCGGGTCGGGCGTCACCGCCGAGGCGACGATAAACAACGTGTCGAGATTGGCGACCGGAGGCCTGATAAACGAGTTCTTGCGCGGAAGGATAGAGCCGATAACGTATTCGCCGTCCGATCCGCGCAGGGTTACAAGGTCGCCGGAGAGAGGCTTTTCCCCCTCGTGGCGGAAGGCTCCCTTCGCGCGGCAGCTTACGACCGCCTCGCCCGTGTCTATGGCATACAGGCCGCCGCTCGCCGATATTATCCTTCCTTTGAGTTCTTCCATCATTCAGTCGCTCCGGTAGTGTGATAAGATACGCAAATAATTATACATTACGACAAAAGGAATTGTCAAGAAATATGAGACAAATAGTAGAGAACGCCGTTTCCCGCGGGATACTCAAAAAGATAGTCTACAGCCAGCCGCGCGACAAGTCGGTCGTCAGGTGCGAGGCGAAGCTCTTTTCCTCCGGAAAGGGAGTGTTTTTGCAGTTCGAGACGTTTATGAGCGACGGCAAGGCTGTTCACGAAAACGTCCCGGAAAAGCAAGCCGCGGACCGCGCCGCGCTCATCGCGGAGCGCGATTTCCGCCGCGTCAATATCATCACCTCGGCGGGCGAGTGCCAAATAATGGTCTCAAAGAAAGGAAAGACGACCGTTCTCAATAAGATAAAAGAAGACCTCCCCGCGCCGAAGATCCCGATAAAAGCGCACGACGGAAGAAGAAAGTATATCATAGAAGAGGGCGCTCCCTGCGATTTTCTTTACCGTCTCGGAGTTTGCGACGCGGAGGGCGGCGTATTCGATAAGAAACGGGCAAAATTCAGACAAATAAACCGCTTTCTTGAGATAGTGCGCGACCTTTTCCCGAAAAAGCCCGAAGGCGGACTTTACATTCTCGATCTCTGCTGCGGAAAGAGCTATCTGTCGTTCGCCTTGTACTATTATCTCCACGACATTCTCGGCGCGGAGGTCGAAATGATCGGAGCCGATCTTAAATCGGACGTGATAGCATACTGCTCGCAGGTGGCGAAGGACTGCGGCTTCGACGGACTGAAATTCATCTGCTGCGATATTTCGGAGTTCGTTCCCGCGAGGACCCCCGATCTCGTCGTCTCGCTCCACGCCTGCGATACAGCGACGGACATAGTTCTTGCGACCGCGGTAAAGACCGGGGCGAAAAACATCCTGTCAAGCCCCTGCTGCCAGCATGAGATGGCGCGTCAGCTCCCGCGTGAGGACGAAGAGCTCGGGTTCATCCTTTCAAAGCCTCTTTTCCGCGAGAGGTTCGCCGCTCTTGCGACCGACGCGCTCCGTCTGCTCATGCTCGAAGCGGAGGGCTACAGGGCGGACGCCGTCGAGTTCATCGACCCGGAGGAGACTCCGAAAAATCTGCTGATCCGCGCCGTGAAAGGCGGCGGAGCATCCGCGGAACGCGCGCTTGAATATGAAAAAGCATGTAAGAGACTGGGCATCGATCCTGCTCTTGCAAGATTTTTAAATAAATAATTACCGGAGGAAGTATATGAACACGACTTACAAGCACGTTGTACTTATCGGACTTGACGGAGCGGGTAACTTCATACAGTATACCGACACTCCCAATCTCGACCGTATGTTTGCGGAAGGCGCGGGGACTATGTACTGCAGGACCGCTTTTCCGAGCATCTCCGCCGAATGTTGGGGTTCCATGCTCATCGGAGTCGACCCGGACGTTCACGGACTGACAAACGATATAGTAGAGCGCGGGGACAAGTACACCGACCTTGCGCATCCGAGTATATTCCGCCTTATACGCGAGGCTCATCCCGACGCGGTGATCGGCGCGTACAGCAACTGGGATCCCATCAACACCGGGATGATAGAGGAGGGCACGAACGTAGATCTCGCTACCGGCGACGACCCCGAGCTTGCGCCGATGATCTGCGATTACATCAAAGAGAAAAAGCCCGAATTCCTTTTCATTCAGCTCGACAACCCCGACCATTTCGGGCATCATTACGGCTACAGATCAAAAGAACAGCTCGACTGTATCACCCGCGAGGACGGATATATCGGCGATATCATCGCCGCGCTGAAGGAAGCGGGGATATACGAGGATACTCTGGTCATCTCCACCGCGGATCACGGCGGTATCGGGACCGGTCACGGCGGAGACACCGAGGAAGAGATGAACGTTTACTTCACGGCGGTCGGAAAGACGGTAAAGAAGGGGGCAAAGCCCGAAATGCGTATCCGCGACATCCCCGCGATCGTCGCATACGCCCTCGGCGTTCCCGCGTCGGAGAGCTGGCAGGGAAGCCTTCCGGAGGGACTGTTTGAATAAACGTCCGCTCGCCCGACTTTTGAATAAAAGTAAAAACAAGGCGCTGAAATAGGGATTTCAGCGCCTTGTTTTTATATGTTATGCCGATTATTTCTGTTCATGCTTGGTCGCGTCGCCGAGACCGGTCATTTCGGAAAACATCACGTCGCGCGCGCTCGCCGCAACGACGTCGGTCGGGACGATTATCTTTGCCGCCTTGCCGTCAGCCAGCTTGCCGAGAGTGTCGAGTCTCTTGAGCTGCAGGACGCTTGCGTCAGCCCCTGCTTCCTTGAGCATCCTTATTCCGTCGGCTTCCGCCTGCTTTGCGAGCAGTACGGCCTTGGCTTCGCCTTCCGCGCGGGCGATACGCGCGTCGCGTTCGCCTTCCGCGGCGAGGATCATCGCCTGCTTGTCGCCCTCCGCGCGGGTGATGGCGGCGGCCTTGTGACCTTCCGCCTGGAGCAGAGTCTCGCGGCGCTCGCGCTCCGCCTTCATCTGCTTCTCCATCGCCGCCTGGATCTCCTTGGGCGGGATGATGTTCTTGAGCTCGACGCGGGTGATCTTTATGCCCCACTTGTCGGTCGCTTCGTCGAGGATGCTCGTCATCTTGCCGTTGATGGTGTCGCGGGAGGTCAGCGTTCCGTCCAGCTCCAGCTCGCCGACAAGGTTACGGAGCGTGGTTGCCGTCAGGTTTTCGATCGCCGATATCGGATTTACCGCGCCGTAGGTGTACAGCTTGCTGTCGAAAACGCGGAAGTATACGACCGTGTCTATCTGCATGGTGACGTTATCCTTGGTGATGACCGGCTGCGGTGGAGAGTCGAGCACCTGCTCTTTGAGCGTGATGCGTTTGGCTATCCTGTCGATGAATGGGATCTTTACGTGGATGCCCGCGCCCCATGTCTTTTTGAATTTCCCGAGACGTTCGATCACGAATTCGTTTGCCTGCGGGACGATCTTGATGTTTGCGAAGATCAGCAGGAGCACGAGCGCCCCGATAACAGTCAATGCGATCTGTGTTCCGTTCATTTTTGTTGCCCCTTTCTTGATTTGTATTTAAATTATCGTTCAGTTTTTGCGCATTTTTTTCATTGCGACGTTTACGCCCTTCGATACCGCCGTTCCGACTACCGCGCATACGGCGGCCTCGACTATCCCGTTGACGCCTACAAAGGCGACGAGGAAGGCGCCGAGCTTATCCGTGGAGAGTCCCCATTCGTTCATTTGGGCGAGGAAAGCGGCGTCGTGCCAGAAGAAGATGATAAGCGATCCCATAAACAGCACCGTGTTGAGAAGCGCCCCGGATACGTTGGAAACAAGGTAGGATATAAAATGCGTCTTGTCTATCTTTTCGAGCCCGCGGAATATCCAGCCGACCGCCGCTCCCATAAGGATGCGGGGAACGAAGCACATGAATACCGTCGCCGCCGGATTGAGCCCGAAAACGAAATTTCCGAACGTGCTCGCCGGAAATCCCAGTGCGCCGAAGCACTGCAGAAAACTGATGAGCCCGAACAGACCGCCGAGTATTCCGCCGGTGAGCGGACCGACAAGGATCGCGCCGAGCGTGACGGGTATCATCATCAGCGTCATCTCGATGGCGCCGATCTTTAAAGGCAGATATCCGAACAGGATGACCAGCGCGGCGAGCAGTCCGAGTTGTGTCAGTTTGCGCGTTCTCTTTGCGGTGTCAGTCATAATAATATTATCTCCGTTGTTTTAAATCATATGATATGTTTCTTATTTATACTATCACAAAACGGGAAATATTACAATAGATATTTACCACAAATCGCCGCGGTATTCAGGAGATATATCCGTCTTTAAAGAAAAATCCGACTGTCCGTGGGCTGTATTTGTCCGGATCGCGCCCTACTTTGATCGACATTACGCAGTAGACCGTCCACAGGACGGTCAGCCCTCCGATGAGCGTTTTTACGATCCTTATATCGTCTCGCATCATCTCGTTGGACATTTCGAGAGTACGGAATTTTTCTCCGCCTTCCTCCTCTATGCTGCAGATCGTTCTCCTCGGATCTTCCTTTGCGTCCTCGTGTCCTACATAACCCACCTCCATTCTGTCTCCCGCCCCGACGAGAGCGATCAGCCCGTCGGCGTTCGTGATATATTTTTTGTAATCTTTCAGGACGTAAGGCGTATCGTCCGCCGCGTATATTTTGAGATCCCCGTCGGAAAGCTCGTGACCCGTCGGCGTTATGACCGCGTAGGCCAGTTCCTCGGCTTTCATCGGGCGGGAGTCGATGATCGCGACCGTGAGAAAGCCGAACAGCAGAAGGTAGATGAGCGCGTAGAAAAACACAAATCCGCCGGGATTTTTGACGTGCCCTTTAAAAAGAGAGCGTTTGGATACCGGTCTGAGGGGAAGAGCGCTGCCGCGGATCGCCCGGTACTGCTTTTGCGCGTACGCTGTAAGCTCTTCGATCCCGCAAGACATCTCGTCGACCGAAAGCCTCCGCTTTCCGAAATAGAGCCGGATATCTCCGTGCATGTCTTCAAGCTCTGTGAGCTCCCGCCAGCCGTATCTCCTTTTTACTCCGAAAAGGTCTCTTTTTTCGATCCCCGAGCTGTCGTAGGTGATCTTTATCATTATCGGAGCGAGCGAAAGCCCTAAACCTAAAAGGACAAACGAATTGAATGTGATGATCGCCCAAAGCGGCGCGGGTTCCCAGATCTGCGTTTCAAACGACGCCGCGACGGAGAATACGGAGAAGAACGATCCGCATACGCTTCCGATAAGCATTATAAACGCGGGGAGGCGCACCTCTCCTCTCGGAGTTTTTTCATTACGTATTCCCAAATAGTGTACGAAAACGCCTATAAAGAATACCGTCGATAATATATCAACGTATCTGAATACCGTGACCATGGTTTACCTCCTTCTTTTTATTCTCGCGGCCTGAGGCTGAACCTTCCGTATAGGATCTTAAAAGCCGTCGGACCGAGTTTTTCCGGATGCCTTCCCGCTATAATATAAACCGCCATCAGAAAGATCCAGAAGACGGTAAACCACCCGGCGATTTTGAATAATACGCCCGCCTCGCCGCGGCGCTGTTCGTTCGCCCGGTCAAGGGTAAGATACCCGGTCCCGTCGGAGGAGGAAAGGAAGTATATCGAATACTCCGGGTCGCTTCCTTTTCTTTCGTAGATCCCCGCGCTCATCGTTTTGCCCGACTTGATATCGGAGATCATTTTTTCGGTGTTTTCCGTCGAGGTCTCATACCCGGAAATGAGCATGACCGCGTCCACGTTGTCGGAATATACCCGCAGCGTTCCGTCCTCTTCCG